>NZ_JBMPGU010000003.1:0-319217 GCF_049323015.1 Thalassococcus sp. BH17M4-6
GATTCTGTTGAAAAACAACGTGTTGCGGATGCAGAAAGTAGCGGCCGGAACGGGGCGCAAGCGCCTCTCTGATCAGGCTTTGGATGGTTTCTGCGGTGCAGGGAAGATCTTGGCCAGTTTGCGGAGGTTTTGAGCGGTGGCTGCGAGGAGGAATTCGTCGTTGGCGCCACATGGACCTCGTAATCGAAGCCGGCCCAGGCCGAGGATGCGTTTGAGATGGGCGAAGAGCATCTCGACCTTCTTTCGGAGCTTCATCGAGATGTCGTATTGGCGGGTCTTGGCAATGTCGCGCGCGACCTGACGGGCGTCTTCGTGTTCCTCGCGGGTGATCTTGCGCGCGTCGGTGTTGGGGCAGCACCTGGCTTTGGATGGGCAGGCCTGGCAGACCTCTTTCAGTGCCCGATAACGGGCGGTGCCCTTGCCTGTCGGTCCTCGGTTCGGGTCCGAGTAGTTGCGGCGGAACTGTTTGAGGGCGTGACCTTCGGGGCAGATGTACTGATCGTTCTCGGCATCCCATTCGAAGTCGGCACGGGACCATGTGCCATCGGATCGGCCAGCCTTGTCGAACACCGGAATATGTGGAGCGATCTTCTGCTCGACCAACCAGCCAAGCATAGGCCCAGTTCCGTAGGCGGTATCGGCGATCAGCCGTTCGGGATGCAGATCGAACCGATCCTTCACCCGTCTCAGCATGGTCTTGGTCGATCCGACCTCGGCCTGACGGATTGATCTGGTGGCTTCAACATCGACGATGACGCCGTGGTCCGTATCGATCAGGTAATTGTCGGAATAGGCAAAGAATGCTGGGCCTTTGCGCGCAGCCGTCCATTGGCTGGCCGGATCGGAATGGGACGTGAACTTGGGCTGAACCGGGGACGCTGCACCAAAGGCCGCCTCGTCCAGCGTATCGAGGTACTCGCGCACTGCGCGGGGCGCATCTGCCGGATCGATGGTCGACACATTCCATTCTTCCTTGGGCGTCGAGTTCTGCTTGTTGGCGTCCGCCTCGATCAGGCTGGCATCGATGGCCATGCGCTGTCCGCTGACCAGGCCTTCTTCGATGCATCGCGCCACCGTCGTCTCGAACAAGTGGCGCAACAGTTCGCTCTCGCGGAACCGCCCATGCCGGTTCTTTGAAAAGGTGGAATGATCGGGAACGCGGTCGCCGAGATCGAGACGGCAGAACCAGCGATATGCGAGGTTGAGATGTACCTCCTCACAGAGCCGCCGTTCCGACCGGATGCCAAAGCAATACCCGACCAGCAGCATCCGGATCAGCAGTTCAGGATCGACGGACGGGCGGCCGGTGTGGCTGTAGAAATCCGCCAGATGGGCCCGGATGCCGTTCAGATCGACGAACCGATCAATCGACCGCAGCAGGTGGTCTTGGGGAACATGATCCTCTAGCGAGAACTCGTAGAACAGAGCCGCCTGCGCTTCCTGCCTCGGTCCCATCATCGCCAATCCCTCCCTATAGGACGAATTGAATCAGCGACTTGCCACTCGATCAAGGAAGAGTTTTTCAACATAATAGGCTCGTTTCTGCCGTTCGCTGCGATCTGTGCGAATGTCCGGTTCGCCAATCTGCGTCGGTTTATGACCCGAAGGGTTCAAGTCACGTGAGGCCTTGCACCGTGCGCCCACTCAATGCGCCATCAACACCGGCACCTGCGCCTGTTCGAGCATGTTGCGTGTGGCGCCGCCAAGGATCGCCTCGCGAAAGCGGGAATGGCCGTAGGCGCCCATCACGATCATGCCCGCGCCGATATCCGTCGCGTGGCGGCAGAGGACATCCGACACCCGGTTGAGTGTCCGCGACAGCACCTCGATCTCGACCGTGCAGCCGTGCCGGGCCAGGTACTGCGCCAGCAGGCCGCCGGGGTCTGACCGGTCCGCGCCGTGGCGCGGCGGGTCGATCAGCACCACATGCACCTTGCCGGCCCGTCGCAGCACCGGCAGCGCGCTGCGGAACGCCCGCAACGCCTCGGGCGCGCCGTTCCAGGCCAAAAGCACGGTCTCGGGCGCCATGACGGGGGGCGTGTCGTCGGGCATCACCAGCACCGGCGCATCGCCGTCAAAAAGCGCGCCTTCGACCACCTGCTCAAGCTCCGCGCGCGCCTCTTCGCGGCCATAGGGCTTGGGCAGCACCACCAGATCGGCGAACCGCGCCCGCGCCGCAACCTGCTGGCCGGTCTGCACGAACTGCACCGCGCCCTCCTCGACCGACCAGCGCAGATCGCGCCCGCGCAACCAGGTGCGGGCCTGTTCGGCCAGCGCCGTGGCCTCTTCGGTGGCCTGGCCAAAGGCCATCTGCATCACCGGCAGATCGCCGCCGGTAAAGAAATACCCCTGCTGCGAATGATCGACGCCGAGGCACAGCACATCCAGATGCGCGCCCGCATCGCGCGCCAGCGCCGCCGCGGGGCCCAGCGTCAGATCGCCAAGCGCCCCGTCAGTCAGCACGGTCAGAACGGTTTTCCAGTCCATCGCACCCTCCATTGCCGGTTCCTGCCGCCACCCTGCGCCGGAACGCGCCCCCCGGCCTTGATCCCGATCAAGCGCAGCCGCCCGATTGCTTGACACAGATCAAGGAAGCCGCGGCGCAAAACCCGCAAGACGGCGGCAATAGCCACCCGTTCCGCGGGCTTGAAACGAATCGCGCGGAACAGACGAAGGGACGCAAAATGCTGAACTACATCAAGCTGGTCGCGCTGGGGCTGATAACGCTCTTTGCGATGATCGCCGCCAATTACGCCCGTGACCTGGCCTACATGGTCCATGCCATGCTGATCATGGTGATCGCGGGCGTCATGTTTCTTTATGTCCTGCGCAGGACCGACGAACCCGCCACGGCGGGGCCGGACCTGTCGGGGTCCTACATGGACGGGGTCGTGCGCTACGGCGTGATCGCCACCGCGTTCTGGGGCATCGCGGGGTTCCTGGTGGGCACCTTCATCGCCTTTCAGCTGGCCTTCCCCGAGCTCAACTTCGACTGGTCCGAAGGCTATGCCAACTTCGGCCGCCTGCGCCCGCTGCACACATCCGCGGTGATCTTCGCGTTCGGCGGCAACGCCCTGATCGCGACGTCCTTCTACGTGGTACAGCGCACCAGCGCGGCGCGGCTGTGGGGCGGCAACCTCGCGTGGTTCGTGTTCTGGGGCTACCAGCTTTTCATCGTGCTGGCCGCGACCGGATACCTGCTGGGCTCCACCCAGTCCAAGGAATACGCCGAACCGGAATGGTACATCGACCTGTGGCTGACGCTAGTCTGGGTCGCCTATCTTGCGGTGTTCCTGGGCACGATCATCAAGCGGAAAGAGCCGCACATCTACGTCGCCAACTGGTTCTACCTCGCGTTCATCGTGACCGTCGCGATGCTGCACATCGTCAACAACCTCAGCATCCCGGTCTCGATCTGGGGCAGCAAGTCGGTGCAGGTCTTCTCGGGCGTGCAGGACGCGATGGTGCAGTGGTGGTACGGCCACAACGCCGTGGGCTTTTTCCTCACCGCGGGCTTCCTGGGCATGATGTACTACTTCGTGCCGAAACAGGCCGAACGCCCGATCTTCTCCTACAAGCTCAGCATCATCCACTTCTGGGCGCTGATTTTCCTGTATATCTGGGCCGGTCCGCACCACCTGCACTACACCGCCCTGCCGGACTGGGCCTCGACCCTGGGCATGGTGTTCTCGATCGTGCTGTGGATGCCCAGCTGGGGCGGCATGATCAACGGCCTGATGACACTGCAGGGCGCCTGGGACAAGCTGCGCACCGACCCGGTGCTGCGGATGCTGGTGATCAGCCTTGGCTTCTACGGCATGTCCACCTTCGAAGGGCCGATGATGTCGATCCGCGCGGTGAACTCGCTGTCGCATTACACCGACTGGACCATCGGGCATGTGCATTCCGGCGCGCTCGGCTGGAACGGCATGATCACCTTCGGCGCGCTCTACTTCCTCGTGCCGCGCCTGTGGCATCGCGAACGGCTCTACAGCCTTGGCCTGGTCAGCTGGCACTTCTGGCTCGCCACCATCGGCATCGTGCTCTACGCCGCGTCGATGTGGGTCACCGGCATCATGGAAGGCCTGATGTGGCGCGAAGTCGACGCCAACGGGTTCCTCGTGAACAGCTTTGCCGACACCGTCAGCGCCAAGTTCCCGATGTATGTCGTGCGCGGTCTGGGCGGGGTCCTCTACCTCACCGGCGCGCTCATCATGTGCTACAACCTCTGGATGACTGCCACCCGGTCGCCTGCCAAGGCAGGTTCCGGCGCCGCAGCCATCCCGGCCGAATAAGGAGGGCCGGAGATGAACATTCTTGCCAAACACAAGATCATCGAAACCCATGCCACGCTGCTGCTGGTGCTGAGTTTCCTGGTCGTCACCATCGGCGGGCTGGTGCAGATCGTGCCGCTCTTCTACCTGGAAAACACCATCGAGGATGTCGAGGGCATGCGCCCCTACACCCCGCTGGAGCTGACGGGCCGCGACATCTACATCCGCGAAGGCTGCTATGTCTGCCATTCCCAGATGATCCGCCCGATGCGGGACGAGGTCGAACGCTACGGCCACTACAGCCTCGCAGCCGAGTCGAAATACGACCACCCCTTCCAGTGGGGATCGAAACGCACCGGGCCGGATCTGGCCCGGGTCGGCGGGCGGTATTCCGACGAATGGCATATCGACCACCTGCGCGATCCGCAGTCGGTGGTGCCGGAATCGGTCATGCCGAAATACGACTACCTCGAACGCACGCTGATCAATGGCGAACATGTCGCCGACCTCATGGCCACGCACCGCATGGTCGGCGTGCCCTACACCGACGAGATGATCGAGAATGCGCAGTCGGATTTCCGCGTGCAGGCCGACCCCGAGGAAGACTACGACGGACTGATCGAACGCTATGGCGAAAGCGCCGTGGTCGCCAATTTCGACGGCGCCCCCGGCGTGACGGAGGCCGACGCGCTCATCGCCTATCTGCAGATGCTGGGCACACTGGTCGATTTCTCGACCTTCACGCCCGACGCCAGCCGGTAAGGAGACCCGATCATGGAAACCTATTCCTTCCTGCGCGAACTGGCCGACAGCTGGATGCTTCTGCTGCTGTTCCTTTTCTTCGTCGGCGTCATCGCCTGGGTGTTCCGCCCCGGCAGCCGCAAGACCCACCAAGACACGGCAGACATCCCGTTCCGCCATGAAGATGCACCCGCCAAAGGGGACGACCCGAAATGAACCCGCAAAATGACGACGACCTTGATTATGAAACCACCGGCCACGAATGGGACGGCATCAAGGAATACAACAAACCCCTGCCGCGCTGGTGGCTCTGGACCTTCTACCTGACCATCGTCTGGGGCGTGCTCTATTCCATCGCCTACCCGGCCTGGCCCGGGATCCGTGATGCGACACCGGGCCTCCTGTGCTTTTCCACCCGCGCCAACGTGGCCGAGGCCATCGCCACGGCGGAAGAGGCCAACGCAGGCATCAACACGCAGCTGGTCGAGGCCGATCTGGCCGCGATCCCCGACGATCCGGAGCTGGTGCAATACGCCACCTCCTCGGGTGCGGCGGTGTTCCGGACATGGTGCGCACAGTGCCACGGATCGGGCGCGGCGGGCGTGCAGGCGGCGGGCTATCCCAACCTGCTGGACGATGACTGGCTCTGGGGCGGCGACATGGAGGCGATCCACACCACGATCAGCCACGGTATCCGCAACGAAACCGACCCCGACGCGCGCTGGTCGCAGATGCCCGCCTTTGGCGACATGCTCAGCGACGAGGAAATCGCCGCCACCGCCAACTACGTGATGTCGCTGTCGGGCGAACCACAGGACGCATCGCTGGTGGCCGCCGGAGAGGAGCATTTCCTCAACAACTGCGCCGCCTGCCATGGCGAGAACGGCGGCGGCGACCGCACCCAGGGGGCGCCGAACCTGTCGGATGCGATCTGGCTTTACGGCAGCAGCTACGACCGCATTGTCGAAACGATCACCTATTCCCGCTTCGGCGTGATGCCCGCATGGACCGAACGCCTGTCAGAGGCCGAAATTCGCGCGGTGACAACCTATGTCCACGGCCTCGGCGGGGGGGAGGCATCGGCCGAGGACTAAGCCAAACCCTTGCTGCATCCCTGCGGCAAGGGCTGTTGCCGGTGCCTCACCCTGTTCGCGACACGGGGGCACCGGCATCTTTGTCTCAGGCGTCTGCGCCAAACCGCGCCGTCCAGCTGGCCACCCTGGCGGCATCGCGTGCCGTATAGGCCGCCAGCGCCTCCGGCAGCGTCCGGTCTGACACGTCGCCGTTGGCCAAATCATTCAGCCGCATGGTGTACCACGCCGTCACGCCCCCCTCTGGCGGGTCGGTGAACCGGGGAAACCCCGGATCCGCCCCACCCGCACGCCAGCGGTTCGGCAGATCGGGGTCAAGCACCAGCGCGCGGGCCAATCCCACAGCGGCGGCGGGGCCCGCCACAAGCGCCTGCGCCTGCGCGTGGGTCTTGATCCCGCCTGTCACCATCAACGGCACATCGGTCCGCCGGATGGCCGCATTGGCAAAATCGGCAAAGTACGGACCATCCGCCGCGCGGTCCGAACCGGACACCGCGCCGGGAAAATAGGTGCCGCCGCTGATGTCGATCAGATCAAGCCCGGCCCCGGTCAGGTCGGCAATCGCCTCCAGCGCCTCGGGCGCGTCCAGCCCGCCCTGCAACTGGTCTGTCGCGTTGATCTTGAGCCCGACGGCAAAGCCCGGACCGACGGCGCCGCGCACCGCCGCGACCACCTCGATCAGCAGCCGCCTGCGGTTCTGCGCCGTACCGCCGTAGTCATCGCCGCGCCGGTTGAACAGCGGCGACAGGAACTGGCTCAGCAGAAAGCCGTGCGCCGCATGGATCTGCACACCGCCGAACCCCAGCCGTTCGGCCCGCCGCGCCGTGGCGGCAAAGGCATCGGGCAGCGCGGCGATCTCAGCCAGCGTCAGTGCATCTGCCCGCAGCCCCGGCAGGTCAAGCGCGCTTGGGCCTTTGGGTCGGCTGATACGCGGATCGGCCATCGCACCGGCCTGGCCCAGTTGCAGCCAAAGCTGTGCGCCGTCACAACTGCCGGCATTTGCCAGCGCCCGAAACCCGGCGCTATCGGCCTGTTCATCCAGCACCAGGTTGCCGGGCTTTTCGGCAAACTGCCTGCTGCCCTGCACCTCGCCCACAATGCTCAGCGCCACGCCGCCCCTGGCCCAGCGGCGGTAGAGCGTCATCTGGGCCTTGGTCGGATTGCCGCGCCCGTCACCCAGCGAATCCGACATCGCGGATTTTACGATCCGGTTCTTCAGGACCGTGCCAGACGGCAGGTGCAACGGTGCGAAAAGGGCCTGATCGGCCTGCGGCGTGGCTGTCATGGGTCTGCCTCCTAGGCCTGGCGGATCGGCTTACCGCGCCGCGCGAAAGCGCGGACGCGGCGGTTGCGGGCGCGTGGACCGCCAGCGCCCGAACCCCCAGGGCCATGGCGGCGTTTCAACAAGATCACGGCGCATCGTCGCCTCGGCCTGATAGATAATCGGATCAATCATGACGGCCCCCTTTCGCACGGGCGGCGCGCGAGTCGCGCAGCCAGCGGCGCTCTTCCTCGTAATGGGTGCGGCCTTCGGACTTCGGTGTCTGCCGGGCCGCAGTCATCCAGCTATGTGCAAGTATTCCCAACATGGCGCATCTCCTGTCTGGCGCGTCGATACATGGAGTATTGCTATATCCGCATCAAAATGCGACTCAGGAAAAATGACCTCATGTAAGCTGAAATGACATGATTGACTGGCACACCCTACCGCCTCTGTCCGCCCTGCGGGCGTTTTCGGCCTATGCGGAAACCGGCTCTGTCACGCGGGCGGGGGCGCGGCTCAACGTCAGCCACGCTGCTATTTCGCAGCAGATGCGCAGCCTCGAGACGCATCTGGGTCTGTCGCTGCTGGACCGCTCCTCGCGGTCGCTGTCGCTGACCGGCGAAGGCCGCCAGCTGGCCGATGCGCTGACCGAAGGCTTCGGCCGCATCGCCCAGGTGATCGAGGCGCTGACCGGCGCCGATGCGCATCGCCCGCTGTATGTCACCACCACGCCGTCCTTCGCCGCCAACTGGCTGATGCCGCGGCTCGCGGGGTTCCAGCAACTGCACCCCGAGATCGACATCATGATCAGCCCCAGCCCGCAGATGAGCGATCCGGCCCCCGGCGGCATCGACGTGGCGCTGCGCTATGGCGCCGGCGACTGGCCGGGGCTTGCATCCGAACTGCTGGTGCACTCCCCCATCGCCGTGGTGGCCGCGCCGTCGCTGATCGGGGATCTGGCGCCCGGATCGCCCGAAGAGCTGGCCAGGTTCCCCTGGGTTCAGGAGCTTGGCACCTCGGAAAGCTCGCTCTGGCTGGCCGGCAAGGGCGTGCGGAACGTCGGGCGGCTGGGGGTGATCCACGTGCCCGGCAACCTGATGCTGGACGGGGCGCGCTCGGGCCAGGGCATCGCCATCTCGACCCGCGTGTCCGTAGAGGAGGACCTGCGCGCCGGCCGCCTGCGCCTGCTGTTCGAGGATCGCCCGGACGATGGCTATCACATCGTCACCGCCCCCGGCGTCGCCCGCCCGCCGCTGCGCGATTTCGTGGCCTGGCTGCGGCGCGAGGCCAAGACGGCAAGAGGTCCGGAGGAAGACGACGCGGGCGGCTGACCGGGAAGGAGCCAGCCTCCCGCGGCGGCTGTTGGTGCCCAAGTGCCGAAGCGTCGACAGAGCGGTTATCGCCCCGCCGTGCCAGCGCCGTACCGGGGGACGTCGCATCGGGCCTATGAGCTACAATGCTTTATGCCAGCCAAGTACATCTTCGCTCCGCGCTACGCACTCAGCCCAGCCAAAGCGCCGGCCCACGGGGCCGGTCCGGCGCAGGCACGGCGGCCGCAAGCGGCCTTGATTCCGTGCCGGGGACAAACATCACCATTCGCCAAGGCTCGCACGCTCCGTTCGCCGCGCGTCGGTGCCCCTCAAGATAAATCATGGATCAAAGACTCGGCTTTTTGACACAGGTCAAAGTCGGGCACCGCCCGTCCTGACAGAAGAGCCTCAACAAACCCGTCTCAACGGAGCGATTCTGTCGTGTCACACGATCCTGCCCCCAGCCTTTACGCCGCGCGCGAGCCGATCTTTCCGCGCCGCGTCAGCGGTACATTCCGCAATCTCAAATGGGTCCTGCTCATCCTCACGCTTGGCATCTACTACATCACGCCGTGGATCCGCTGGGACCGTGGCCCGCAACTGCCCGATCAGGCGGTGCTGGTGGACCTCGCCGGACGGCGGTTCTTTTTCTTCTGGATCGAGATCTGGCCGCATGAATTCTATTTCGTCGCGGGCCTGCTGATCATGGCGGGGCTTGGGCTTTTCCTGTTCACCTCCGCCCTGGGGCGGGTCTGGTGCGGCTATGCCTGCCCCCAGACCGTCTGGACCGACCTTTTCATCCTGGTCGAACGCTGGATCGAAGGCGACCGCAACGCCCGCCTGCGCCTGCACCGGCAAAAGGGATGGGACCTGCGCAAGGCCCGGCTGCGGCTGACGAAATGGACGGTCTGGCTGCTCATCGGGCTCGCCACCGGCGGGGCCTGGGTGTTCTATTTCACCGACGCGCCGACGCTTGCGCGCGATCTGGTCACCGGCGACGCGCATCCCGTGGCCTACACGACCATGGCGATCCTGACCGCCACGACATTTCTCTTCGGCGGGTTCTTCCGCGAACAGATCTGCATTTACGCCTGCCCCTGGCCGCGCATCCAGGCCGCGATGATGGACGAGGATACGCTGACCGTCGGCTACCGGGTCTGGCGCGGAGAGCCGCGCGGCAAGGGCAACGTGCGCCGCAAGCAGAAGGCCGAAGCCGTCGCCGCCGAAACCGCAACCCGTGCAGCGGGGATCGAGAACGGCCCCGGCGGCGCCACCTACAGCGCCACGCCCTATCCCGGCCTCGCCGATGCTGCGGCAGCAGCCCCGGTCAACCCCGCCACCTTTGCCGACGGGCCGGGCGATTGCATCGACTGCATGGCCTGCGTCAACGTCTGCCCGATGGGCATCGACATCCGCGACGGTCAGCAGATGGAATGCATCACCTGCGCGCTTTGCATCGACGCCTGTGACGAGGTGATGGACAAGATCGGCAAACCGCGCGGGCTGATCGACTACCTCGCGCTCAGCGACGAGGCGGCAGAGCGCGCCGGAAAGCCGCCGCGCCCCATCTGGCAGCATGTGTTTCGCCCCCGCACGATGATGTACACCGTGCTTTGGGCGCTGGTCGGGCTGGGGCTGGTCTTTGCCCTGTTCATCCGGCCCGAGATCGAGATGACCGTCGCACCGGTGCGCAACCCCACCTTCGTGACCCTTTCGGACGGATCGGTGCGCAACACCTATGACGTGCGGCTCTTGAACAAGCATGGTGAGGATCGCCCCTTCCGCATCACCGTGGCCGGGCACCCCGCACTTCAGATCACGCTCGAAGGCACGGTCTACGAAACCGTGGACGTGCCCGCCAACGCCACCCGGCTGCAGCGGGTCTATGTCACCGCCCCCGGCGGTTCGGACCCGGCGCAGGATCACCGGACCGAATTCCGGCTCTGGGTCGAGGATATCTCGAACGGCGACCGCGCCTATAACGACACCATCTTCAACGGACGGGGGACCCCATGACCGCCCAACGCACACTGACCGGCAAACATGCCCTGATGATCTTTGGCAGCTTTTTCGGCGTCATCATCACCGTCAACCTCGCACTCGCCGTCAGCGCGGTGCGCACCTTCCCGGGGCTCGAGGTCAAGAATTCCTACGTGGCGAGCCAGAATTTCGACGCCCGCCGGACGGCGCAGGAATCGCTGGGCTGGACGGTGCGCGCCGATGCGACCGGCGGGCTGGTGATGCTGCAAATCACCGACGCGGCGGGCGCGCCGGTGCAGGTCGGATCGCTCAGCGCCACGCTGGGCCGCGCGACCAGCACCCGCGACGACCGCGAACCGCAGTTCGCCTTTGACGGCCACGCCTATGTGGCGCGCGAAACTCTGGGGCCCGGCAACTGGAACATTCGCATGAAGGCCACGGCGCTTGACGGCACGTTGTTCGAACAGCGCGTGATCCTGCACGTGAAACGGTGATGCCATGACCGCGACGCTGCACCCCCCGATGTCGGCCTGCCCGGCCTGCGTGGCCGCCCCGGCGGCGCAGGCCGTCGCCGCCGCTGATGGCACACCGACCGGGGCGGCCGAGCTCATGCTGTCCCTGCCGGGCATCCACTGCGCCGCCTGCATCGCAACGGTCGAACGGGCGCTTGCCGCCGATCCGCGCGTGATCTCTGCGCGGGTGAACCTGACGCTGAAACGCGCCGCGATCAACGCCGCGCCGGGCGTCACCGCCGCCGACCTCATCCCCACGCTAGAGGCGGTGGGGTTCGAGGCGCACGAGCTTGACGCCACCGCGCTCGCCGCCACGCAGACCGACCGCACCGGGCGCGACCTGCTGATGAGACTGGCGGTTGCGGGCTTTGCCGCAATGAACGTCATGCTGCTGTCGGTGGCGGTCTGGTCGGGGGCCGAAGGGCCGACCCGCGACATGTTCCACTGGATCTCGGCCGCCATCGCCTTTCCCGCCGTGGCCTTTGCCGCACAGCCGTTCTTTGCGAATGCACTCAAGGCGTTGCGGGTGCGGCGGCTGAACATGGACGTCCCGATATCGCTGGCGATCCTGCTGGCGCTCGGCACCTCGCTGTGGGAAACCGCGCTGTCGGGCGAACATGCCTATTTCGACGCAGCACTGACCCTGTGCTTCTTCCTGCTGGCGGGCCGCTACCTCGATTTCCGCACCCGCGCCATCGCCCGGTCGGCGGCAGAGGAACTGACCGCTCTCGAAGTGCCGCGCGCCCTGCGCCTGAACGCCACGGGCGAGGCGGAAGAGGTCGCCGTCGCGGCCCTGCGGATCGGCGATCTGATCCGCGTGCGCCCCGGCGGGCGGATGCCGGTGGATGGCGAGATCACCGAAGGCCGCTCCGAACTCGACCGGTCGCTGCTGACCGGTGAAACCCTGCCCGTGCCCGCCGCCCCCGGACAGGCGGTGAGCGCGGGCGAGGTCAACCTGACCGGCCCGCTGACCCTGCGCGCCACCGCCGTGGGGCGCGACACCTCTCTGCACCGCATGGCCGATCTGGTCGCCGTCGCGGAATCAGGGCGGTCCAACTACACCTCGCTCGCCGACCGCGCCGCGCAGCTTTATGCGCCGGGGGTCCATATCCTGTCGGCGCTGGCCTTTCTGGGCTGGTACCTGGGCACCGGCGATCTGCGCACCGCCACCGGCATCGCCGCCGCGGTGCTGATCATCACCTGCCCCTGCGCGCTGGGTCTGGCCGTGCCCGCGGTGACAACCGCCGCGTCGGGCCGGCTTTTCCGGCGCGGCATGCTGATCAAGGACGCGACCGCGCTGGAACGGCTGGCGGATGTCGACACGGTGATCTTCGACAAGACCGGCACACTGACCACCGGCACGCCGCAGGTCACCAATCTGGACGGTTTCAGCGACGACGACCTGAGCATCGTGCTGGGTCTGGCGCAGGGATCGGCCCACCCGCTGGCGCAGGCGCTGACGGCGGCGATCCGGGCGCGCGGCATCCTTCCGGCCGATGTGTCAGACCTGAGCGAGGTGCCCGGTTCGGGCACCCAGGGTCGCGCGCATGGTCAGGTGGTCAGGCTGGGCCGCGCCGACTGGACCGGCGGCACAGCACAGGACATGACCGCGACTTGGCTGCAACGGGGCGACGCCCCGGCGCGCGCCTTCACCTTCACCGACAGTCTGCGCCCCGGCGCGGCAGAGGCGGTGGCGGCCCTGCAGGCCCGTGGTCTGACCGTCATCCTGCTTTCGGGCGACGCGACCGCGCCGGTCGCGGCGCTGGCCTGTCGGCTGGGCATCACCGACTGGCAGGCAGGCGCGCTGCCGCAGGACAAGGCGGCACGCATCGCCGATCTGAACAGTCAGGGTCACAAGGTGCTGATGGTGGGCGACGGGCTCAACGACACGGCGGCGCTGCGCACGGCGCATGTCTCGATCTCTCCGGCTTCGGCGCTCGATGCCGCGCGGGTGGCGTCGGACATCGTGCTTCTGGGCAGTTCGCTGGCGCCGATCCCCGATGCGATCGGACTTGCCCAAAAGGCCCGCCGCCGCATCCGCGAGAACTTCCGCATCGCCACCGGCTACAACGTGATCGCCGTGCCGCTGGCGATGGCGGGGCTCTGTTCGCCGCTGATCGCGGCGCTGGCGATGTCCACCTCGTCGATCACCGTATCGCTCAACGCGCTCAGGCTGGGGGCAAAATGAACGTCCTGACCTACCTCATCCCGATTTCGCTGATCCTGGGCGGCATCGGCCTTGCGGCCTTTGTCTACACTCTGCGGTCGCGTCAGTACGACGACCCCGAGGGCGATGCGCAGCGCATTCTGTCGGACGCCTACGACGACGCGCCCAAGGACTGACCGGCGCCCGTCTGGGGGCTGGGGCATCACAAGGTCGGCAGCGGCAACAGGTGCGGCGCCCTCTGCCGCAGGTGACGCTCCCCCGCCGCGCGCAGACGCGCCACGCCGTCGATCCGCGCGAATTCGTCGTGCAGTTCCATCGCCCGTCGCGACAGCCGGTCGCCAATCGTCTCGCCCCCGGCCGTCACGACCTCAGGATCGTGGTCCGGATGGTAGATCACGCGCCGCATGTGAACGAGCTCTTCCAAGATCCTCGACACGTCGGGCAGCTTGAGCACGCGTGCCACCTCGACCCAGGCGGCAACCTCCTTTTCGCTGCGATAGTCCATCTCGAACTGGTAGACGATGTCATGGTCCTTGCAGCTGAACAGAATCTCGATCGGCACCACGCTGTCGGCGACCTTTTCCTCCAGCGTCTTGGCGCGGATGGTCCCGGTCTGGGCCAGCTCGGCCGCGTCGGCAAAGGTGAATTCGCCGACCAGTTGCCCCTGCGCGCGCAGGGTCCTGACCTTCCTGCGGGTGCGAACGCCCCTGAGCCCGCCCGCCTGCCGGAATCGCTGATACCTTGCGTAAAGCCATACGCCAAGCAGCAGCACCGCGCCCGACAGCAGCATCGCCAGCAGCGCCTTCCCCGCGGGGCCAAGCACCCCGATCTGCTCAAGAAATTCCCAGACCGTCCCTAACGCGCTATACCCGCCTTTCATTCATCCTCTCCGTCACCGAACGACCTGGCAGCGGGCATCCCCGCTTGCGCCAGATTGTCCCGTCATTGCAAAGGATTGCGGCGAATTTAGGTCGCCTTTTGGTACGGGAACTGTTTCGCCGACCGGGGATTGTCACAAAAAAGGGGCGCCCCGAAGGACGCCCGCAATTCTTGACCCAAGGACGGAAGACTCAGCTTGGCCCGATCATGAAACAGGTGACTTGCCGCGCCTGCAGACGGCGGCAGGCCAGATCGGCGGTTTCGCGGGTCAGCCCCATGAAATTCGCATCAAAGCCGGACTTGCGGTTGACCACCTTGCGCAGCGACCCGTCCAGCGTCGACATCTCGGCCAGGGCGGTTTTCAGAAGCACCTTTTCGGCAGCGTATTTGCTGGGATAGCGGCCGATGTTGATGCCCCAGTGACGCCCACCCGAGGTCGAGATGCGGCTGACCACCTCGGCCTCTTCCACGGGTTCCTGGGCCCGCACGCTGGCCAGCACCAGTTCCGCCGGGCGGCGCACCGGTTTGACGCTGCGCGACGGGGCGACGGCGGTCACCGCCTGTGCCACGGCCACCGCAGGTTGCGCCGCGTCGACGGGCGGCTTGGCGAGGGCCGACACCTCCTGCACCGATTCGAGCACGGCGGTGATATCCTGGCCCACCTCGGCCACCAGCAGTTCGGGCAGCGGCTCTGCCCCACGGCGCGCCTGCGGCCGCAGGCTTTTCGTCACGGCGGCAGAGGCGACGCGCACCGATTTCGCCCGCGTGCCCGGCATCGGATCCGAGGTTTTCGCGATCACGACGTCGCCCTTGCCCTGATAGGGCGGACGGCCCGGCGCGCGAAACGCGACGCGGCTGGGCGCCTTGCTGAACCCCAGATCCAGCAGCTTGGCCACCTGCGCGTTGCGCGACGCGGTCGACTTGCCGCCGAACACGGTGGCGATTACGCGCTCCTGCCCGCGCTCGGCGGACGCGACAAGGTTGAACCCCGCGGCCCGGGTATAGCCGGTCTTGATCCCGTCGGCGCCCTTGTAGGCGGCCAGCAGGCGACGGTTGGTGTTGTTCACCGCCTTGATGCCCGCATCGGTGCTGCGGCGGGAAAAGAGGTTGTAGTACTGCGGATAGTCATAAAGCACGTGCCGCCCCAGGATGGTCATGTCGCGGGCGGTGGACATGTGCCCGTTCTCGGTCAGGCCGTGGGCGTTCTTGAACGTGGTGCGCGACATGCCCAGCGCCTTGGCCGTGCGGGTCATCCTCCGGGCAAAAGCCGCCTCGGACCCCGCGATCGCCTCGCCGATGGCGGTGGCGGCGTCGTTGGCCGATTTCACCGCCGCGGCACGCACCAGATAGCGCAGCTTGATCTTCGACCCGGCGCGCAGCCCCAGTTTCGACGGCGGTTCGGCCGCCGCGTTTCTTGAGATCGTGACCAGCGTGTCCATGCTGATCTCGCCGTTCTGCACCGCCTCGAACGCAATATACAGCGTCATCATCTTGGTCAGCGATGCGGGGTGCAACCGGGTGTCGGCGTTTTCGGAATGCAGCACCTCGCCGGTGCGCGCATCGACCACCATCGCCGCGTAGGGGGCCGCCAGCACTCCAAGCGGCACAAGCCAAATCAGTCCGGTTAGAAGAATCATATACAGGCCCAGTAGGCCCGGCTTTTTATGCCGTCCCGTCACGATGTTCTGCCTTCTCTGCCTCAGAGCCCCCGATATTTCGGTGGGCGGTCTTTTTTTGGGTTTATGAAATTAGTCTAGCACATGAATGGCGCGCAATAAACCCTTATAAACAAGCCGTTTTCGGGTTTTTTCTTGCCCTGTCAGAGCATATGTTGGGTGTATGGGGGAACAGGCCCACTAGACCGGCCAATGTGGCAGGAATGTGGCAGCGCCTCAGCCGCCGATCCGGTCCAGCAGCGGGGCCAGCCCGCCCAGGTCCTCCAGGGTGTGGAATCGCGGGTGATCCGGCGCCTCGGCATGCTCAAGATCCCAGGCCAGATCATGCGGCACGAAGACCCCACGCGCACCGGCGTCGATGGCCGGGCGCACGTCGGATTTCATCGAATTGCCGATCATCATCGCCGCCTCGGCCCCGCCGGGACAGCCGCCGAAAATCCGCGCATAGGTGTCGGGCATCTTGTCCGACACGATTTCCACCGCGTCGAAAAGATCGCCCAGCCCCGATTGCGCCAGCTTGCGCTCCTGATGCAGCAGATCGCCCTTGGTGATCAGCACCAGACGGTGATCCCGTGCGGCCATCTCGACCGCCTCGCGGGCGTGGGGCAAAAGCTCGATCGGATGGGCCATCATCTCGCGCCCCGCCGCCAGCAGCTCCTGAATGACATGGTTCGGCGCCTTGCCGTCGGTCACCTCGATCGCGGTTTCGATCATCGACAGGACAAAGCCTTTCACCCCAAACCCGTAATGCCCGATGTTGCGCCGCTCGGCCTCGAGCAGGCGTCGGTCAAGCTGGTCGCGGGGGGCGGTTTCGGCCAGCAGTTCGGCGAATCGGTCCTGCGTCAGCTTGAAGAACCGTTCGTTGTGCCAAAGGGTATCATCGGCATCAAAGCCGATTGTCTGCAATTTCCGTGCCATTCTGCCCCCGCGCCCGACGACGCCCCTTTTCTCATTCCCGAGACAGGTTATATAACTCCTTCCACGGCAGAAAGACCTCAAGCCCCGGATGAGAATGACCGAACCCATGCAGATACGGCCCGCGCAGATCATCATGGCCGCGAAGCCCCCCGGCGATGGCGAGGGGGATGCCGGTGTCGTGCTCGAGACCAAGCCCAAGACAAAGCGCCCGCCGCTTTACAAGGTGCTGCTGCTCAACGACGATTACACGCCGATGGAATTCGTCGTGCATGTGCTGGAACGGTTCTTTGGCCTGAACCACGCGCAGGCCTTCGAAATCATGCTGACGGTGCACAAGAAAGGTGTCGCCGTCGTGGGCGTCTTCAGCCACGAGATCGCGGAAACCAAGGTCGGTCAGGTGATGGACTTCGCCCGCCGCCACCAGCACCCGCTGCAATGCACGATGGAAAAGGAATGATCCCGACGGATCGGCCCGGCCCCGTGCGGACAAGATAGACATGGCAACATCCCGACTGACCACGCTGCTGGACAACGGCACGCCGCGGCTGCCCGACACCGGGCGCATCCTGCTGCTGGGCCCGCAGGCCGACACCGATCTGTCGGCCCTGCCGCGCGACCGTTGCCACGTGGTCCAGACCTTTCGCCCCGATCACGACGCGCTGGCGGCGCGCGGATTCGACTGCGCCACCGCGCCCGACGGCCCCTATGCCGCGGCGGTGGTGTTCCTGCCCCGCGCGCGCGAACTGGGCCAGTCCTGGATCGCGCAGGCCTGCACGCTGACCGACGGACCGGTGGTGGTCGACGGGCAAAAGACCGACGGCATCGAATCGATGCTCAAGCACCTGCGCCCCCGTGTGGCGCTGGACGGGCAGATCTCCAAGGCGCATGGCAAGGCGTTCTGGTTCGGCTCTACCGACGCGCTGGCCGACTGGGCGGGCCCCGAAACTCTCGGGATCGACGGCGGCTGGCACACCGCCCCGGGGGTCTTTTCCGCCGATGGCGTCGATCCAGCCTCGCAGCTTCTGGCGGGCAGCCTGCCGCGCAAGCTGGGGCCCGCCGTCGCCGACCTGGGTGCGGGCTGGGGGTACCTTTCGGCGCGGATGCTCGAGCGGGACGATATCCAGACCCTGCACCTGGTCGAGGCCGATCACACCGCCCTCGACTGTGCGCGGCTGAACGTCACCGACGACCGCGCGCGCTTTCACTGGGCCGACGTGCCAGGCTGGGAATTTCCCGAACGGCTCGACGCCGTGGTGATGAACCCACCGTTTCACACCGGCCGCAAGGCCGACCCGGCATTGGGCCGCGCCTTCATCGCCGCCGCCGCGCGGATGCTGAAACCCACCGGTCAACTTTGGCTGGTGGCCAACCGGCACCTGCCCTACGAAACCGAGTTGGGCGAACGGTTCGCGCAGGTGACCGAAGCCGCGGGCGACAACCGGTTCAAGGTGCTGCAGGCGCAACGCCCCACTCGCGCCCGGCGCTGACTTGCGCTAGCCTTGGTCGTCGGACCGCCGATTTGTCGTAGCGAAGGACCTTTCCATGTCATTCTCCATCGAAGGCAAGACCGCCATCGTCACCGGTGCCGCCAATGGCGTCGGCCTCGCCATCGCGCGGCATTTCGCCCAGAAAGGCGCCAACGTGATGTTCGCCGACATGGACGAAGGCCGCCTGGCCAAGGAGGTGGGCCAGGTCAAGGAGGACACGACGATCCGCTATTTCGCGGGCGACCTGCGCGAACGGCTGACGCTGGCCAACCTGCTCTCCGCGACGCTCGATTCCTTCGACCGGGTCGATATCCTGGTCAACGGATCGCGCCAGCTTCTGACCTCGGAACCGCTGGATACCGATGACGACACGGTGGAAATGCTGCTGAACCAGAACCTGATGACTGCGATGCGGCTGACGCAGGTGGTGTCGAAACGGATGATCAAGCAGTCCGAAGGGCAGGACAGCGGCCAGGTCGGCGCGATCGTGAACCTGAGCTCGATCGCGGCGCGGCGCACCCACCCCGACCTCATGGCCTATTCGGTGTCCTGTGCCGCGCTCGACCAGATGACCCGGTCGATGGCGGTGGCACTGGCACCGCACCGCATCCGCGTCAACGCGCTGGCCTTCGGGTCGGTGATGTCCTCTAGCCTCAAGGACACGCTCAAGGATCATTCCGAATTCCGCAGCGACATCGAACAGCACACGCCGCTGTCGCGCATCGCCAGCCCGTCGGAGCTGGCCGAAGCGGTACAGTTCCTGTGTTCCGAAGCCGCCGGCTTTGTCACCGGGCAGATCATCACCGTGGACGGCGGCCGCACGCTGCTCGACCCGGTGACAGCCCCCGCGCACTGACCCCGCTCCTCAAGCCCTTGCGGCCTTTCCTCGCACCGGTTTGCGGTTGTCGGTCGCTGCGCAATCGCGCTACGACTGTCGCAGTTTGACAGGACACCCGTGATGACCGAAGACCTTGCCCCCGAAAAAGCCCGCGCCGCCGCATGGTTCCGCGAATTGCGCGACAACATCGTCGCCGCCTTCGAGGCGCTGGAAACCGATCACAGCGACGGGCCGCTGTCCGACTCGGCCCCGGGCCGGTTCGACGTGAGCGAAACCAGCCGCACCTCTGACGACGGCAGCGACGCGGGCGGCGGGCTGATGTCGGTGATGCGCGGCGGCCGGGTCTTCGAAAAGGTCGGCGTCAACATCTCGACCGTCTACGGCACCCTTGGCGAACGCGCGCAGATGGCCATGGCCGCGCGCAAGGGCATCCCCGGCATGAAGGACGACCCGCGGTTCTGGGCCAGCGGCATCAGCCTTGTGGCCCACATGCAGAACCCGCACGCCCCCGCCGTGCACATGAACACCCGCATGTTCTGGACCCCGCACGCCTGGTGGTTCGGCGGCGGGTCCGACCTCAACCCCTGCATCGAATATGCAGAGGACACGGCGCATTTCCACGCCACGCAAAAGGCCCACCTCGATCCGCACGGAGAGGATATCTATCCCCGGCTCAAGGACTGGGCGGACGAGTATTTCTACATCCCGCACCGCAAGCGCGCGCGCGGCGTCGGCGGCATCTTCATGGATGACCACTGCACCGGCGACTGGGAAGCGGATTTCAGCCTTACCCAAGATATTGGCCGCGCCTTCCTGCCCGCCTATGTGCCGCTGGTCGAGCAGCGCAAGGCTCAGGACTGGTCAGAGGCCGACAAGGACGCGCAGCTTGTGCATCGCGGCCTGTATGCGGAATACAACCTGGTCTACGACCGCGGTACGAAATTCGGGCTGGAAACCGGCCATGACGCCAACGCGGTGCTGATGAGCCTGCCGCCGCTGGCGAAATGGGTGTGACGGGCCGGGCGCGTCACACCTTTGTCGTGGGTGTCAGTGCACCGTCACCGGTGCCAGATCGTTCTGCCGCGCCAGCGAAAACGCCATGCTGCGTTCCGTGACCAGCGCCAGCCGTTCGCCATCGGCGCGGTGCACCGCATAAAGCAGTTCCTGATCCTCGACCTGCGCCTGCACCTCGTCCGGCAGATCGGCCACCAGAACCGGGCGCACGTAAACCAGACGCTCTTCGTCCTGTCCGGCGAAATTATACTTGGTCTGCATCGTCTAGCCCTTCCTTATCTGAATGGTCTGCACCACGGTTTCGGGTTTGTTCAGCGTCAGGTCCACGTGCAGCAGCCCGTTTTCCATCGTCGCCTCGCCCACCTCGACCCCCTCGGCCAGCACGAACGATCGCTGGAACTGCCGCGCGGCGATCCCCCGGTGCAGGAACACCCGGCCCGCGCCGTCGTCCTTGCTGCGCCCGCGGATCACCAACTGGCGGTCCTCGACCGTGATCGACAGATCGGCATCCGAAAACCCCGCCACCGCAAGGGTGATGCGATAGGAAAAATCCGAGGTTTGTTCGATATTGAAGGGAGGATACCCTTCGTTGCCGGATTTGGCGGTCCGCTCCAGCAACTGTTCAAGCTGTTCAAAGCCCAGCATATGGGGATAGGACCCCAGCGTCATCTTGGTCATCGACACGTCCTTTTTCACAAGCGACCGTCCGCAAAGGCCCCGTTCCGGCGGCCCTGCTCGGTTAATATGGGTGGTCGAATGCCGCTCTGCAAGGGCTTTGCCTGCCCCGCAGAAGGCGCTATCGTGGGCATTCGAACCCCCAAGCGGAAGCGCCAGACATGAACGCCCCCGGCGATATCTCGATGAAAACCGATGAGGTCCTCAGGGTCGAGCTCGAGGTGTTCCGCCACGAACACCGCGACCTCGATGAGGCGATCCGCGCCCTGCAGGAGCGCGGCACCGCAGATCAGCTGACCCTGCAGCGGCTGAAAAAGAAAAAGCTCTACCTCAAGGACAAGATCGCCCTGATCGAGGATCGCCTGACCCCCGACATCATCGCCTGAGCGCGGCTGCGCGGGCCTCGCCCCCGGCGTTTCATAAAAGACTTCAAGGACATACATGACCACAGAGCCTGTCAAAGTCGGCATCATCATGGGCAGCCAATCGGACTGGCCCACCATGAAAGAGGCCGCCGATCTGCTGGAGACGCTGGCCGTGCCGCACGAGGTGCGCATCGTGTCGGCCCACCGCACCCCGGACCGGCTGTGGAACTACGGCAAGACCGCCGTGGACCGCGGGCTTCAGGTCATCATCGCAGGGGCCGGGGGGGCCGCGCATCTGCCCGGCATGATGGCGTCGAAGACCCGTGTGCCGGTCATCGGCGTGCCGGTGCAGACGCGCGCGCTGTCGGGCGTCGACAGCCTGTATTCCATCCTGCAGATGCCGCGCGGCTTTCCGGTGGCGACCATGGCCATCGGGGCGGCGGGCGCGTCCAATGCCGCCCTCATGGCGGCGGGCATCCTGGCGCTGCAGGACGCAGGCCTGGCGCAACGCCTCGACACCTGGCGGGCGGAGCTTTCCGCGTCGATCCCCGATGAACCGGTGCGCGACTAGCCTCGCGCTTTGCGGTTTTACATCCCCCAAGGCGCGGCCTAGAACCCCCGGCAACCGCAGTTGCAGCAGGCAGGCAGACCCATGACGACACCCCTTCCCCCCGGCGCGACCATCGGCATCATCGGCGGCGGGCAGCTTGGCCGCATGCTCTCGGTCGCCGCCGCCCGGCTGGGCTACCGCAGCCACATATTCGAGCCCGGCGCCAACCCGCCCGCAGGCGATGTGGCCCACGCCGTGACCACCGCCGCCTATGACGACACCGACACGCTCAGGGCCTTTGCCGACGCCGTGGACGTGATCACCTACGAGTTCGAGAATATCCCGACCTCGGCGCTCGACCTGTTGCAGGATCTGCGCCCGATCCGCCCCGGGCGCGAGGCGCTGCGCGTGTCACAGGACCGGCTCACCGAAAAGCGGTTCCTGCAGGATCTGGGCCTGACCACCGCCCCCTTCGCCGATGTCCCCGATCGCGCCGCGCTGACCGCCGCCCTGGCCGACATCGGCGCGCCCGCGATCCTCAAGACCCGCCGCTTTGGCTATGACGGCAAGGGTCAGGCGCGGATCATGGCCGAGGCCGATGCCGACGCCGCCTTTGACGATCTCAAGGGCGCGCCGCTCATCCTCGAAGGCTTCGTCGACTTCAGCCACGAGGTGTCGGTGATCGCCGCGCGCGGCCTCGACGGGTCGGTCGCCTGTTTCGATCCGGGCGAGAATGTCCACGAAAGCGGCATCCTTCGCACCACCAAGGTCCCCGCCCGGCTGAGTGCATCGCAGCGCTCTGATGCCGTACTACTGGCGGCGCGCATCCTCAACGCGCTCGATTACGTGGGCGTTCTGGGGGTGGAGCTTTTCGTGACGCCGCAAGGCCTCGTAGTGAACGAGATCGCGCCGCGCGTGCACAATTCCGGTCACTGGACCCAGAACGGCTGCGCTGTCGACCAGTTCGAACAGCACATCCGCGCCATCACCGGCTGGCCCCTTGGCGACGGCACCCGGCATTCCGATGTGCGGATGGAGAACCTCATCGGCGACGATCTGGACCGCGTGCCCGATCTGGCGAAAACCGCCCATGCCGCGCTGCATCTTTACGGCAAGGCCGAGGTCAAGCCGGGCCGCAAGATGGGCCACGTGAACCACGTCAGCCCGGCGAAATAGCGAAGACGCCCAGCCGGGCGGAGGAGCGGCTCAGCCCAGCAGCCGCGCCCCCAGCGGCCCGGTGAGATAGGTGATCTCGCCGCGGGCAAAGCAGGCCGCGACCCGCTGCGTGTCGCGCTCCAGCACCAGCAGATCGGCGCACCGCCCGGGCACAAGCGCGCCGCGATCCTGCAGCCCCAGAACCGATGCCGGGCCAGATGCCAGCAGCGCCCAGGCCTGCGCCATCCCGGCCACGCCCAATTCCACGATGCGCTGCGCCGCGCGCAGCGGCGACGGATAGTGATAATCCGACGCCAGCGCCGTCACCAGCCCCGCCTCCACCAGGTCCAGGGCCGACACGTTGCCCTTGTGGCTCGCCCCGCGCACCAGGTTGGGCGCGCCCAGAATCACCGGCTCGCTCGCCGCCACCGCGGCCTCTGCCACCTCGGCGGTCTCGGGAAACTCCGCAATCACCACCCCGCGCCCGCGCCATGCCGCCCGCACCTCCGGCGTCGGGTCGTCGTGACTGCCCAGCCGCACACCCGTCTGCGCCAGCCGGGCGCACAACCCGTCCAAGGCCCCCGGCACCTCTGCCGCCCGCGATTCAAGCGCCAGCAGCATCTCGAAATGCGCGTCGGGATTGCGCCCGGCCTTGAGCGCCTGACCGGTCAGGCGCGGCGGGCGCCGCCCCTCGGCCAGCCGGTCGTGCGGCAGGTGATCGTTGAACACCACGTAAGGGATGGCAAAGCGCGCCACCGCCGCCTCGGCCCGGGCGTAGTCGTCCAGCAGATGCGTCTCGAGCCGCAGTTGCAGCCGCAGATCAGTGGCCACCGTCGGCGCGACCTCGGCCACGCTTTCAAACACATGCTCAGCAAACTCGGGGCCGCGCATCCCGCCTTCCCAGCTGAAGAACTGCGCGAGCACCGCCGTGGTGATGCCGTTGGCCGCCAGCTCCGCCGCGCAGGCGCGCACGCCGCTGCCCGCCTCGCGCAGCGCGCCCCGGCGCGGCGCCATGTGCCGCTCGAACCCGTCACCGTGCAGATCGACGATCCCCGGGAGCACATCGAACCCGGCCAGATCGACCCGCCGCCCGACCGGCGCATCGGCGATCACGCCACCCGAAATCGCCAGCGGCGCCGCATCCCAGCCCTCGGGCCGCAGCACACGGGCGCCGTCAAGGCAAAGCTCAATTCCCATCGGCCGCGTCGTCCTCGCACAGGCCAAAGACGCAGGCCACCTCGGCCCGGCTCAGCACGGTCGTCCAGTCAAGACGCCCGTCAAACCGCCCTTCCTCGAGAAACAGCAGCGTCTGCGCAATCGTCGCGGGGGCCTGCATTATGAAGGTATGCGTGACCGGCAGAATGATCTGCGATGTCATGCCCTCGACCCGCGTCGAGGCGACCGACACCTTGCCATCGTCCGGCCCCGGAATGAGCGTCGAATAGATCGGGTTGAGCGAGCGCGTGCCCGCCACCACCCCCAGTTCGAAATCCACCGGCGGCAGGCGCGCGGGCAGATCGTCGTCTCCGGTGCCCAGCTGTTGACCCGCCGGGCCGTTGATCCACTCGAACAGCTCCAGCCCGCCCAACTCGTCCACCAGTTCGCTGCCGTGGTTGGGCGGGGCCAGCATCACCACCCGGCCCAGGTTGGCCGGGCGCTGTTCGGCCAGCCAGACCCGCAGCAGGATGCCGCCCATGGAATGGGTGACGAAATGCACCCGGTCGTCGCCGCACTGCGCCACCGCCCCAGGCAGGGTTTCCTCGACCAGCGTCTGCACCCGCGCCGTTGTCGATGGATAGCCCGGCGCAACGGTGGTGTATCCGCGCGCCTCCAGCACCCGCGCCATCAGCGCGAACGACGCCTCTGTCCGCGCCAGCCCGTGCAGCAGGACGACGCAATCGGCCCGCGCCGGGGCGGCGGCCATCAGGAACAGAAGAAGGCTCAGCAGATAACGCATGCCGCTTGAGATAGGCCGCTTTCACCGCCTATGAAAGAGCGTCAAAGGGGGAATGCCGGGATATGACGCCTCGTCTTGCGGTTCGCGCGGTGCTGTTGCACGAAAACCGGCTGTTGCTGGTCAATGCCTACCCGGGTGGTCAAAGCGATCTGTGGTGCGCCCCCGGCGGCGGGGTCGAGCGTGGCGCGTCCCTGCCCGACAACCTGATGCGCGAGGTGTTTGAGGAAACCGGCCTGCGCATCGCCGTTGGCGCGCCCTGCCTTGTCAACGAATTCCACCAGCCCGACACCGGCTTTCACCAGGTCGATCTGTTCTTTCGCTGCACCCTGACGGGGGGCACGCTCAGCGACGACTGGCAGGATCCCGAGGCGGTGGTCGACCGCAGGCGCTGGTTCGACCGCCGGGCGCTTCAGGGCATTCGGCTCAAGCCCGACAGTCTGCCCGACATCGCCTGGGGCGATGGGGTTCACTACGATCCGCTGGAAACACTCGTCCGGTAGCGCCCAAAAGAAACGGGCGACCCCGACGGGCCGCCCGCTTTGATTGGTCCACCCCCTGCGATCAGCTGCGCGAGGGATAAATGCCCTGCGTCACCACGCAAAACTGGATCGGCAGCACCGGCTGCACGATCGAGAAGGGCTGGTTCCCGCCGTTGTTGAGCACGGTGGTCTGCACCTGCGTGGTCACTGTCCCCTCGATCAGGGTGCTGTCCAGATTACCGGTCGACGCATAGGCGTTGCCTTGCGCGAATTCACCGAACCGGTTGCCGTTGGGGCTGGGCGCATCTGTCGTGTTGGTGGTCGCATGCATGTTCGACACCGCCGTGCTCTGCGCCTGGTGGGTATGCGCGGGCATGGTCAGCTGGTTCAGCGTGACCATTTCCGTGCCGATCCTCTCGCCCTGGCGATAATTCGACAGGCCCGGCGCCTGGCCGGCGCTGACCGGAATGCGCCCGCGCAGATCGGGCAGCGCAAAGGTGGTTCGGCCATCGCCGCCGTACATCGTGCCATAAAGCGAGAAGAGTGCCGAATTCTCCGCGATCGACAAAAGCTGGCCATTTGCGGGCAGCGTGGCCCGCGGGCAGAAATTGCCGGCAAACGGCGTGATCTCGCCCAGGTAGGCCTCGGGGCCGGCCTGCGCCGCGGTGCCCGACATCATCGTGGCTGCGGCGGTCAGGGCGATGGCGGCGGCATGGGTGATTTTCGTGAACATCTTGGATTCCTTTGAGAAATAATCTGTCTTGGGTCCGGCCTGCGGACCGGTTGGAAAGGTCGGCAAACGGTCTATGACCGCGGCGGGAATAGCCCATACTGCGCAATGCAGTATTTCATCGCGATCGTCGGCTGGCGTAGGTTGATCGGCTGACCTCCCCCCGTCGGCAGGATCTGGGTCGTCACGGCTGTGCTCGCCGACCCCTGGGCCAGCGTCGCGGTCAGATCACCGGTCGACGCATAGGCGGGAAATGCGGGCAGTTCACCGATCCGGTTGCCCTGCGGGGCCTGCACATCGTTCAGCGTCGTCGTCGCCTTAAGCTCCGACGTGGCAGAGCTTTGCGCCATGTGGCTGTGCGACGGCAGGTCCAGCACGGTCAGCGTGTACTGCTCCCTGCCCTGACGCTGGCCTTCGCGATAGAACGCAAGGCCCGGCGCCTGGCCGACCGACACCGGCGCGATCCCGCGCAGGTCCGGCAGGCCGAAGGTCGTGCGGCCATCGCCGCCGTATGTCGTGCCCAGCAACGAAAACATGGCCTGGTTGCTGCTGATCGCCAGCAACTGCCCCTCGGCCGGCAGCCAGTTGCGCGGGCAGAAGTTGAACCCGACAAGCATGATGTCCGCGATGTAGGGTTGCGAGTCGGCCTTCGCCGCATCCGGCGACATCGACAGTACCGCCGCGCAGGTGGCGGCGAGTAACGTTGAAAATGGTCTCATGGATATCTCCTGATTCAAAAAAGGGCGAAAGACGCAACCTCTGCCTGTCAAATCACCCTGGATCACACCTTACTCAGCGTAAGCTTTCGCGCAAACCCTTCGTTTGGAAAAATTGTCCCGGCGTCCGCGCGCGGTCGCTCAGCGCCGCAGCCGAAGCACCGACAGCGCCACGCCGCCCAGCACCAGCGCTGCCGCCAGCACGAAATCCAGCGTCGGCACCTCGGCCAGAAAGACCAGCCCGCCCGCCAGCGCGATGACCGGAACGGTCAGCTGCGCCACCGCCGCGACGCTGGCCTGAAGGCGCGGCAGAATGCTGTACCACAGCGCATAGCCCAGCCCCGAGGTCACCGCGCCCGAGAGCACCGCCAGAATCACCCCCCGGTTGGTGGCGGGCACCGCATCCGGGGCCACCGGCGTCAGCAGCGCGATGATCACCGCAAAGGGCACCGCCAGCAGGAAATTCGCCGCCGTCGCCTGCAGCGGATCGGTTTCGCCCCGCCCGGTCAGCGAATAGACGCCCCAGCCGAACCCGGCGGCGGCCATCAGGGCGCCGTGCAGCGGGCTGACCACCGGCCCCGCGGCGGGCCAAAGCAGCCAGACCAGCCCGGCAAAGGCAATGCCCGCCCCCGCCAGCCGCCGCGCCGGGGGCCGCTCACCGCCGATCAGCGCGCCCGCGAACATGGTGATCTGCACCACGCCGAACAGGATCAGCGCCCCCACGCCGGCATCAAGCGACACGTAGGCGATTGAAAAACCGTAGATATACACCAGCAGCGCCACCACACCTACGGCCCGCCCCTTGCCGCCGATCCGCAGCCGCCCCCGCGTGGCCAGCGCCAGAACCGCCAGCGTCACCGCCCCCGCCACCAGCCGGACAAGCGCGAACCACAGCGCGTCGATATCCCCGCCCACCAACGCCATCCGGTTCAGAATGGAATTGGCGGCAAAGGCCAGCATGGTAAGGGCGGTCAACAGAAACAGGGCCATGCCGCGCAGTCTGCCCCGCCCGGTGGCCCGCCGAAAGCGCTATTTCGGAAACACGTCGCAACTGCCGGCCGCGTCTTGCAGCGGCGTCGCCGCCAGATACCAGCGCGGCATCACCTGCCAGCCGCCCGCCGCCGCCGCGTCGCGGGTCAGCAACAGATAACCATAGGCGCTGGCGGTCTGCGTCTCGGCCGCCATATCCGTACGGCCCAGAACGGTGCGCCCCGCGAAACTGGTCTTGCAACCGCGCAGCCCGTCCTCGTTCCGGGCAAAGGCGGGCAGACCGTCGGCATCCATCCGCACCCCGCCATGCCCCGCGATATGAACATCGCTGCGCACCGCATCGCCCAGCCCCACCGCCGTCAGCGACAGATGCTGGTAGAGGTGCTGATGCCCCGACAGCACCAGATCGGGCCAGCAATCGCCGCTGTCCGTGCACTCCCCGAGGGCCGCGTTGACGGCGGCCAGGTTGCTTTCGTCACCGATGTGCCGACGGCCGCCGAGGTTGTAATATTCGTTCTTCACCGGCGGGTAGTGGGTGACCCAGAGCTTGTCGCGCCCCGTCGTACCGGGCGCGTCATAGACGCCGCGCGTCTTGGCCAGAAAGGTGTTGGCGCTGTCGATCATCCAGACGGTGTAAGGCGCAAGCGATCCGTCGCGCGGCGCCACGGTAAAGGACCAGCTGTCAAGCGACATCCCCAGGCCCCAGGCCCCCGATCCGTCGCAGGACGCGATGCCTGTCGGCCCGAAAAGCGCCAGCCACCCCGCCCCGAACCATGCGGTGGCGCAGACCTCGTGATTGCCGCGCCCCGGCGCCAGCGGTGCGGCCAGCAGCAGCGGCTGCGCGGGCAGCAGGAATTCCTGGAACCAGTATTCCAGCCGCGCGGTGGCGCCCTTGCCGCTTTGCCAATAGCTCTCTTTCTCGAAATAGTAGTGGTAATCGCCGCCGTGCAGAACAAAATCCGGCGCCTGCGCCACCGCATCCCAAGAGTGGGCATTCAACGGCCAGGTCCAGTCAGGATTGCCCGGCTCTGCCTCGGGCGTGATCTTTGAACAGTCCTGCCAGAAACGGCTGCTGCGGTCGGTGCCGTCCTGCCCCCGGCAGCCGCTGTCGGACAGGAACACCGCCCGCAGCCCGCCCGGGGTCCGGCTGCCAAAAACCGCAGGCCCCGGCATCCGCGCCACCGGCGCGGGCTGGTCGTCATAGAAACGCGGATCGTGGTAAAGCGCCGCGTAGCTGCCGTTCAGCATCACGCCGATCTCGGCAGCCGCGGGGTCCAGCGCGGCGGTGCAAACCGTCGCCTCGTAGATCTGCGTGCGGTTGTCGGCCCAGCCGGACAGCGTTGCCCGTTGCCCGGGCGCGGCGCTGGCGCCGACAAGGGTCAGGCCGTCGGGGCGGCAGGCGTCGTCTGGCACCTTGTCCTTGGGATGATGCAGCACATACCGCAACTCGGTCACCGGCGCGGGCCCGGAGTGCTGCGCCGGGTCGGGCAGGATCTGCTGCCACATCGCCATGACCTGCAGACCGTCCAGATCCGGATCGGGCACATGGGCGATTGGCACGGTCTTGTCCGCCGCCTCTTCCGATGTCTGCGCCCAAAGCGGCGCGGCACAGGCCAGACCGGCCAGCAGGGTTACAATCTTTTGCATATCAATTCTCCAACAAATCCCGTTCAGGGTTTACCCAACCCGGTGGGTTGTCAAAGAAAAAGGGGCCGCCCGAAGGCAGCCCCCAAAGTCATCCAACCGGATGGCGTGATTTACATCATGCCGCCCATGCCGCCCATGTCGGGCATGCCGCCGGCACCGGCGCCGGCGCCTTCTTTCTGCGGCTTGTCGGCCACCATCGCTTCGGTGGTGATCAGCAGGCCGGCGA
This sequence comes from Thalassococcus sp. BH17M4-6, assembly GCF_049323015.1. NCBI lineage: Bacteria > Pseudomonadati > Pseudomonadota > Alphaproteobacteria > Rhodobacterales > Roseobacteraceae > Thalassococcus > Thalassococcus sp. BH17M4-6. The sequence continues at coordinate 29,642 of NZ_JBMPGU010000003.1, forward strand.
TCGACGCCGCATCCTCAAGCGCGGTGCGCACGACCTTTGCGGGGTCGATGACGCCGAACTTGAACATGTCGCCATATTCGTCGGTCTGGGCGTTGTAGCCGAACTTCAGGTCTTCGCTTTCGCGGATCTTGCCCGCGACAACCGACCCGTCGACACCGGCGTTTTCGGCGATCTGACGCAGCGGCGCCTCGAGCGCCTTGCGCACGATGGCGATACCGGCGTTCTGGTCGCTGTTCACACCCTTGAGGTCGGCCAGCACCTTGGCACCCTGAACCAGGGCAACACCGCCACCGACGACAACACCTTCCTGCACAGCAGCGCGGGTTGCGTTCAGCGCGTCATCGACACGGTCCTTGCGCTCTTTCACTTCGGTCTCGGTCATGCCGCCAACGCGGATCACGGCCACGCCGCCTGCAAGTTTCGCAACACGCTCCTGCAGCTTTTCGCGGTCGTAATCAGAGGTGGTTTCCTCGATCTGGGTGCGAATCTGCGACACGCGTGCCTCGATCTCGGCCTTTTCGCCAGCGCCGTCGACGATGGTGGTCTCATCCTTGGTGATCGACACTTTCTTGGCCGAACCCAGCATGTCCATGGTGACGTTTTCCAGCTTCATGCCCAAGTCTTCGGAGATGACCTGACCGCCGGTGAGGATCGCGATGTCCTGCAGCATGGCCTTGCGGCGATCGCCGAAGCCCGGTGCCTTGACGGCTGCGATCTTCAGACCGCCGCGCAGCTTGTTGACCACGAGGGTCGCCAGCGCTTCGCCTTCGACGTCTTCGGCGATGATCAGCAGCGGCTTCTGGCTCTGGATCACCGACTCGAGCAGCGGAACCATCGGCTGCAGCGACGACAGTTTCTTTTCGTGCAGCAGGATCATGCAGTCATCGAGATCTGCAATCATCTTGTCGGCGTTGGTCACGAAATAGGGGCTCAGGTAGCCGCGGTCGAACTGCATGCCTTCGACGACATCGGTCTCGGTCTCGAGGCCCTTGTTCTCTTCGACGGTGATGACACCCTCGTTGCCGACCTTCTGCATCGCATCCGCGATCTGACGGCCGATTTCGGTTTCGCCGTTGGCCGAAATGGTGCCGACCTGCGCGACTTCGGCGCTGTCGTTGACCGGGCGTGCGGCGGATTTGATCGCTTCGACGACCTTGGCGGTGGCCAGGTCGATGCCGCGCTTGAGGTCCATCGGGTTCATGCCGGCGGCAACAGACTTCATGCCTTCCTTGACGATGGCCTGGGCCAGCACGGTCGCGGTGGTGGTGCCGTCACCGGCTTCGTCGTTGGTGCGGGAAGCGACTTCCTTCACCATCTGCGCGCCCATGTTCTCGAACTTGTCTTCCAGTTCGATCTCCTTGGCGACAGACACACCGTCCTTGGTGATGCGAGGGGAGCCGAACGACTTGTCCAGAACCACGTTGCGGCCCTTGGGGCCGAGGGTCACCTTGACCGCATCAGCGAGGATGTTCACGCCTTTCAGCATGCGCGAACGGGCGTCGGTATTGAATTTCACGTCCTTGGCAGACATTTGGATATCTCCTGTATTTCGGTTATCGGGTCAGAGGGAACGGTCGCTCAGGCGGCTTTGGCCGCAGCGTCGTCCTCGATGATGCCCAGAATGTCGCTCTCTTTCATGATCAGCAGCTCTTCGCCGTCGACCGTGACTTCGGTGCCGGACCACTTGCCGAACAGAACCTTGTCACCTGCGGACACGGCCATTTCGATCAGCTCACCGGAGTCCTTGCGTGCGCCTTCACCACAGGCCACAACGATGCCCTCTGCGGGCTTCTCTTTCGCGCTGTCGGGAATGATCAGACCACCCTTGGTCTTTTCGTCACTTTCCACACGACGGACCAGCACGCGGTCATGAAGCGGTTTGAATGCCATCTTCGAGTCTCTCCTAGCTCAAAGTTTCCATGGCCCCCCGTCTTCGGCAGGGCCGTTAGCACTCACCCTGGCCGAGTGCTAACGGCGCATAGGTATGGATCGGCCTCTACCCTGTCAACATGAGAATGCGCAAAAATCTTTGCCGGCTTTTTGCCAGGCGATTTGTGGCCCTTCGCCCCGCCCGGCACGCCGCCTTTTCCCCAGGTCACGCGCAAATTCCGCACGCCCGCCGGAACCAGACCGATCACTGAAAGGTTACCCTTGCAAATGTCATAGACTATAGAACGGAAGAGAGACAGAAATGAGCACAGTAATGAAGGTCGTCCTGGCCATCGTCGCGGTCCTGGTCATCGTATTCGGCTTTTACATGGTCGACGTGGATGTGACCGACGAAGGCGCGCTGCCCGATGTGGACGTGTCGGTCGACGGCGGCGAAATGCCCGAACTGGACGCCGATGTCGGCTCGGTCGACGTGGGCACCGAAACCGAACAGGTCACCGTGCCTGATGTCGATGTGGACGTGAGCACCGAAGAGGCCGACGTCGAAGTGCCGACCATCTCGGTCAATCCGCCCGAAGACGACAACAATTGATCCTGCCGGTTTGATCCGGACAGCAGTCAGTTCAACCCCCGTGCCCTTCACCGGCGCGGGGGTTCTTCGTCAGGGATCGGATGCCTCCTCCCAACTGTCGGCCCAATGCACCAGCCCGGCGCGCCCGGTGTCGGTCAGCGCGTAGATGCCTTTCTCCACCCGCTCGAACCAGCCGTAATGATTGTCCGCCATGATCCGCGTGGCGGGTTTCACCCCCACCGCCTTTGCAACCGTCGCGCCCTTGCTGGGTCCCTGTTCGGCCAGGTAGGCGGCGCAGCGCAGCGCGTCCTGCCGGTAACCCGTGACGATGCCATAACGCGTCGCCCCCCCGTCGTTGGGATCGCCGCGCAGACGCTCGAATTCGCGCAGCAGCCGGGCCTGCGCCTTGCGGTTCTTGCGCGGTGCGTAGGGCCCCGGATCGCACAGCACCTCGACCTTGCCGTCGCCACGCACGGTGATGAAACCCAGACCCAGCCGCCGACAAAGCGCCAGATTGTCCTTGAGCGCGCGTTTTGCCTGCGCGCCGGTGGGCCGGGGCACCGCGATATAGACCAGATCGGATAGCGCCTGCCGCGCCACCGCCTGGTGAAACAGCGCGAGCGTGAGCCGCAGCTTCAACTCCACGATCACCGGTTCCTCGCCGCCGCGCGTCGCCACGAGATCGGCCTTGCCGACCTCGCCCTTGACCACATAGCCCTGGCGCTGCAGCAGCGCCTTCACCGGCGCATAAAGTTCGCTTTCCCGTTGCATCGCCGGTATCCTTGCGCGCCCGATTGCGGCATACAAGCCCGGCAATGTCCCCACCCTGACGGAGCGTCGAAGATGCGTCTTTTGCCCCTTGTTCTGTTTACCCTGTCCATCGCCACCTCGGCGGCCGCCTCCTGCGGCGGCACCGATCTGCGCACCACCCTGTCCACGGCCGAGCGGCAGGAGCTGGACGCGGCAGTGGCCGACACCCCCTTTCCCAATGGCAACCACTGGCGCGCCACGCGGGGCGACGCGATCATCCACCTGATCGGTACGGTGCATCTGGACGATCCGCGCCTCGACGGGCCCGAGGCGCAGGTGCGCCCGGTGATCGAGGGTGCGGGCAAGCTGCTTCTGGAAATGACCCCGGCGGACGAAAAGGCGCTGCAGCGCGACCTGACCAGCAATCCCGACATGCTGCTGCTCACCGACACGACGCTGCCCGAACTGATGGACGACGCGGCGTGGGAGGCGCTGGCCGAGGCGGTCGCGGCGCGCGGCATCCCGCCCTTCATGGCTGCCAAGTTCCAGCCCTGGTACCTGTCGATGCTGCTGGGCATTCCGCCCTGCGCCGCCGCGACCCTAACCGAGGGCCGCGGACTCGACAAACGGCTCTCCGACATCGCCGAGGCGGCGGATGTGCCGATGGCCCCGCTCGAGGATTACCGGACGGTATTCGCCGTCTTCGCAAGTGCGCCGCTGGAGGAACAGGTGAGGATGATGGAATCGGCGATCATCGACACCCAGATGTCAGAAGACATGTTCGCCACGATCATCTCGAGCTACATGGACGAATCCACCGCCGAGGGGTGGGAGGTCATGCGGCTGCTGTCGTACCGTGCGTCGCCCCTGCCCGAGGCCGAGATCGACGCGGCGTTCGACAGCATGGAAGAGCTTCTGCTGATCCAGCGCAACCGCGACTGGATCCCGGTGATCCTGGACGCTGCCGGGCCCGAGCCCATCGTGGTGGCGGCGGGTGCCGCACATTTTCCCGGCAAGAACGGCGTGCTGGCGCTGCTCGAAGCCGAAGGCTTTGCCATCAAACGCCAGCCCTTCTGATCCGCGACGACGCCCGCACGGGGCGGAGGAGCGCCTCCTCGGCCCCTGCGGCGCCTCCTCGGATCAGGCGGCGAGCCCCCGCCCTTTCAAAAGCGCCTCGACCCCCGGCATCCGGCCGCGGAACTTGAGGTATAGCTCCTCGGCCTCTGCCGATCCGCCCGCCGACAGGATGAACTCCTCCAGCTTTGCCGCCGTGCCCTCGTCAAAGACCGATCCCGCCTCCTCGAAGGCGGCAAAGGCATCCGCATCCATCACCTCGGACCACATGTAGCTGTAGTATCCGCTGGAATATCCGTCCCCGGCAAAGACATGCGCGAAATGCGGCGTCGCATGGCGCATGGTGATCGCCTCGGGCATGCCAATCCCGTCCAGGATCTCTGCCTGCCGGGCCATCACATCCTCGGGCGGCGCGCCGTCGTGAAACTCCAAATCCACCAGCGCCGACGCCACGTATTCCACCGTCTGGAACCCCATGTCGAAGGTCGCGGCCTTCAGCACCTTGTCCAGCAGCGCCTTTGGCATCGGCGCGCCGGTTTCGGCATGGGTGGCGAATTCCGCCAGCACCTCGGGCACCTCGAGCCAGTGTTCGTAAAGCTGGCTGGGCAGTTCGACAAAGTCCCGCGCCACCGACGTGCCTGACACCGATCCAAACTCCACATCCGACAGGATCTGGTGCAGCGCATGGCCGAATTCGTGAAAAAGCGTGCGCGCGTCGTCATAGGACAGAAGCGCCGGTTCCCCCTTCGGCGGCTTGGCGAAATTGCACACGTTGATCACGATCGGCGTCTCGACCCGCGGCCGCCTGGCCTGGCTGCGCATGGCCGAACACCAGGCACCCGAGCGTTTCGAGGCGCGCGCGAAGTAATCCCCGATGAAAACCGCCAGATGCTGGCCGTCCCGCAGCACCTCCCAGACCCGGCAATCGGGGTGATAGGCCGCCACATCGAGCTTGCGGAACTCCAGTCCGAAAAGCCGCGTGGCACAGGCGAACGCCGCATCGATCATCCGGTCGAGCTGGAGATAGGGCTTCAGCTCCGCCTCATCCAGATCGTGCAGCGCCCGCCGCCGCTTGTCCGCGTAATAGCGCCAGTCCCAGGGCTGCAACGGCCCGTTCACGCCGTCGTCCTGCAGCATCTGCTGCATCTCTTCGGCATCCGCCAGCGCCTGCGCCCGCGCCGGGGTCCAGACCTGCATCAGCAGATCGCGCACCTTGTCGGGTGTGCCCGCCATCTCGGTCTCGAGCTTGTAGGCCGCGAAATTCTCGTACCCCAGCAGCTTCGCGCGTTCCTCGCGCAGGCGCAGCACCTCGGCGGCGATGGCGCGGTTGTCGGTGTCGTCGCCATTGGCGCCGCGCGCGGTCCAGGCGCGCCACGCGGCTTCGCGCAGATCGCGGCGCGGCGAGAATTGCAGGAACGGCACGATCAGCGAACGTGACAGCGTCACCACCGGCCCGTCCTGCCCCAGATCCTCGCCCGCGGACCGCGCCGCCGCGCGCACGAAGTCGGGCAGGCCCTCCAGATCGTCCTCGCTCAGCGCCATGTGCCATCCCGCCTCGTCCGCCAGCAGGTTCTGCGTGAACTGCGTGCCCAGCACGGCAAGCCGCGATTTCACCTCTTTCATTCGCGCCGCCTCATCCCCGGTCAGCGCCGCACCCGCGCGCACGAAACCGCGGTGCGTGAGCATCAGCACCCGGGCTTCTTCGTCCGAAAGGTCCAGCGTCTCGCGCCGCTCCCACAGGTCGCGCACCCGGGCAAAAAGCGCCTCGTTGCCATAGATCGCCGAGGAATGCGCCGACAGCTTGGGCGAGAAATCGCGCTGCAGGGCCTGACGTGCCGGGTTCGTATGGGCGCCGGCCAGCGAAAAGAACACCGACAGCACCTTGTCCAGATCCTCGCCCGCGCCTTCCATCGCCTCGATCGTGTTGGCAAAGGTGGCGGGTTCGGGATTGTCGGCGATCGCCGCGATCTCTTTCAGATGCGTGTCCAGCGCCGCATCCAGCGCCGGGGCGAAATCGTCGTCGGAAATGCGGTCGAAGGGGGCGATCCGGAAGGGTGTGTCCCAGTCGGTCAAAAGCGGATTTGTCATGCAGGCTCTCCTTTGCCGCAATAGCTATGTGCCCGGACCGGCGGTTGCAATCGCGGGCCTGCGCCCTTTGCCGCTTTCAGGGCGTGCGCCGCATCCGCGTCTCGAGCCTGCGCAGCGCCAGCGACAGGCCGATGGTCATGGTCAGGTAGATCAGCGCCACCACGTTGTAGGTCTCGAAATACCGGAAATTGCCCGCCGCCGTGACCTTGCCCAGTTGTGTCACATCCAGCACGCCGAGCACCGACACGAGAGAGCTGTCCTTGATCATCGCGATGAAATCATTGCCGAGTGGCGGCAGGATCGTCTTGATCGCCTGCGGAAAAACCACCAGCCTGAATTTCTGCCAGGGGCTGAGGCCAAGCGCATTCGCCGCCTCGATCTGGCCCGGATCCACCGACAGAAGGCCCGCGCGAAACACCTCGGCAATGAAGGCGGAATAGCCGATCATCAAAGCAATGATCGCGCGCCAGAGGAGCGAGAATTCCCGCGTTCGGATCGGCTCGATCCCCACGGCCCCCAGCACCCAGTTGCGCAGTTCCACGAGGGCGGGCGCCAGCACGAAGGCCACGTAAAGCAGCAGCACAAGCATCGGCACCCCGCGCACCACCTCGGTGTAGAACCGCGCCACCTGCCGCAGGATCAGTGATTTTGACAGCGACATCAGCGCGATGATCAGCCCCAGACCGGCAGCCAGCGCGAACCCCACCAGCGTGACGAAGACCGTGACCTGCACCCCACGCAAGAGCGTGCCAAGGATCTGTGCGTGCAGATCGTCGGCGATGACCCGCCAGAACAGCCAAAGGCCGATCCCCGCGACGGCCAGAAGCCACCACGGAAAATCGCCCTTGCCGGGACGTTCAGGCCCCATGCCGCGCCATCGCGGGTGTCGTAGGGTGGGTTTTCAACCCACCGCCCCGCGTGCCGTTATCCGCCAACCTTGAAATCCAGGAACCACTTGGTGTTGAGCGCATCAATGGTGCCGTCGTCCTTCATGTCGGCGATGGCGGCGTTGATCGGCTCCACCAGGTCCGAGCCCTTGGGGAAGATGAAGCCGAAATCCTCGGTCCCGAGCTTGTTGCCCACGATCTTGAGCGCGCCGTCGCTGGCCTCCACATAGCCGGCACCCGCCGTGCCATCGGTCAGCACAAGATCGACATCGCCGGTGCGCAGCGCCTGCACGCCCGCGCCGAAGGTTTCAAACAGCTTGATCCGCGGATTGCCCTCGTCGCCGTCCAGCACCTCGTAGACGCCGACGTAAAACGGGGTCGTGCCAGGCTGGGCGGCCATCAGCAGGTCTGGATCAGCGGCAAAGCCTGTCGCATCGCTGAACCGGTCTTCGTCGCCGCGCACCAGCATCACCATTTCCGACCGCATGTAGGGCTCTGAAAAGTCGACCTTTTCGGCACGGTCCTCGCGGATGGTGATGCCGGTCATGCCCATGTCGAACTGACCTTCGCTGACCGCGGGGATCATCGCGTCCCAGCTGATGTTTTCATAGACCACGGTGATGTTGATCCGCTCCGCGATCTCGGCCATGGCGTCGTATTCCCAGCCCACCGCATCGCCGGTGCCGGGTTCGATGAACTGAAGCGGCGGATAGGCGTTTTCGGTCGCCACGACGACCTCTTGCCCGTCCAGATCGGGCAGGTGACCGCCCGCAAACGCCGATGTCGCCGCGACCGCCGCCGCCGCCGTCCAGATCGCCAGATGTTTCATGTCACTCTCCCCTGATCATGCTGTCGCCCGCAGTATGGCGCGGGCAGCGGCGCGCGCAAGCCTCAGCCGCCGCAGACCGGGCAATCGGCGCGCCGCCTGAGCGCGATCTTCCGGGTCTCGCCCCAAAGTGCGTCATAGATCAGCATCTCGCCCCGCAGAGGCTGGCCCGCATCGCTCAAGAGCTTCACCGCTTCGACCGCCATCATCGCACCCACCACGCCCGGAAGCGGCCCCAGCACGCCTGCTTCGGCGCAGGACGGGGCAAGTCCGTCGGCGGGGGCCTGCGGGAAAATGCACTGATAACAAGGCGCGCCGCCGGCGGGATCGAAGACGCTCAGCTGCCCTTCCCACTGGCTGAGCGCGCCCGACACCAGCGGTTTGCCCAGGGCGGCGGCGGTGCGGTTGGCCAGATATCGGCTGTCGAAATTGTCGGTCCCGTCCAGGATCACGTCATAGTCGGCAAACAGATCGGCGGCGATGTCGTCGGTCAGCCGCCGATGATAGGGCTGCACCGTCACATGCGGGTTCTGCGCCCGCATCGCGGCCTGCGCGGAAAAAACCTTGGGCATGCCGATGTCGCGGTCGCGGTGGATCACCTGGCGCTGCAGGTTGGCATTCTCGACCGTGTCGTCGTCGATCACCCCGATGGTGCCCACCCCAGCCGCCGCGAGATACTGCAGCGCAGGCGCGCCCAGCCCGCCCGCACCGATCACCAGCACGCGGCCCTGGTGCAGTTTTTTCTGACCCTGACCGCCCAGTTCGCGCAGCACGATGTGGCGGGCATAGCGCTCCAGCTCGGCCTCGCTGAACCGGCCGGGCTGCGGCGGCGGGGCCTCTGCCGCCTCTTTCGCCCGCGCCCGTGCCCGCAGCTTGCCCAGGCCAAAGCGGTAGATCAGCACCAGCACCGCGCCGCCGCCCAGCAGCAGCCAGAGCGCGGCCGATTCGCCGGTCGCCATGCGGATCGGATGGCCGTAGGGCAGCACCAGATGCAGACCCAGGACCGCGACATATAGCAGCCCGATCATGTAAAGCCGCGCCTGACGCGGCGCGCCCATCAGATGCCCGACGCCCCACAAGAGCGCAGCCAGAAACAACACCAGCAGCATCAGCTCACCCCTGTGGAGCCAAAGCCCCCGCCGCCGCGCGCGGTGTCCGGCAGCGCCTCGACCGTGGCGAAATCGGCCCGCAGGACCGGGGCCAGAACCATCTGCGCGATGCGCATCCCATGCGCGATCACGAACGGGTCAGAGCCTGCGTTCATGACGATCACCCCCAGGGGGCCGCGATAATCGGCGTCGATGGTGCCGGGGCTGTTGGGCAGGATGATCCCGTGCTTCAGCGCCAGACCGGAGCGGGGCCGGATCTGCACCTCGTACCCGTCGGGAATGGCCAGCCGCAGCCCCGTGGGCACCAGTGCCCGCGCCCCCGGGTCAAGCACCAGCCGCCCGCGATCGGGCAGGTTGGCCCGCAGATCCGCGCCCGCCGCGCCCGCGCTGGCATAGGCCGGCAGCCCCAGCGACCGGTCCGCACCGTCATCCCACATGACCTGCAACGTGACCACGCTCAGCCCTTTCCCAGCGCATCCGCGATGCGCGCCGCCAGCCGGGTCGCCACCACGTCCTTGCCCGCACGGTCCCAGACCTCGGCGCCGGCGTCGCTGATCAGGGTCACGGCGTTTTCGGTTCCGCCCATGATGCCGGTGGCGGGGCTCACGTCATTCGCGACGATCCAGTCGCAGCCCTTGCGCACCCGCTTGGCCGTGGCGTTGGCGACCACATCGTCGGTTTCCGCCGCAAAGCCCACCACCAGCTTGGGCCGCCCGGTCCCCAGTTGCGACACCTCGGCCAGAATGTCGGGATTTTCGGCGAATTGCAGCGTCGGCAGGGTTCCGGCGACCTTCTTGATCTTCGAGCGTGAGTCACCGACCACGTGCCAGTCCGCCACGGCGGCGGCAAAGACAGCGGCGTCGGCCGGCAGGGCCGCCATCACCGCGTCGCGCATCTGCCGTGCGGTCTGGACCCTGACGACCGCGACGCCGTCGGGCGGCGGCACGCCGGCGGGGCCGGTGACAAAAGTGACCTCGGCCCCCAGTACCGCCAGCGCGCGGGCAATTGCGCTGCCCTGCGCGCCCGACGACCGGTTGGCGATATAGCGTACCGGGTCGATGGGTTCATGCGTGGGCCCGGATGTCACCAGCACCCGGCGGCCCTGCAATGGGCCCTGCCCCAGCGCCGCCTCGACCCCCGCGACAATTTCCAGCGGCTCGGACATGCGCCCGGGGCCGTATTCGCCACAGGCCATATCGCCTTCGTTCGGGCCGACGACCCGCACGCCGTCGCCCCTGAGCGTGGCCAGGTTGCGCTGCGTGGCGGCGTGTTCCCACATCCGCACGTTCATCGCGGGGGCGATCAGCACCGGCGTATCCGTGGCCAGCAGCAGGGTCGTCGCCAGATCGCCCGCCAGCCCCTGCGCCATCTTCGCCATTAGATCCGCCGTCGCGGGGGCCACGACCACCAGATCCGCCACGCGGCTAAGCTGGATATGCCCCATCTCGGCCTCGTCGGTCAGATCGAAAAGCTCGGTGTAGACCTTTTCGCCCGCCAGCGCCGAGACCGACAGGGGGGTGACGAACTGCGCGGCCGCCGCGGTCAGCACGGGCGTTACCGCAGCACCGCGTTCACGCAGCCGCCGGATCAGGTCCAGCGCCTTGTAAGCGGCGATGCCGCCACCGATGATCAGAAGTATCCGCTTGCCCGAAAGCATGGCCGCCCCTTTGGTCCGCTGCCCTGCGCCAGTGTTACGCCCGGCGGGCGGAAAGCTCAATTGCCGCTGGAATGTTCGAAGGCGGCGCAGGGGTCATCGCGCACCACGTCCTCGCTGATGTCGACCGCGTCGAAGGTGCCTTCGGGCGCGCCAAAGGTCGCCTCGCCCTGGCCGAAGGCGGCGATGGTCACATCCGGATCGGCCAGTTTCAAAAGCGCGGGCGCGCCCCAGTCGCGGCGGGCGTGGCCGTTACCGGTGATCACCACCACCGGCGCGCCGAAAGCGTCTAGGGCTTGCAGGGCGGCCTGTGCCAGCCGCGCGTCGCGCAGGCGCTGGATATCGACCATCATCGGCAGCATCTCTTCGGGCATGGCGTCGCAGTGGGCGCGCAGTTGCAGCGCCTCGCGCGCCGTCTGCTGGTCGGCGGGCAGCGGATCATCCAGGCCAAAGCGCGCGGCCTCATCGCCAAAGACCGCCTGCGTGCCGACCTCCATCACCCGACGTGCTTCGGCCCGTGGCAAGGCCGCACCGTAATAGGCGGCATCGGGGGCGGCGGCGAAGATCGGGTAATACATCGCGAAATCGGGCCAGCCGCTGCCGTTCCAGCCCAGGGCCTGTTCCAGTGCCGCTTTGTCACCGATCAGATCGGGGGTGATCCGGCCTGCCTGATCCGGCGTCAGCATCTCGAACACCAGCGCCGTCGGGGCGATGTCGGCCACCAGCTCGGCCTGGCGCGCGTGATGCGCCGGGTTGTCGTGCTGTTCGCCCAGAAACACCACATCGCGGCCTGCAAAAACGCCCCCGTCAGCAAAAGCTGCGGGGGCGATGATCAGGGTCAGCAGGCAGAAAAGCCGTCTCACAGAAAGGCATGAACCTCGCGCGATTGCGATTCCAGCGTCTTGCGCATCTTGGCGAATGCCGCCGCCTCAAGCTGGCGGACACGTTCTTTCGACAGGCCCAGCTCATTGCCTAGGCTTTCCAGCGTCCGGCCCGCATCACGCAGCTTGCGCTCGCGCACGATGAACCGTTCGCGGTCGTTCAGCGCGTTCATCGCCACGAGCAGCCATTCGCGCAGCTGATCGGTGTCATGGCTGTTCTCGACAATCTCAGCCGCCTGCGCGCCGTCATCCTCGAGCGCGTCGATCCATTCGCGGCCCTCATCCTCGACCGATTGAGTGGCGTTGAGCGAATAGTCGGAACCGGACAGCCGCCCTTCCATCATCTCGACATCATGCAGCGGCACGCCGATCTCGGTCGAGATCATCTGGCGCAGCTGGTGCCGGTCAAGGCTTTGCCCTTCGGCGGCCGCTTCGCGTTCGAGACGCGCCTGCACACGCCGCATGTTGAAGAACAACGATTTCTGAGACGAGGTGGAGCCGGTGCGCACCATCGACCAGTTGCGCATCACGTAGTCCTGAATGCTCGCCTTGATCCACCAGACGGCGTAGGTCGAAAAGCGCACCCCGCGATCGGGATCGAACTTGTCGGCGGCCTTCATCAGGCCAAGCCCCGCTTCCTGGATCAGGTCGTTCATCGGCGCGCCGTAGCGCTTGAACTTGGATGCCATGGAAATGGCAAGGCGCATGTAGGCGGTGATCAAGCGGTGAAGGGCGGCCTCGTCCCGTTCGTCGCGCCAGGCGTAGGCCAGTTTCAATTCGGTTTCCGCGTCCAGCAATTCGGCCTTCATGGCCCGGCGCGACAATGTCTGGTCGTTAAATCCGTCAAGTGCCATGAGCGCTCCCCAGCTTAGCTTCGGTGTCGGATTATCTTTCCGTCTACCTTCACCTACGCGGGGGCAACGCAGCCGGATCACATTTGGTTGCAAAAAAATATGGATTTGCGACCCGCCTTTGTCATGATCCATCAGCGGCGATGATCGCAAAGCTCACAAAATTGCGTTGTGCGGGCGCTGGCGGGTTGGATAAACCCTTGGCGAAAGGAGCCCTGGCCATGTCCTACACGCTTTATCTGGGCGATTACGCCTATTCCAGCTGGTCACTGCGGGCCTGGCTGCTGTTTCGCCGGTTCGACATCGACACGGCCATCACGCTGCTGGATTTCCACGCCGCGACGGTGGCCGACCAGATGGCCCAGGTGCCCCCCGCCCGCACGGTGCCGACGTTGGTCACGGGCGAGGGCACGGTGATCTGGGACAGCCTCGCCATCGCCGAGGAACTGGCCAGCCGCCACCCCAAAGCGGGGCTCTGGCCCGAGGACCCGGCAGCGCGCGCAACGGCGCGGGCGCTGGCCTGCGAGATGCATTCAGGTTTCGCGGCCCTGCGCAGCCATTGCCCGATGAACCTGCGGCTGGCCTACGTTGATTGCGCCGCCCCCGCCGAGGTCGCGGCGGATCTGCGGCGGATCGAAACGCTCTGGTCCTTTGCGAGGGAGCGGTTCGGGGGCGATGGCCCGTGGCTTTGCGGGCGTTATTCGGTGGCGGATGCGTTCTTTGCGCCGGTGGCGGCGCGCATCGCGGGCTACGGGCTGACGGTGAACACGGTGGCGGCGGACTATGTCGCAGCGCACCTGGCCGACTCGGCGTTCCGCCGCTGGCGCGCGATGGGGCTGGTGCGGGGCAGCGATCTGGCGCGCTATGCCAAACCCTACGAGACGACGGCCTGGCCCGGACCGCAGCCGCTGGCGGCGCAGGCGGTCGAGAGCGGCCCGTCCGAGAACACCGCCTGCCCCTATTCCGGCGATCCGGTGACGCATTACCTGACGATGGACGGGCGGACGTTCGGATTTTGCAACGCCTTCTGCCGGGACAAGACCGTGGCGGATCCAGAGGCCTGGCCCGCCTTCATGGCGCTGGTGGCGCGCGAGGCGTAAGGCGGCTGCGTTTCGCACGCGAAACAATTGACCGTACGATCAAAGGGTTAAGCGGCGTTAACCCTGCCGCCGCCCTCCCCCGCCCTAGCCTTCCTGCGCCCGTTCCGCGCCTTCGGCGATGGCGTCGCGCAACTTGCGTTCCAGCGCCTTCTGCTTGGACGGGGTGAAGTATTTCAGCCCGAACATGTCCTTGACGTAAAAGGCATCGACCACCTGTTCGCCGTAGGTCGCGATCACCGCCGAGGCGATGTAGACATGCGCATTGGCCAGCGTCCGCGTGAGGTCATAAAGCAGGCCGGGCCGGTCGCGGGTGTCGACCTCGATGATCGTGTAGATCTCTGACCCCTCGTTGTCGAAGGTGATCGAGGTCGGGACCTTGAACTGGCGTTCGCGCTTCTTGATCTTGTCGCGCGATTTCATGGCCTCGCGCGCCACGACCTCGCCCTTCAGGGTCTTGCGGATGGTTTCGCGCAGGCGCGGGATGCGGATGGAGTCGTAAGGGCTGCCGTCGGCATCCTGTATCCAGAAGGCGGCGGTGGCATAGCCGTCCTTTGACGTATAGGTGCGCGCGTCCACAACGTTGGCCCCGACCAGCGCCAGCGCCCCGGCAAGCCGGGAAAAGATGCCGGGATGGTCCTGGAGTGCAAAGCAGACGCGGGTGGCATCGCGATCCTCGTCCGGGTGGATGTCGATCTTGATCTCGTCCGGGGTGATGTCGCGCAGCAGGTGGGCAAAGACCACGTGGGCCGTGACATGCAGCCCCTGCCAGTAGGTCGGATAATGGCGCTGCTTTTCGATGCGCAGGTCCTTGCCGTCCCAGTCGGGCAGCGCATCGTGCAGCAGGCGCTTGGCCTCGGCGCCGCGGCGTTCGCGGTTGAGCGCCTCCATCCCGCCTTCGAGCGCCTTGCGGGTCTGGCGGTAGAGCGCGCGGATAAGCGCCGCCTTCCAGTTGTTCCAGGTGCCGGGGCCGACGCCGCGGATGTCGCAGACGGTGAGCAGCAGAAGAAGATCCAGCCGTTCGCGGGTCTGCACCGCCTTGGCGAAATCGCGCACCGTGCGCGGATCGGCGATATCGCGTTTCTGCGCCATGTCCGACATCAACAGGTGATGGCGCACCAGCCATTCCACCGTCGCGCATTCGGCCGGTTTCAGCCCCAGTCGCGGCGCCACCTTGCGGGCGATCTGCGCGCCCAGCACGGAATGATCCTCGTCCCGGCCCTTGCCGATGTCGTGCAGCAGCAGCGCCACATAGAGCACCTTGCGGTTGATCCCTTCGCGCAGGATCGAGGTGGCGACGGGCAGTTCCTCGACCAGTTCGTCATGCTCGATCTCGCTCAGATGCCAGATGCACTGGATGGTGTGTTCGTCCACCGTGTAGTGGTGATACATGTTGAACTGCATCATCGCGACAATCGGCTCGAACTCGGGGATGAAGGCCGACAGCACACCGAGTTCGTTCATGCGCCGCAGCGCCCGGTCGGGGTTGCCGTGCTTGAGCAGCAGGTCCAGGAAGATGCGCTGCGCTTCGCGGTCATTGCGCATGCCGTCGTCGATCAGGTGCAGGTTGCCCGCCACCAGGCGCATCGCCGACGGGTGGATCAGAAAGCCGGTACGCAAAGCCTCTTCATAAAGCCGTAGGATGTTCATCTTGTCGGCCAGAAAGGCGGCGTCGTCGCTGATCGCAAGACGGTTGTGGATCACTTCGAAGCCGTCCTTGACCTTGGGGGTGCGCTTGAACATCCGCATCAGCAGCGGCGCGTCCTTGGTCTGGTCCGCCTCGAGCGAGGTCAGCACGATCCGCGTGAGGTCGCCAACGGATGTGGCGTGGCGGAAATAGTGCTGCATGAAAATCTCGACGGCGCGGCGACCGCCCTTGTCGGTGTAGTTCAGCGCCTCTGCCACCTCGACCTGAAGATCGAAGGTCAGCTGCTCCATCGGGCGGCCGGCGATCAGGTGCAGATGGCAGCGCACCGCCCAGAGAAAGGATTCCGCCTTCACGAAGGTGGCGTATTCCTCGGGCTCGAACACGCCCAGACGGACAAGGTGTTCGGCATCCTGGGCGTGGTGGACGTATTTCGTGATCCAGTAGAGCGACTGCAGGTCGCGCAGCCCGCCCTTGCCTTCCTTAACATTGGGTTCGACCATGTAGCGCTGGCCGCCCTGCTTTTCATGCCGGGCGTCGCGTTCGGCGAGCTTTGCCTCGACAAAGTCGCGTTCGCTGCCTTCGAAGAGATCCTTCTGAAGCCGCTTCGCGAACTGCTCTGACAGCGGTTCATGCCCGGTCAGGAAGCGGTGTTCCAGCATCGCGGTGCGGATGGTGTAATCCTCGGCCCCGAGGCGGATGCAGTCCTTGATGGTGCGCGAGGAATGGCCGACCTTCAGCTTCAGATCCCAGAAGACATAAAGCATCGATTCAATGACGTTCTCGGCCCACGGGGTGATCTTGTAGGGCGTCAGGAACAGCAGATCGACATCGGAGAACGGTGCCATCTCGCCGCGGCCATAGCCGCCGACAGCCATGACGGCGATCTTTTCGCCCTCGGTCGGGCTGGGACGGCGGTGCAGGCGTTCGGTCGCCACGTCCCAGGTCAGGGTGACAAGGCAGTCGGTGATCCAGGTGTAGGCGCGGATGGCTTCGGGCGCGTCATACGGACGGGCCACCAGGGATTTGGCAATGAGCGCGCGCCCGGCGTCGCGGGCCGCGCCCAGAATCGGCACGGTCGCGGCGCGCACGGCGCGTTCGTCCTTTGCCTCTTCCAGCGCGGTCCAAAGCTCCGCGCGGACGGTCTCACGGTCGAAGATGTCGGTGGCCGGAGCGATCAGCCGCTCCGGCAATTGGATCGGTGTCGCCGGTTCAGAAACCAGCGCCGCTGAAACTTCTCGGGGCAGGGTCAATGATCACCACCTGGTTGTTGCGCACGGTCGCGATCGCCAGCCCACGTTCATTGGTGCCATCGGACAACAGGCGGAATACACCGCCCGTTCCCTGAAAACCAGCCGATTGGGTCAGCGCCCGCCCGGTCAGCGCATCGCGGCGGCCCTGGCCCACCAGCGCGCCGATGGCGGCGATGCCGTCATAGCCAAGCCCCGCCAGTTCGTGCGGCGCCGATCCGTAGGCGGCGGTGAAGCGGCTTTCAAAGCTGCTTTGCGCGGCCCGGTTGGGCATCGTGAACCAGCCGCCCTGGATGCCCGGCAGGTTGAAGCCGTCCGAACGTGCATCCCAGCGCGACAGGCCCATGTACTGGGTCGACGCCGGGCTGATCCCTTTTTCCGGGGCCAGTTGCAGCACCACAGACAGCCCGCCGGCCCAATCGTCGGTCAGGATGAGCGATTGCGCGTCCTGCTGCGCCATAACGGCCTTGATCCGCTCAAGAGCGGCGGACAGGCTTTCGGTGGTCAGATCATAGGCTTCGGTTCCGACCACGGTTGCGCCTGAACGGGCGGCGGCCGATTGCACGGCGTTGCGGCCGACCTGGCCCGGAACATTGTTCGTATGCAGCACCGCCACGCGGCCTTTGCCCTGCCCCGCTGCGTATTTCAGCAGCCGGTCCGCACTGTTCGCGAAGGTGTTGCCCAAGATGAAGACGTTGCCGCCGGCAATGCCGGGCGTGTTGGAAAAGCTCAGAACGTTGATGCCTTCATCGGCCACCGCGACGCCTGCGGCGTTTGCCGCCTCGCCGAAGAGCGGGCCAAGGATGATCTTGGCGCCGTCATCCACGGCGCGCTGCGCCTGCGCGGCGGCGGTCGAGGCCGAACCGGCGGTGTCGTAGACCTGCAGATCGATCTGCACACCGTCAAGGTCGGCCACCGCCAGACGGGCGGCGTTTTCCAGGCTGCGCGCCACGACGCCCGCGCCGGGATCGGATTTCGGCACCAGCAGGGCGACACGCACCGGCGCGTTGGTATCGACGCTCGGCCCGCCGGAACCGGCCAGACCGCCGATCATGCTGGCGTCGCAGGCGGCCAGCCAAAGCAGTGAGGATACTGCGACGACACGGGTCATCGCCTTGCGGGCAGAGGACAAAACGGCAAACATGGACGGAAGCTCCCTCGTTGTCGGGCGCGGCATCTGGCACGCGCTGCAATTGCGGGCGATCATAGACGAGGAGGGAGACGGGTCCAGTGGTGAATCGGGAAACGGGCAGATTGACGCCGGGTCTTTATCTGGTGGCGACGCCGATCGGGAATGCCCGCGACATCACACTGCGGACTCTGGACATCCTGGCCAGCGCCGATGTGCTGGCGGCCGAGGACACGCGCAGCCTGCGGCGGCTGATGGAAATCCACGGCGTGCCGCTCGGCGACCGGCAGGTGCTGGCCTATCACGATCACAACGGCGCGCGGATGCGGCCGCGGCTGCTGGCCGAGCTGGCGGCGGGCAGATCGGTGGCCTACGCGTCCGAGGCGGGCACGCCGATGATCTCGGACCCCGGATTCGACCTGGTGCGCGGCGCGCGCGACGGCGGCTGGCCGGTGACGGCGGCACCGGGCGCTGCGGCGGTGATCACGGCGCTGACCATCGCGGGCCTGCCCACCGACCGGTTCCTGTTCGCGGGGTTCCTGCCCAATGCCAAGGGCGCACGGCGGGCGGGCCTGAAAGAGCTGGCGGCCACCCCCGCGACGCTGGCGTTCTACGAATCGCCCAAGCGGCTGGCGGCGATGCTGGCGGATGCCGCGACGATCCTCGGGCCGGACCGCCCCGCCGCGGTTTGCCGGGAACTGACGAAGAAGTTCGAGGAGGTGCGCAGCGGCACCCTGGCGGAGCTTGCCGCGGAACTGGCGGACCAGCCGGTCAAGGGCGAGATCGTGGTGCTGGTGGGCCGGGGTGCGGCGCCCGAGGCCACGGCGGACGAGGTCGACGCGGCCCTGCGCGAGGCGCTGAGCACCCTGTCGGTGCGCGACGCGGCGGACCAGGTGTCGAGCGCCCTGGGCCTGTCGCGGCGCCCGATCTACCAGCGCGCGATGGCGCTGCGGGCGGAGGGGGATTAATCGAATCTTAGTGTTTCTGGCAGAGGCTTGCGGCATGAGCTGTCAACTTGCCTTTGATTTCGATGCGGCAACGCCCGCCCTGCCCGATCCGCAATCGGCGCGGCGCGCCCGTGGGGCGCTTGGCTATCACGCGGGCATGGCGGCCGAAGAGGGTGTGATCCGCACCTATGCGCGGCGCGGCCACGCCTGTCTGCACCAGCGCTGGCGCGGCACGGCCGGGGAAATCGACCTGATCCTGCAAGACGGCGTCGGGCTGATCTTCGTCGAGGTCAAGAAAAGCGACAGTTTCTCGCGCGCGGCGGAACGGCTGGGCCCGGCACAGATGCGGCGGCTGTGCGCCGCGGCTGAGGAATTCGCCGGAACGCAGCCGCTGGGGTCACTCACGGATATGCGATTCGACGTGGCGCTGGTGGACAGCACGGGGGCCGTGCGCATTCTTGAAAACGCGCTTTTGGCGGCGTGACCGGCACGCCGCGGACCGGGCAGGTTCGCACGCCCTGAACCGCGCAGGGTACGGCACCCGCCGACGACCGGTCATTGCACCAGCCCGCACCATGCGCCATGTATCAGGCGACATTGCGGAGTGTGCCCATGAAAATCGCCTTTCAGATGGATCCGATCGGTCCGGTCAACATCAATGCCGACAGCAGCTTCCGGCTGGCCGAAGAGGCCCAGGCGCGGGGACACGAGCTGTTCTACTACACCCCCGATCATCTGGCCTATGAAGAGGGTCGGATCACCGCGCGCGGCCAAAGCCTCAAGGTGCAGCGGGTCGAGGGCGACCATGCCATCCTGGGCGAGATGCAGCATGTGGACCTGAGCGACTTCGATGTCGTCTGGCTGCGCCAGGACCCGCCCTTCGACATGCACTACATCACCACCACCCACCTGCTGGACCGGCTGGCGCCCGGCACGCTGGTGGTGAACGACCCGTTCTGGGTGCGAAACTATCCCGAAAAGCTGCTGGTGCTGACCTTTCCGGACCTGACCCCGCCCACCACCATCGCCCGGGATCTGGAGACCATCCGCGCCTTCAAGGCCAGGCATGGCGATATCATCGTCAAGCCGCTGTACGGCAATGGCGGCGCGGGGGTGTTCCGGCTGGACGAGAACGACCGCAACCTCAGTTCCCTGCACGAGCTTTTCACCGGCTTCAGCCGCGAGCCGCTGATCGCGCAGAAATACCTGCCCGCGGTGACCAAGGGCGACAAGCGGGTGATCCTGGTCGACGGCGAGCCGGTGGGCGCGATCAACCGTGTGCCCGCCAAGGGCGAGGTACGGTCGAACATGCATGTGGGCGGGCGGCCCGAAAAGGTCGAGATGACCGAACGCGACCTTGAAATCTGCGCGCGGATCGGGCCGCTTTTGAAGGAAAAGGGCCAGGTTTTCGTCGGGATCGACGTGATCGGTGAGTATCTGACCGAGATCAACGTGACCTCGCCAACCGGCATTCAGGAGCTTGAGCGGTTCGACGGCATCAACGTCGCCGCAAAGATCTGGGAGGCGATCGAGGCGCGCCGCGCATGAGCTGGCGGCTGGGCCTGACCAACGCGGTGCTGCGCCTGCTGGCGAAACCGCATCTGGCCCGCACCCCCGGCCCGGCAGAGGCAGAGCGTGATCTGCGCCGGTCGACGCGGCTTTTCATGCGCCAGCCGCCGTTTCTGAGGCACATCAGCCGCGACGGACTGCACTGGATCTGCGCCGGGACCTGCGCACCGGGCAAGGTGATCCTGTACTTTCACGGCGGCGGCTATGTCTCGGGCTCTCCGCTCACCCACCAGGGGCCGCTGGGGCGGCTGTCGAAACTGGCGGGGGTCGAGGTCTGCGCGCCGGTCTACCGGTTGGCGCAGGAGGCGCCGCTTCCCGCGGCGTTCGACGATGCGGTGGCGGCCCATGACCGCGTGCGCGCCTTGGGATATGCGCCAGACGACATCGTGCTGGGCGGCGATTCCGCCGGGGGCGGGCTGGCGCTGGCGCTGCTGGCGCATTGTTGCGCCATAGCGGAACCGCCGCGCGCCGCCTTTGCCTTTTCACCCTGGACCGACCTGTCCCGGACCGCGCCGAGCCTGGCAGAGAACGCCCGCGCCGATCCGTTTCTGCCGGTGGATCGGATTTCCGAGCTGATCGACATCTGCCTTGGCGATCACGATCCGCGCGACCCGCGCGTGTCCCCGCTTTATGCCGACTTTCCCGGCGCGCCGCCGGTGCTGCTGCACGTGGCCGAAAGCGAGATCCTGCGCGACGACACCCTGCGCATGGCCCGACGGCTGGAGCAGTTCGGCGCAAAGGTGACGCTCGACACCCTGCCGCACGCGCCGCATGTCTGGCCGCTTTTCGACGGCTGGTTCCCCGAGGCGCGCGCCAGCCTGCGCCGCACTGCCGCCTTCATTCAGGACTCCTTCGCCGACACCAGCCGGTAGCTCAGCGCCTCGGCCACGTGGGGGCGGCGCACGGCATCGGACCCTTCAAGGTCGGCGATGGTCCGCGCGACCCGCAGCACCCGGTGATAGCCGCGTGCCGACAAGCCAAAGCGGTCCGCGGCGCGCAGCATCAGATCGCGGCTTTCAGCGTCGAGCGCGGCCATGTCCTCAAGCACCGGACCTTCGGCATCGGCGTTCGTGCGCATGGTCGCGTGATTGCTGAACCGCGCCGCCTGCCGGTCGCGCGCCGCGGCAACCCGGGCCGCGACGGTGTCGGACCCGTCGCCCGAGGGCGGCAAGTCGAGATCGGTGAAGGCCACCGGCGGCACCTCGATCCGCAGATCGAACCGGTCCATCAGCGGGCCCGAGATGCGGCCCAGGTAATCCTCTCCGCAGATCGGCGCCCGCGAACAGGCGCGGGCGGGGTCCGACAGGTAGCCGCATTTGCAGGGGTTGGCGGCGGCCACCAGCATGAAGCGGCAGGGGTATTTGATATGGGCGTTGGCGCGCGCGATCATCACCTCGCCGGTCTCGATCGGCTGGCGCAGGGTTTCCAGCACGGTGCGTGGAAATTCGGGAAATTCATCCATGAAGAGCACGCCGTTGTGCGCCAGGCTGATTTCGCCCGGTTGCGCGCGCCTCCCGCCGCCGACGATGGCGGCCATCGACGCGGTGTGGTGCGGTTCGCGGAACGGGCGTTGACGGGAAATGCCGCCTTCGTCCAGAAGCCCGGCCAGCGAATGGATCATCGAGGTTTCCAGAGCCTCTATCGCCGACAGCGGCGGCAGGATGCCGGGCAGGCGCGCGGCGAGCATGGATTTGCCCGACCCGGGCGCACCCACGAACATCAGGTGATGCCGGCCGGCGGCGGCGATCTCGAGCGCGCGCTTGGCCTTTTCCTGGCCCTTGACGTCGCGCAGGTCGCGGCCCGGCGGGCCGGGCAGCACCTCGCCCGGGGCGCAGGGGGACATGACCGCCTGGCCCGAGAAATGCCGCACCAGATCAACGAGGCTGGCCGCGGCGAGCACGGTGCAGGCCCCGACCCAGGCGGCTTCTGCCCCCGAGGCGCGGGGGCAGAGGAGTGCGCGGTCGCCTTCGGCGGCGGCCATCGCGGCGGGCAGCGCGCCCACCACGGCAACCAGCGATCCGTCGAGCGACAGTTCGCCCAGCGACAGGGTCTGCGCGATGGCGTCGGGCGGGATGATGTCGAGCGCCGCCAGCAGGCTGAGCGCGATGGGCAGGTCGAAATGCGAGCCTTCCTTGGGCAGATCGGCGGGCGACAGGTTGATGGTGATCCGCTTGGACGGCAGGGCGATGGCCATGGACGACAGCGCCGTGCGCACGCGGTCACGCGCCTCGGACACGGCCTTGTCCGGCAGGCCGACGATGGAAAACGCGGGCAGCCCCGGCGTCACGGCGCACTGCACCTCGACCGGGCGGGCCTCTACCCCCTCGAAGGCAACCGTGTAGGCATGCGCAACCATGCAACCCCCTTACCTGACCCCGGGTGTCAGCATTCGCCGGGCATGGTTAGAAATTGGTTAACGGCGGGATTGCGGACCGCCGCCTGCCCTTTCGCCGCAACTGCCCTATGATCAAGGGGAATCGCACCGTCCCGGGGGGATCTTCATGCGGCACATCCTGCGGCTGACGCTGAAATGGCTGATCCTCGCGCTGCTGGGGCTGACGCTGGTTGCCTGCGCGCTGCATCTGTCCAATTCCGAAGATGCGGCGCTGCCCGAGCCGCCCGAGGACAGCCTGCGCATCGCCACCTACAACGTGCATTATATCCTGCTCAACCAGCAGACCGGCGACTGGTCGGTGGGAGACTGGGACCGGCGCAAGGGGCCGATGGATGCGGCGTTCAAGGCCGTCAACGCCGATGTCATCGCCTTTCAGGAGATGGAGAGTTTTGCCCGCGGCTCCGACGGGTCGGTCAATTTGACGCTGGATTTCCTGCTGGCGCAGAACCCCGGATACGCGGCGGCGGCGGTCGGGGACTGGCGGGAATTCCCGTCGACGCAGCCGATCCTTTACCGGCGCGCGGCGTTTCGGGTGGCCGATCAGGGCTGGTTCTTCTTTTCCGACACGCCCGACGTGATCTATTCGCGGACCTTCAACGGCTCCTACCCCGCGTTCGCGTCCTGGGCGCGGTTCGTGCCCCTGGACGGCGGGCCTGCGTTCTGGGTGATGAACGTGCATTTCGAATACAAGAGCGGCTCGAACAGGCTGTTGTCGGCCGAGCTTGTGAACCGCCGAATCGCCCCGATGATCGCGAGCGGTGAGCCGGTATTCCTGGTCGGTGATCTGAACGCGCGGCTGGGGTCAAAGACCATGGAAACGCTGGAGGCGACCGGCATCGCCTTTGCGGATGTGCCGGGATCGACCTATCACTTCAACCGCGGGCTGAACCTTTTCGGTGCGATCGACCACCTGGGCTATATCGGTGCGACGCCGGTGCAGGGGCCGCTGGTGCTGCAACGCCAGTTCGGCGGTGAATGGCCCAGCGATCACTACCCGGTCTTCGCGGATTTTCGTCTTCGGTAGATAAGCGCCTTCAAGCGGATGTGCGAGCGATCCGGCCTGCCGGGCCGGAGCGGCGGGCCGGGGTCTGCCGCTGCAACGCTGCCGCCTCTCGATTTATCCCTCCGCCCCGCGAGACGCGGAAACGCAGTAAGCGCATAGACGCAGCGGCAGGCCGCGGGACGGCCGGCCGCTCTGGCTTGGCGGCGCGCCGGGCGCGCCTTGATTCCAAGCCAAGAGATTTCTCAGTTTTTCCGGGCCGGAGCGGCGGATCGGGGTCAGGAGAGGCCCCGCAGCGCCGTGACCAGCCGTTCGGAATTGAACGAGGACGGCTCGTAATCAAGGTTGCCGCTGTCGTTCAGAAACACCCGCAGCACCATGGCGTTGACGTAGCAGACCACGCCGTCGCCCGAACATTTGGCGGTGGTGCTGGCGGGTACGGTCACGGTGACGTTGCCCGCGACCTGATCGACGATGGAAAACGACGCGGTGCCGCCTGCGGACTGGTCGAGCCTGATTTCCTCTTCGGAGGCGCGGATTTCATCGGTCAGCACCACGAACCGGTATCGGCTGCGGTCGCCGGTCACGTCGGCGATGCGCCAGGCGCGAAAGGCGTTCACGCCGCTGGCCTGAAGCGCCTTGTAGGCGTCGGAGATGCCGCTGTGGACTTGGGTGCTGTTCACCCGCACCGCATCCTTGACGACAAAGGACAGGTCATCGCGGATTTTCGACGCGATGGCGGCGCTGGCCTGGTCAGACAGCGTGGCCGACGACGAGATCTGCACGCCCCGGACCGACGTCGCCTCGAGTTGAACGGGCTGTGTGGGGGCGGCGGTTCCGAGCGGGATTTCGCTTTGCAGGGTGACAAGGCTGTTGTCCTCGGCATCCCAGAGCAGCAGCCGCCCGGCAGAAAGCGCACCGGAATTGCGATAGCCCAGGCTGGTGCGGGCGTAGTCGAGGTTCACCGCGGCGCGGGCCGTGGGTTGCACCGGCTCGCAGGCGGGCAGGAGCAGGAACAGAAGCGGAAGAAGGGCAAGGCGCATGGAATGATCCTGAGACAATGATTCGGAAAAATTTGAATGGAATGACGGCATGATCTTACCCCAAGAGCCGCCGGGACCGGCTGAAAAAATGTCTCAGGGTGGCATTCGGGCGGCGGACCGCCCGCGCAGCGGGTGGGACTGTCAGGTCAGATGCCAGATGGACTCGGTCGCCGGGACGCGGCCCTTGAGCCCCTCGGCCAGCGCGTCGGACCACAGTTTGCGGATGTCGTAGTGCGCGCCGTAAACCCGCGCGACCTCGGCCGCATCCACCGAAAACGGCGGGCCGTCCATCAGGCCTTGATCGTATTCCAGGCAGATCAGCAATTGCGGCGCGCCGCCCGTGATCCGGTGCAGATGCGGCGCGTAGCGGCTGCGCATGTCCGGGGGCAGCGCGATGAGCGCGGCACGATCATACGTGGCATCGACCGCGCCCAGCAGATCCGCGCCGAGGTCGAAGATATCGCCGACGAAGATGTCGATGCCGGGGGCACCGAAGCGGTCCAGACTACCCTGCGACGTGATCTCGGGCGTGGCCCCCAGATCCTCGAACAACTGCTCGACCGCCAGGCGGCTGAGTTCGGCCCCGACGACGCGATGCCCGCGCGCCAGGAGCCAGGCGATGTCCCGGGTCTTGCCGCAGAGCGGGACAAAGACGCGTGCGCCCTGCCCCAGCCCCAGCGCATCCCAATGCGCGACCATCGCGGCGTTGCCGGAGCGTTCGTGAAAACCGATCTGGTTTTCCTGCCAGCGCTGATGCCAGAAACCGGCGTCCATGGGATGCCCCTTTTATGGATGTGCCGTGGCCGGGCTGCCTGCCTTGCGCAGCACTAGAAAGGTCATCATGCCAAACGGCGGCAGGGTGTCTTTCTTGGTCACCCGCAGGGTCGGTTCGCCCAGAACCGCCTGGATCGAAAAATCCGAATGCCACCCCAATAGGTTGGCGAACGGCGCGGTCAGCTTTTCGATTTTGGCAAGGGCGCCCTGATCGCTGGCAAAGTGGTTGGTGATCACGATTTCGCCGCCCGGTTTGCAGACTCGCGCCATTTCAGCCACCACACGCTCGGGCTCGGGCACGACCGAAACGATGTGCATGGCAACGACCGTGTCGAACTGGTTGTCGGCGAAATCGAGCTTGCGGGCATCCATCTGGCGCAGTTCCGTCACCTGGCTCAGCGACATCTCTTGCACCTTGTCGCGGGCCTTTGCCAGCATCTCGTCGCTGAAATCTATCCCCGTCACGTCAAGGTGGGGCGCGTAGTGCCGCAGTGCGAGCCCGGTGCCCACACCGACCTCGAGCACCTTCGGGCCACCGTTTTCGTTGATGTATTCGACCGCCTTTCGGCGCCCGGGTTTGGTGACGGCGCCGAAGGTCCGGTCGTAGACCGGGGCCCAGCGTGCGTAAGAGGATTTGACTGCGCTGATATCCATGGATTTCCTATGGCTTGGGTTTGGAAGACTTCCCACGCGACAGTAACGCCCAGATGACGCTGACCGTGTAGATGCCGCCAAGCACCAGAAGCGTGGCCCAGAGGTAGGTCAGCAGGGCCGCGATCAGAACCATGACCGCCAGAAGATAGAACTTCGCGCGGTCGCGCGAAATGACAAGGGTCTTGAACGAATAAGTGGGAATCTTGCTGATCATCAGCAGGCCGATCACCACCATGTAGGCCGCAATCGCCATCGGCGGCACCGGCCCCATTTCGGGAAACAGGAAGGTCACGTACATCGGCACCATGACAAGGATCGCGCCCGCGGGCGATGGGACCCCTTCGAAAAAGGCGTTGTCGGGTTTCACCGCCCCTTCGGCGGATGCGGTCTTGTTCATCACGTTGAACCGCGCCAGCCGCAGCACGCAGCACACCACGTAGACCAGCACAGCGATCCAGCCGGCGCTTGGCAGTCCCTCTTGGAAGAAGGCGACATAGACGATCAGCGCGGGAGCGAGGCCGAAGTTGCCGAAATCGGCAAGCGAATCCAGCTCGGCCCCGGTGAGCGACTGCCGCTTGAGCAGCCGCGCCATGCGCCCGTCGAGCCCGTCCAGAACCGCCGCCAGAAGGATAAGCTGCACCGCCCTTTCGAACGCCTGTTCGAAGCCGAAGCGAATCGCCGTCAGCCCGGCCACGATCGCCGCCATGGTGATCAGGTTGGGCAGCAGATCGATGATCCGCATGTGCGAGTGGCGTTTGACCGGTTCGTCGCTCATCAGTCGTCCCGCCCCAGCCGGGCGCCTTCGGCGCTGGTGAAATCCGCCAAGACGGTTTCGCCCGCCACCATCGTTTGCCCCAGCGCCACCAGCGGCGCCACCCCGTCAGGCAGGTACACATCGAGCCGCGAGCCAAAGCGGATAAGCCCGAAGCGTTCGCCGGTCCGCATCTGCTGGCCTTCGCTGACAAAGCAGACGATGCGCCGCGCCACCAGCCCGGCGATCTGCACCACCGCCAGCTCTTGCCCGTTGGGCAGGGCAAAGCGCAGCGAATTGCGTTCGTTGTCTTCGCTGGCCTTGTCGAGCGAGGCGTTGAAGAACTTGCCCGGGCGGTAGGCGACCCTGGCCACCGTCCCCGCCGCGGGCGTGCGGTTCACGTGGCAGTTGAAGACGTTCATGAAGATGCTCACCCGCACCAGGGCGGTATCGGGCATGCCCAGTTCCGGCGGCGGCACCGCCCGTTCAATCAGCGACACCACGCCGTCGGCGGGGCTGACCACCAGACCGTCGCGGGTGGGCGTGGTGCGCACCGGGTCGCGGAAGAAGTAGTAGCACCAGACGGTCAGCCCGACGCCGATCCACCCCAGCGGCTCTGCCACAAGGAACAGCGCCAGCGTGATCGCGGCAAAGATGCCGACAAAGCGCCGCCCCTCGGGGTGCATGGGTTTGATGAAGGTGTCGCGCATGCGCATTGCCGGGGGCTCCTGCTGGTCCTGTCCTTCCTCCTATCGTCTGGGGGCACCAAGGTAAAACCCTTATAGCACAGACAGGTTGCTGTCCCGGACGCGGCCCCTTCCCCCTTTGGGCGCGATGCTCTAATCCTGCGGCGGGCGGCATGCCCGCGCAGACCGGAGCCGGAAATGAAGCCCATTCGCCTGATGTCAGGCATCCTTACCGTCGGGTTCTGGACCCTTGCCAGCCGGGTGCTGGGGGTCGCGCGCGAGATCATGATCCTGGCGCTGATCGGGCCGGGTCCGGTGCTCGACGCCTTTGTGGCGGCGTTCCGCCTGCCCAACATGTTCCGCCGCTTTTTCGCCGAGGGCGCGTTCAACGCCGCCTTCGTGCCGATGTTTTCGAAAAAGTACGAGGCGGACGAGGAACCGCTGACATTCGCCCGCGACGCGATGAACGGGCTGGGCTTCGTTCTGCTGGCGCTGTCGGCGCTGGCGCTGATCTTCATGCCCGCGCTGGTCTGGGCGACCGCCGGGGGCTTTGCCGGGTCGGAGCGGTTCGACCTGACGGTGGGGTTCGGGCGGATCGTCTTTCCCTATATCCTTTTCATCTCCATCGCGGCGCTGTTTTCCGGGGCGCTCAATGCCACGGGCCATTTCGCCGCCGCCGCCGCCGCGCCGGTGCTGCTGAACATCTTTGTCATTCTGGCGATGATCGCGGGTCACTATCTGGGCGGCGACGTGGTCATGTGGCTGGTCTGGACCGTGCCGCTGGCGGGCGTCGCGCAGCTGGCGCTGGTCTGGATCGCGGCCGAACGGGCCGGGGTGCGCCTGCGCCCCGGGCGGCCCCGGCTCACGCCCGACATGAAACGGCTGACGGTGGTGGCGATCCCGGCGGCGCTGGCCGGCGGGGTGATGCAGATCAACCTGCTGGTGGGCCAGCAGGTCGCGTCGCATTTCGACAAGGCGGTGGGCTGGCTTTATGCCGCCGACCGCCTCTACCAGTTGCCTCTGGGCGTGGTGGGTATTGCCGTTGGCATCGTGCTGTTGCCCGATCTGTCGCGCAGGCTCAAGGCCGAGGATACCGTCGGCGGCCGCGAGGCGTTTTCCCGCGCCGGCGAGATTTCGCTGGCTCTGACCGTGCCCTGCGCCGTGGCGCTGGTGGTGGTGCCGCTGCCGATGGTTTCGGTGCTGTTCGAACGGGGCGCGACCGGCCCCGACGACAGCGCCGCCATCGCGCTGGCGGTGGCGCTGTACGGGCTGGGCCTGCCGGCCTTCGTGCTGCAGAAGGTGCTGCAGCCGCTGTTTTTCGCGCGCGAGGATACGCGCAGCCCGTTCCGCTATGCGGTGGTGGCGATGCTGGTCAACGCCGCCATCGCCATCGGGCTGGCCCCAGTCATCGGCTGGATCGCCCCCGCCATCGCCACCACGGTCGCGGGTTGGATCATGGTCGCACAGCTGAGCATCGGCGGCCGCCGCTTTGGCGAGGTGGCGCGCTTTGACGCGCGGTTCCGCCGCCGCGCCTGGCGCATTTGCCTGGCGTCGGTGATCATGGGTGTGGTGATGTGGGGAACCCTTGTGCTACTTGGGCCGTTGTTCGCAGTGACCGGCTTGCGCTACCTGGCGCTGCTGGCTTTACTTGTTGTCGGCACGATCAGCTACGGTCTGGCCGGCCAATCCATCGGGGCCTTCCGGCTCTCTGAATTCAGGAACGCACTGCGCAGAAAGCCCCGAATGCAATGACACTGACACCGCTGATCACCGCCGCAGAAGGATTTCCGGCGCTTGAACGCCTTGCCATGTCGGCGCAGGACGAATTGTTCCTGTCCTTCCGCATCTTCGACCCGCGCACCCGGTTGCGCGACCCGCAAGTGCGCGAACGCGGGCTGGACACCTGGGCCGACCTGCTGGCGCTGGTGGCGCAGCGCGGGGTAAAGCTGCGCATGGCGGTGGCGGATTTCGATCCGGTGCTTGCCTCGCATCTGCACCGGCAGGCCTGGACAAACGCATCGGGCTTTGCCGATACGGTGCAGGGCGATGTGCAGATCCTGTGCGCCCCGCACGGCCAGAACGCCGGGACGTTCTGGCGTCTGGTGATCTGGGGCAAGCTGAACCGCCGCCTGCGCGCCCTGCGGTCGGACGATCCCAACCGCCTGACACCGGTGCAGCGCCAAGTGCTGAAATCCGGGCCGATCCTGCGGCCGGTGACGCTGCACCAGAAATGCGCCGTGGCCGACGGCACGCGCTGCATCATCGGCGGGCTGGATGTCAACGAACGGCGCTATGACGACCATGATCACGAGGGCCTGCCAGAAGAGACCTGGCACGATGTCGCGGCCGAAATCCACGGCGATTTCGCCGCCAGCCTGCGCGCCCACCTGGCCGACACGTGGAACGCGGCACTGGCCTGCGGGGCGGCGTCGCTGGCCGACCGCGCGCTGCCCATCGATACCAGCGCCCGCACCCAGTCGCCGGTCGACATGCGGCTGGTGCGCACCTTTTCGGACCCCTGCAACGGGGTCGCGCGCCTGTCCCCCGCGGTGCGCATCACCGAACACGAGGCGGTGCTGCTCAAGGAAATCGGCAAGGCCGAGCGGCATATCTACATCGAGACCCAGTTCCTGCGGCACGCCCCCATCGCCGATGCGCTGGTAAGCGCGGCGCGCCGCGCGGACAATCTGCAACTGGTGATCGTGCTGCCGCCCGAACCCGACCGGGTGATGTTCGACGGCGATACCAACTGGGACGCCCGGCACGCGCAGGGGCTGCAATTGTCGCAGCTGGAAAAGCTGCGGGATGCCTTTGGCGACCGGCTGGCGCTGATCGCGCCGGCGCAGCCCTTCAAAGCACCCGAGGGCAGTGCCGAGGTCTATGGCGCGGGGCCGGTCTATGTGCATTCCAAGGTCACACTGATCGACGACCGGTTCGGGCTGATCGGGTCGGCGAACCTCAACGGTCGGTCGATGCGCTGGGACACCGAGGCGTCGGTGGCGTTCCGCGATCCGGCCACGATCCGCGGGCTGCACGACCGGTTGGCAAGGATCTGGCTGGCCGATCATCGGGGCGACAAGGACATCACGCAGGCCGAGGTCTGGAATGCGGCCGCGAAATCCAACGTCGCCGTCGAGCCGGACCAGCGCATCGGCTTTGCCCTGCCGTTCCCGATGCAGCGGGCGCGCGAGTTTTCGCGCCGCCTGCCTCTCGTGCCGCCGGAGTTCTTCTAGGGCGAGATGCCGCCAGATTGAGTTGCCCGCGAGCAGCCTGAAGCGGACCTTGCGCAACCGGGTAAGGAGCCGCGCCATTGCAGTCGCGTGCGGCTGCGATCAGGTCTTTCCGCGGCGCGCTTTATGGCAGCCAAGTCCGCACGCCACCCCCGCTACGCACCAAGCTCAATCAAATCGCAGCCGCGTGGGGGCGCGACTGCAATGGCGCGGCGGCCTTCGGCCTTGATTCCGCGCCGGGTGCTTGGCTCGTCGTCCTCTCAAGGCCGTTTCAAGCCAATCGCATCACGCGCCGGGTCAATCGCGCCGCAGATAGGCACGCAACCGGGTCCAGCCGCCCGGCACCAAGAGGATCGACAGGCCAAAGCCCACGACAAAGCCGCCGATATCCGCGATCCAGTCCTGCCCGCCGCCAAAGAGCAGGCCAAAGATCAGTTGCAGCCCCAGCAAGATTCCGATGAGCGAAAACGCCCGGATCTGCTGCGCGCCCATACGGCCCAGCTGCACCCAAAGCAGGTAGGTGAACCCGCCGATGAGGCCGTAGACCGCGGGCAGCGCGCCGATGAGCGGCACGCCGCTGCTGGTGAACCATCCGTAGATCAGCGCGCCGCCGATGGCTGAGCCGAGGAAAAGCACCAGCGTGGCGAGGTTTCCCATCACCTCGCCCACCATCTTGCCGAGCGCCAGCAGCATCACGCAGGCGAACATCGCATGGGTGAAATTGGCATGCACAAAGGCATAGGCGACAAAGCGCACCAGCTGCTCTGCGGGGTATTGCCCGGTCTCGACCATCCAGTGCAGCAGCCGGCCTGATACCGCGTAGTCCTGCATCGCCCCCAGCCGCCAGCCCACCGCCTGCGGGCCGCCCATCAGACCACGCGTGCCCAGCTGGAACAGCGCCTCGATGCCCGCGATCATCAGGAAAAGGGCCACCACCACCGGCGGCAGCGGATTGACCGGGCTTTGGTTGATCGGGCTTTCGCGGGGGTCGCTGGGCATGGTGTCGGACCTTTGCTTGACGGCACTGACCCCCATGGGTAAGCCAGCCGCAGCCTTTATGCCAGACGGAGATTTGCCATGTCCGAGGGGGTCCAAACCTCTCCCGCTTTCAGCCAGCGCGTGTTCTCGGGGATCCAGCCCTCGGGCGGGCTGACGCTGGGCAACTACCTGGGCGCGCTCAAGCGGTTCGCCGACAGCCAGAACAGTGGCGTCCAGTCGATTTTCTGCATGGTCGACCTGCATGCGATCACCGTCTGGCAGGATCCCGACAAGCTGCGCCGCGCCACGCGCGAACTGTGCGCGGGCTTTATCGCCAGCGGCATCGACCCGGAAAAGTCGATCCTTTTCAACCAGTCCCAGGTGCCCGAACACGCGCAGATGGCGTGGATCTTCAACTGTGTGGCGCGCATGGGCTGGATGAAGCGGATGACCCAGTTCAAGGACAAGGCGGGCAAGAATGCCGAAAACGCCTCGCTCGGTCTATTCGCCTATCCGGCGCTGATGGCCGCCGACATCCTGACCTATCACACCACCCATGTGCCGGTGGGCGAGGATCAGAAACAGCATCTGGAACTGGCCCGCGACATCGCGACCAAGTTCAATCACGATTACGGGGTGGAATTCTTTCCCCTGACCGAACCGGTGATCGAAGGCGCGGCGACACGGGTGATGAGCCTGCGCGACGGGTCCAAGAAGATGTCGAAGAGCGATCCGTCGGACATGAGCCGGATCAACATGACCGACGATGCCGACACCATCGCCGGCAAGATCCGCAAGGCCCGCACCGATCCAGAGCCGCTGCCGTCCGATGTGAAGGGGCTGGAGGACCGGCCCGAGGCGCGCAACCTCGTCAACATCTACGCCGCGCTCAACGACCAGTCGGTCGAGGCGGTGCTGCGCGACGTGGGCGGCAAGCAGTTTTCCGAGTTCAAGCCGATGCTGTCAGAACTCGCGGTGGAAAAGCTGGCCCCGATCTCGGGCGAAATGGCGCGGCTGATGGAGCAACCGGACGAGATCGACGCGATCCTGCGCCGCGGGTCGGAGCAGGCCCGCGCCATCGCCACGCCCATCGTCGAAAAGACCTACGACATCGTCGGCATGGTACGCTGACGCGCCGCGCGCGTTGCCCCGGGCGGCGCGCGCCTTACCTCTGACCCATCCCCGGAGCCAGAGGCCGATGACCGACAGCGATCCCCCCCGTGAATTTCGCGTGCCAGCGGGCCGCCTGCCCCGGCTTGGCCGGTTCGGGGCGATGACCACCGGCATTCTCGGCTCTGCCGCCGTTCACGGCACCCGGCAACTGGCCAGCGGTCAGCGCCCGGACTGGCGCGGGCTGCTGCTGACCCCGGCCAATGCCACGCGCCTGACCGCGCAGCTCAGCCAGATGCGCGGCGCGGCGATGAAGATGGGCCAGCTTCTGTCGATGGAGGCGGGCGAGTTCCTGCCGCCCGAACTGGCGCAGATCCTGGCCCGGCTGCGCGACGACGCCCATGTCATGCCCGGCCCGCAGCTGAAGAAGGTGCTGACCGACAACTGGGGCGCAGATTTCCTGACACGCTTTGCCCGGTTCGACGTCCGCCCCATCGCCGCCGCGTCCATCGGACAGGTGCACAGGGCGCGTACCCGCGATGGCCGCGATCTGGCGATCAAGGTGCAATATCCGGGCGTGCGCCGCGCCATCGACAGCGATCTGGCGAATGTCGCGTCGCTGCTGCGAATGTCGGGCCTGCTGCCAAAGGGGCTGGACCTTGCGCCTTTCCTGGCCGAGGCGCGTGCGCAGCTGCATGAAGAGGCCGACTACCAGCGCGAGGGCCGCTATCTTGCCCGGTTCCACGAGGTGTTGGCGGGCGATGCCCGCTTTGCCGTGCCGCGCCTGCACGCCGATCTGACGACGCGCGACATACTGGCGATGGATTTCCTGCCCGGCACCCCGGTCGAAGCGTTGGAGAGCGCCGATCAGGCGACCCGCGACCGGGTGACCACGCATTTGCTGGAGCTGGTGCTGGCCGAGCTCTTCGATCTGCGGCTGATGCAGACAGATCCCAATTTCGCCAACTACCGCTATCAGGCCGACACCGGGCGGATCGTCCTGCTGGACTTTGGCGCCACCCGCGACATCCCGCCCGAGAGTGCCGTAAAGTTCCGGCGCCTGCTGCACGCCGCCCTGAGCCGCGACCGCGACCGGCTGCGGACGGCGGCGCATGACATTGGCTATCTGTCCGACGCGACCGCGCCGCATCATGCCGCCCTGTTGCTGGAGATGATGGAGGTGGCCTTTGCGCCGCTGTCCAGCGAGGGGGCGTTCGACTTTGGCACCGCCACGCAGATCGCCGATCTGCAGGCGATGGGATTGCAGTTTGCCACCGACCGCAGCTTTGCCGATGTGCCGCCACCCGAAACGCTGTTCCTG
This sequence comes from Thalassococcus sp. BH17M4-6, assembly GCF_049323015.1. NCBI lineage: Bacteria > Pseudomonadati > Pseudomonadota > Alphaproteobacteria > Rhodobacterales > Roseobacteraceae > Thalassococcus > Thalassococcus sp. BH17M4-6. The sequence continues at coordinate 63,802 of NZ_JBMPGU010000003.1, forward strand.
CACCGCAAGATCGGCGGGCTTTACCTGCTGGCCGCCCGCCTGCGCGCCCGCGTCGACATGCCCGCGCTGCTGGCGCCCTACGCCTGACGGGCTTCCGTGCGCCTGCGCACCGAAACGGTTCATCTGCGCCACTTTGCGGATATTGCAGCCATGGCTATCATCTTTTTCTCAGCAAGAGAGACAAAAGATGAGCCAGACCACACATCCCGACACCCGGATCGGACACGTGCACCTGCGGGTGGCCGACCTCGACCGCTCCATCGCTTTCTACCGCGACGTGATGGGGTTCGAGTTGCAGCAGACCTTTGGCGATCAGGCCGCGTTTCTGGGCGCGGGCGGGTATCACCACCACATCGGTCTGAACACCTGGGAAAGCCGCGGCGGGCGTCCTCCCGCGCCGGGCAGCACCGGGCTTTATCACGCCGCCTTCCTTTATCCCGACCGCGCCGCCCTGGGGGCGGCGCTGAAACGGGTGCTGGACGCGGGTGTGCGGATCACCGGCGCGGCCGATCACGGCGTGTCCGAGGCGGTCTATTTCGACGACCCCGACGGCAACGGCATCGAGATCTACCGCGACCGCCCGCCCGAAGACTGGCCGCGCGGGGCCGACGGCACCTTGCAGATGACGAACGCCCGGCTTGACCTTGCCGCCCTGCTGGCCGACGCCGCCTGACCACTGGACGTGGCACCCGCCCCGGCCTAGGGTCGCGCATCGACGATCAGAGGGAACGACATGGCCACCGGCAGCAACATCCGCACCTTTTTCAACGGCCAGTGGCACGACGGCGACGTGCCGGTAATGCGTGCCGCCGACCACGGGTCGTGGCTGGGATCGACCGTGTTCGACGGGGCACGGTCGGTGAACGGGCTGACCCCGGACCTGCGCGCCCATTGCGACCGGGTGAACAACTCTGCCCGCGCGCTGATGGTCACACCGACGGTCAGCGTGGACGAGATGCTGGCCATCGTGCACGAGGGGCTGTCCGCCTATCCCAAGGACGCCGCCGTCTACATCCGCCCGATGTACTGGGCGATCAACGGCGACGTGACCGCCATCGTGCCGCAGCCCGAGGAAACCGGCTTTGCCATCTGTCTCGAGGCGATCCCCATGGCCCCCGAAAGCGCGTCGCTGACCCTGACCCGGACGCGGTTCCGCCGCCCGGTGATGGAGGATGCGGTGGTCAACGCCAAGGCCGGGTGCCTTTATCCCAACAATGCCCGCATGCTGACCGAAGCGCGGTCCAAGGGGTTTTCCAACGCGCTGGTGGCCGATGCCATGGGCAATGTCGCCGAAACCGCCACAGCCAACATCTTCATGGTGCGCGACGGCGTGGTGATGACGCCGGTGCCCAACGGCACCTTCCTCGCCGGGATCACCCGCGCCCGGCACATCCAGAACCTGCGCGCCGACGGCATCGAGGTGGTGGAAACGGTGCTGAGCTTCGGCGATTTCCACGCTGCCGACGAGGTGTTCGCCACCGGCAACATGAACAAGATCACGCCGGTGACCGCCTTCGACGACACGCAATACCAGGTCGGCCCCATCGCGCGCCGGGCCCGGTCGCTTTATTGGGACTGGGCCAGCTCTGAAGGCTGACACGGCTGCGCGTGCCTTGGGGCAGATCCCCCGCGTCACGGCGAAGGACGGTTGTTGCCAGCCCGAAGCGCCTGCGCCATGATCACGCCGAAGGAGTTCGAAGATGCGCAAGTTCCTTGTCGTGCTGGATGACAGCCGCGAATGTCTGAATGCCATGCGGTTCGCCGCGATGCGCGCAGCCCATACCGGGGGCGGGGTGACGATCCTGTCGGTGATCCCACCCGATGAGTTCAACCACTGGATCGGGGTGGGCGACATCATGCGCGAAGAGGCACGCGAAAGGATCGTCGCGCATTTCGAGGTCTTCGCCAAATGGATGCGCGACAAGCAGGGCGTCGACCCCGAGCTTTTGATCCGCGAAGGCGAACCGCAGCCCGAGATCATCGCCCAGGTGCGCGACGACCCCGAGATCGGGGTGCTGGTGCTGGGGGCCGGCACCGACAAGAAGGGCCCCGGTCCGCTGGTCACGCAGCTGAGCCGCATCGCGGGCAGCCTGCCGATACCGATCACCATCGTGCCCGGCGATCTGAGCAAGGAACGGCTCGAAGCGATCACCTGAGCGGACGCGTTCCGCGCGCGATCCCCGGCCAGGTCCAAATTAGAATCGTTCTAAGCGGTTGACGCCTGCGGCCCTCGGGCGCATATAAGAAGTCCATGCGCGAAAGGACGGCACCGATGTTCATCCAGACCGAATCCACCCCGAATCCAGCGACGCTGAAATTCCTGCCCGGCCAGACCGTGCTGGAGATGGGCACCGCTGATTTCCCCTCTTCCGAGGGTGCTGAGGCGTCGCCGCTGGCGGCGCGGCTGTTCAGTGTCGAGGGTGTGAAGGGCGTGTTCTTCGGCACCGATTTCGTCACCGTGACCAAGGGCGACGACACCGACTGGGATCATGTCAAACCCGCCATTCTGGGCGCGATCATGGAGCATTTTCAGTCCGGTCAGCCGGTGATGAAGGACGACGCGCACGGTGGTGACGGCCATGCCGAACACAGCGGCGAGGATGCCGAGGTGGTGGGCCAGATCAAGCAGCTGCTGGACAGCCGCGTGCGCCCGGCCGTGGCGCAGGATGGTGGCGACATCACCTTTCACGGGTTCGAGCGCGGCGTGGTCTACCTGCACATGCAGGGCGCCTGCGCGGGCTGCCCGTCCTCGACCCTGACGCTGAAGATGGGGATCGAGAACCTGCTGCGCCATTATATCCCCGAAGTCACCGAAGTGCGCCCCGTCGCGGTCTGATCCGGGACGATGGCGGACAAGGTCGCGGTCGAGAACGTCAACCATCCGGGGCAAGTGACCCGGGTGGATGCGGCGAAATACACGGCCATCCGCGAGTTGATGCTGAAGGTGCTGCCGAAGGGCGCGCCGGGGCTGACCAATGCCCAGCTGAAGGACGCCATGCGCCCCGATCTGCCGCAGGACCTGTTTCCCGGCGGCGACAAGCTTGGCTGGTGGGTGAAATGCGTGCAGCTTGATCTTGAGGCCAAGGGACTGGTGGCGCGCGCCGACACTAAGCCGCTGACCTTCCACCGCCCCTCATGACCCTGACACTGGCCTTCGACACCTCGGGTCCCTGGTGTGCTGCGGCGCTATTGCGCGGGGACGCGGTGCTTGCTACGCGCGCCGAAGAGATGGCGAAGGGACAGGCGGAGCGGCTGATGCCGCTGCTTGAGGACCTGCTGGCGGAGCATGGGTACGCTTGGGCGGATCTCGACCGGATCGGCGTCGGCACAGGCCCGGGCAACTTCACCGGCATCCGCATCGCGGTCTCTGCCGCGCGCGGTCTTGCGCTGGCGCTGAACATTCCCGCCGTCGGCGTCAGCACGTTTGACGCGATCCATCACGACGCGCCGGAGGCGCTGGCCGGGGTACCGGCACCGCGCGATCACCTGTATGTCCGTGCGCCCGGCGGCGCCCCCGCCTATATTCGCGAGGCCGAGGCCCCCGGCGCACCGATGCTGCCCCCCGCCCCCGCCGCGCTTGTGACCGCCATGGCGCGGGTGGCCGCCGCCGCGCCGAACGGGCCCCCGCCCGCACCCCTTTACATCAAGCCCGCGGATGCCGCGCCGTCGCGCGACGCGCCGCCGGTGCGGCTGGGATGACACCCGAGGCGCTGAGCGCGCTGCAGGCACGGGCCTATCGCCACATGGTGCCATGGTCGGCCCGCGACTTCGCCGATCTGCTGGACCAGCCGACCACGCAGCTTACCGCCACGCCCGAGGCGTTCTGCCTGATGCGGGTGGTGGTGGACGAGGCGGAAATCCTGGCCATCGCCACCGATCCCGACCGGCAGCGCCGTGGCCATGGGTCTGCGGTGCTGGAGCGGGCGATCGGACAGGCGCGGGCGCGCGGTGTCGCGACGGTGTTCCTGGAGGTCGAGGCGGGCAACGCCCCGGCGCTGGCCTTCTACGCCCGGCACGGGTTCAGCCAGACCGGGCGGCGGCGCGGCTATTACCGCCAGAGCGACGGCAGCGCCACCGATGCGCTGCTCATGTCGCGCGCAGTGACCCGAGGTTAAAGGGCCAAACGCCCGCCCTGCCCCCGAAAAACCGGTTGACCCCCAGCGCCGCCTGCGGCCTTAATTGCACCTGATCTGACAGGATCAGCCAAAGAGCGGCAGGGCCACGCGCCCGCCGCCCATCCAACACCTGGGAGCAACGAATGACCCTCATGCAGAAATTCCTCGGCGCGGCCGCCACGCTGGCGCTGAGTGCAGGCGCCGCAGCGGCCGAACCCGCGCTGATCTTCGACCTTGGCGGCAAGTTCGACAAATCCTTCAACGAGGCGGCGTTCAACGGCGCGCAGCGTTGGGCCGAGGAAACCGGCGAGTCGTTCCGCGAGATCGAACTGCAGTCCGAAGCACAGCGCGAACAGGCGCTGCGCCGCTTTGCCGAGAACGGCAACAACCCCATCGTGATGACCGGCTTTGCCTTCGGCAACGTGCTGGGCGAGGTGGCCCCCGACTATCCCGACACCAAGTTCGCGATCATCGACATGGTGGTCGACGCGCCCAACGTCCGCTCGGTCGTGTTCAACGAACACGAAGGCAGCTACCTTGTCGGCATGATGGCGGCGATGGCGTCTGAGTCGGGCACCGTCGGGTTCATCGGCGGCATGGACATCCCGCTGATCCGCAAATTCGCCTGCGGCTATGTGCAGGGCGTAAAGGCGGTGAACCCCGATGCCACCGTGATCCAGAACATGACCGGCACCACCCCGGCGGCCTGGAACGACCCGGTGAAGGGGTCCGAGCTGACCAAGGCCCAGATCAGCCAGGGCGCCGACGTGGTCTATGCCGCGGCGGGCGGCACCGGCGTGGGCGTGCTGCAGACCGCCGCGGACGAGGACATCCTGTCCATCGGCGTCGACAGCAACCAGAACTACCTGCACCCGGGCGAGGTTCTGACCTCGATGCTCAAGCGGGTCGACAACGCGGTCTACGATGCCATGTCGGCGGGTCCCGATCTTGAGGTCGGCATCAATGTCATGGGCGTCGGCAACGGCGGCATCGGCTACGCGATGGACGAATACAATGCCGATCTGGTCACCGAAGACATGCAGGCCACGGTGGACGAGGCCGCGTCCAAGATCGCCAGCGGCGAACTGATGGTGCACGACTACATGTCCGACAACGCCTGCCCGGTGGAATAATCCGCCCCGGCAGACCGATCCCGGGGGCCGGCCCACCTGCGGTGCGGCCCCCGCTTTATTGAAAGGCTTCCTCATGTCCGACGCGATCCGCAACTTTTTTGCCGCCTGGGGGATGGAAGATGCCGCCCTGCGCCAAAGCACCATCGAAGAGGTGACCGGCGCATCCTTCGCCTATACCGACCCCAACACGCCCGACCCGGTGGCCACGGTTCCGGCGTTCCTGGACTATATCGCCATGTTCACCAGCAACATGCCCGGCGCCACTGCCGAGGTGGTCGACGTGTCGGCGCATCACGGCTTTGCCCGCGCGACGGTCGATTTCATGCGCGACGGCGCCACGATGGTGCGCGGGCAGTACTTTGCAGATCTCGACGACAGCGGCGCGATCATCCGCATGGTCGGCTTCACCGGCACCGGAGAGCCCGCATGACCACCGCCGCGCCTGCCATCGAACTCAAGGGCATTTCCAAGGCCTTCGGTCCGGTTCAGGCGAACAAGGACATTTCGATCCGGGTGATGCCCGGGACGATCCACGGGATCATCGGCGAAAACGGCGCGGGGAAATCCACGCTGATGTCGATCCTCTACGGCTTTTACAAGGCCGACGCGGGCGAGATTTTCGTCGGCGGCAAGAAGACCGAGATTCCCGACAGCCAGGCCGCCATCGCCGCGGGCATCGGCATGGTCTTCCAGCATTTCAAGCTGGTGCAGAATTTCACCGTGCTGGAAAACGTCATCCTCGGGGCCGAGGACGGCGGGCTGCTGCGTCCCAGCCTGGCCAAGGCGCGCGGGGTGCTGAAACAGCTGGCCAGCGAATACGAACTGAACGTCGACCCGGATGCGCGGATCGAAAACCTGAGCGTCGGGCACCAGCAGAGGGTCGAAATCCTCAAAGCGCTGTACCGCCAGGCCGATATCCTGATCCTCGACGAACCCACCGGCGTGCTGACCCCGGCCGAGGCCGATCACCTCTTTCGCATCCTCGACAACCTGCGGGCCGAGGGCAAGACGATCATCCTCATCACCCACAAGCTGCGCGAGATCATGGAGATCACCGACACCGTGTCGGTGATGCGCCGGGGCGAGATGACCGCGACCGTGAAGACATCCGAGACCTCGCCCGAACATCTGGCCGAGCTGATGGTGGGCCGCAAGGTGCTGCTGCGCGTGGACAAGAAACCCGCGCAGCCCGGCTCACGCGTGCTCGAGGTCGAGAACCTGCGCCTGACCGACGACAAGGGGGTGGAGCGGCTGCGCGGCATCAGCCTCGAGGTGCGCGCGGGCGAGATCCTGGGGCTGGCCGGGGTTGCGGGCAACGGCCAGTCCGAACTGCTCGAGGTGCTGGGCGGCTATGCCGACGCGACCGGCACCGTCCGCGTCAACGGCGAAGAGATCGACCTGACCGGTGCCGGATCGGACGGGCAAAGCCGCCGCGCCCGAGGCATCGCCCATGTGCCAGAGGATCGCCAGCGCGAGGGGCTGATCATGCCCTACACCGCCTGGGAAAACACCGCCTTCGGCTATCACCGCGACCCGGCGCTGCAATTGGGCCTGCTGATGAACAACGCCGCGATCCGCGACGATGCGGCCGCCAAGATGGAGCGGTTCGACGTGCGCCCGCCCAACCCGAACCTGACCGCCCGCAACTTTTCCGGCGGCAACCAGCAGAAGATCGTTCTGGCGCGCGAGATCGAGCGCAATCCCGACATCCTGCTGATCGGCCAGCCGACGCGCGGCGTCGACATCGGCGCCATCGAATTCATTCACCAGCAGATCGTGGCGCTGCGCGATGCGGGCAAGGCGATCCTGCTGGTGTCGGTGGAGCTTGACGAGATCTTTTCGCTGTCGGACCGGATCGCGGTGATGTTCGACGGCCGGATCATGGGCGTTCGCGACCCCGCCGAGACCGATCAGAAAGAGCTGGGCCTGATGATGGCGGGCATCACCGAAACGCCCGACCGCCCGCTGATCGAAGCGGTGGATGCACAACTGAACGCCAAAGAGGCGCGGGGCTCTAGCCAGCATGTATAGCGTGATACAAACATTAGTTCTAGCTGCCTTAGCTGGCGGGATGATCGGAGGGGCTATCTGGGCATTCCGACGACTTTCTCCCTCAAACGCGGGTGCCAGTGGTACCGCCATGGATAGAATGCCCAACTGGGCCGACGCGGTCCTGGTTCCTCTGATCTCGCTTCTGCTAGCGGCAATCCTGTCGGCGCTGGTGATCCTGGCCATCGGCGAAAGCCCGGTCGAGGCGTTCAAGCTGATGGTCGAGGGGGCGCTGATGCGGTCCTCGGGCTGGGGTTACACGCTTTATTACGCGACGAACTTCATCTTCACCGGGCTTGCGGTATCGGTGGCCTTTCACGCGCGCATGTTCAACATCGGGGGCGAGGGGCAGGCCATGCTGGGCGGCCTTGGGGTGGCGCTTGTCTGCCTTTACATCCCCTGGCCGCACTGGACTGTGGCGCTGGTCTTTGCCAGCGTCGGCGCGGCGCTCTTTGGCGCGCTTTGGGCGCTCATCCCGGCCTATCTGCAGGCCAAGCGCGGCAGCCATATCGTGATCACTACGATCATGTTCAACTTCATCGCGGCCGCCCTGCTGAATTATATCCTCGTCAATCTGCTGCGGCCCGTCGGCTCCATGGACCCGGCGACCGCACGGTTTCCCGAGGCGACGTCGCTGCCCACCTTTCAGGACATGTTTTCGACCGCCGCTGCACCGATGTTTCGTGGCGCGCCCGCGAACGTGAGCTTTTTCATCGCCCTTCTCGCCTGCGTGCTGGTCTGGTTCCTGATCTGGCGCACCCGGCTGGGCTATGAGATCCGTGCCTTCGGCCATTCGGAATCCGCCGCACGCTACGCCGGTATTTCGCCGGTGCGCATCACCATCGTGGCGATGCTCATCTCGGGCGGGCTGGCAGGCATGATGGCGATCAACACCACCATGGGCGAGGCAGAGCGGCTGGTGATGAACGCCACCGAGGGCGCGGGCTTCATCGGCATCGCCGTGGCGCTGATGGGCCGCAATCACCCGCTGGGCGTGCTGCTGGCGGCGATCCTTTTCGGGTTCCTCTACCAGGGCGGGGCCGAACTCGCGCTCTGGACGAACATCCCGCGCGAATTGATCGTGGTGATCCAGGCGCTGGTGATCCTCTTTACCGGCGCGCTCGACAACATGGTGCGGATGCCGCTTGAACGGGTGTTCCTGGCGGCGCGCAAAGGGGGGGCATGATGGATTTCCTGACCCTTCTTCAGGTGCTCGACAGCACCGTGCGGCTGGCCACGCCGCTGCTTCTGGCCTGTCTGGCGGGGCTCTTTTCCGAACGCGCCGGCATCTTCGACATCGGGCTTGAGGGCAAGATGCTCGCGTCGGCCTTTTTCGCCGCCGCCACCGCGTCTATCACCGGGTCTGTCTGGCTGGGCCTGCTGGCGGGGATCGCCGCGTCGATGGTGCTTTCGGGCATCCACGGGCTGGCCTCGATCACCTTTCGCGGCAACCAGCTGATCTCGGGCGTGGCGATCAACTTTCTGGCGGCGGGCATGACGGTGCTGATCGCGCAGGACTGGTTTTCCCAGGGCGGCCGCACGCCGTCGCTGATGGGCGCGGGCCGGTTCGAGAATATCACCCTGCCCTTTGCCGAGGCGCTGTCGGGCGTGCCGATTCTGGGCCCGATCTATGCGGAACTGATTTCGGGCCATTCGATCCTGGTCTACGTCGCCTTTCTTTGCGTGCCCGCGACCTGGTGGATCCTGTTCCGCACCCGGTTCGGCCTGCGCCTGCGCGCCGTGGGCGAGGCGCCCGAAGCGGTGGACACCGCCGGCGTGTCGGTCATCGGCCTGCGCTATGCCGCCATCGCGATCTGCGGCGTGCTGTGCGGTGTCGCGGGTGCCTATCTGGCCACAGGGCTGCAAGCGGGCTTCGTCAAGGACATGACCGCCGGTCGCGGCTACATCGCGCTGGCGGCGCTGATCTTTGCCAAGTGGCGGCCCTGGTACGCGCTTTATGCCTGTCTGCTCTTCGGCCTCTTGCAGGCGGTGGCGCTGCGGTATCAGAACATCGACCTTGGCGGCTTTGTCATCCCGGTGCAGTTCATGGACGCCCTGCCCTACATCCTCACGGTGGTGATCCTCGCGGGCTTTGTCGGCAAGGCGATCCCGCCGCGGGCCGGTGGCGAGCCCTATGTCAAGGAACGCTGAGGCACCTTACGCCCCTTTTCGCGCTCAGCGCAGCGGTCCGGTGTGGTAGAGGCGGATCTTCAGCCCGCCATGGGGCACCGGCGGACCTGCGGGCCTGAACGGCAGGCCTGCCGCCTTGGCCAGCGACGGTTCGCTTGTCACCATGCCGACGCGCCAGCCTGAAAACTGCGTTTTCAGACGCTCACCCAAGGCCGCGTAGACCCCGAAAAGCAGTTTCTTGTTGCCGATGCGCCCGCCGTAGGGCGGGTTGACCATGATCAGCCCCGGCGGGCTTTCGGGCGGGACAAGGTCGCTGACCTGACCGGCTGTAAAGGTGGTGCACTCTGCCACCCCGGCGCGGGCGGCGTTTTCGGTGGCCATCCGCACGGCGCCCGCGTCACGGTCATGGCCGAAGAACCGCAGGTCCGGCACGCCGCCTGACGGTGCGGTCTTCATCGCGGCGAAGGCGTCGGCGTCAAAACGCGCCAGATCCTCGAAGGCAAAGCGGCGGGACCGCCCCGGCAGCAGGCCCGACGCGATCTCCGCCGCTTCGATCACGAAGGTGCCAGAGCCGCACATCGGGTCCAGCAGCGGTTCGGACCCGTCAAAGCCACATTGCCGCAGGAAAAGCGCCGCCAGCGTTTCGCGCATCGGGGCCTTGCCGATGGCCTGTTTGTGGCCACGCTTGTGCAGCCCCTCGCCCGAGGTATCGACGCTGAGGATCACCAGATTGTCGTCGATGCGGACCTTGAGCCTGACGCTGGCGTCGGCGGCGATCTGCACACCCATTTCTTCGCGCAGGGCGGTTTCGATCCGCTGGGCAGCGGCCCCGGCGTGGTAGATCTTGGAGGCGCGGCACGTCACCTCGACCTTGACCGGCACGTCGGCGCGCAGGCTGTCGCCCCATAGAAATTTCCGCGCGCGTTTGTCGAGCTGCGCCAGGTGAAAGGCCCGAAACTCCCCGATCCGCGCCAGAACCCGGCTGGGCCCGCGCAGCACCAGATTGGCGCGCCACACCTCTGGCCAACCGCCCTGGAACGCGACACCGCCGGGCACCGCCTCTGCGCCCGCAAAGCCTGCCGCCTGCGCCTCTTGCAAGAGCGGCGCTTCCAGACCCGGCACCGCCACCAGGAAAATCTCGAACTTGGATGTTTCTGCCATCCGCGTGGCTTAGCCGCTTTTGCTGCGCTCTACGACAGCAAACATGTCGCGGAGCGCCGGTTCTGCGCATCTGACGTGTTGCCATTGCGCGCCGCCTGGGCGCAAAGTGAGATATGCAAGTCTACCTTCCCATCGCCGAGGTCGCGGTCAATCTTTACCTGCTTCTTGGGGTGGGCACGGTCGTGGGCATGTTGTCGGGCATGTTCGGGGTGGGCGGCGGCTTTCTGATCACGCCGCTGCTGTTCTTCATGGGCATCCCGCCCGCCGTGGCGGTGGCCACCGGGGCCAACCAGATCGTCGCCTCCTCGATCTCGGCGGTGCTGGCGCATCTCAAGCGGCGGACGGTCGATCTGCGCATGGGCACGGTGCTGCTGGTGGGCGGCCTGATCGGCGCGGCGCTCGGGGTCTACGTCTTCAACCTGCTGCGCGAGATCGGCCAGGTCGATCTGCTGGTGCGCCTGTGTTACGTGGTTTTCCTGGGCATCATCGGGGCGCTGATGTTCGTGGAGTCCCTGCGCGCGCTGCGCCGGTCAAAGCGCGGCGGTCCGCCCAAGCGCCGCCATCACGGCTGGGTGCACGGGCTGCCCTTCAAGATGCGGTTCCGCACCTCCGGGCTTTATATCTCGGCCATTCCGCCGGTTCTGGTGGGCGTGTCGGTCGGTTTGCTGGCGGCGATCATGGGCGTGGGCGGCGGGTTCATCATGGTGCCCGCGATGATCTACCTGCTGGGCATGCCCACCAAGGTCGTGATCGGCACGTCGCTTTTCCAGATCATCTTTGTCACCGCGTTCACCACGCTTTTGCACGCCACCACGAACTACACCGTCGACCTGGTGCTGGCGCTTGCGCTGATCGTCGGCGGCGTGGTGGGGGCGCAGCTGGGCACGGTGATCGGCATGCGGCTCAAGGCCGAACAGCTGCGGATCCTGCTGGCGCTGCTGGTGCTGGCGGTCTGCGGCAAGCTGGCGCTTGAACTGCTGATCACACCGTCCGAGCTTTATTCGGTCGACGCCACGAGGAGCCTGTGATGCGGCGGGCGCTGGCGATCCTTATGCTGAGCCTGCTGCCGCTACGCCTGTTCGCGCAGGAAGAGGTGGTGCTGGGCCTGAGCCAGGACGAGGTGGCGATCACCGCGAATTTCGACGGCTCCGAAATCCTGATCTTCGGCGCGATCAAGCGCGAAACGGCCATTCCCGAGGATCCGTTGCAGGTGCTGGTCACGGTGGCGGGCCCGCGCCGTCCGCTGACCGTGCGGCGCAAGGAACGCCGGTTCGGGATCTGGGTCAACACCGACGCGGTCGAGGTGGATCTGGCCCCGTCCTTCTATGCGGTGGCCACAAGCGCCCCCTGGAGCGACACGATCAGCGATATCGAGGATCTGCGCTACAAGGTGTCGATCCCGCGTGCGATCCGGTCTGTCGGCGCGCCGATGTCGATCCAGGACAGTCAAAGCTTTACCGAGGCGCTGATCCGCATCCGAGAGAACAACGACCTGTATCAGCTGCGCGAGGAAACCGTGACCCTGCGCGAACAGACGCTGTTCAACACCGCCGTCGCCCTCCCCGCGAACCTGACCGAAGGCATCTACAGCACCCGCATTCTGCTGACACGGGGCGGTGTGGTCATTGCGGAACATGATGCCGCCATCGACGTGCGCAAGGTCGGGCTGGAGCGGTGGCTGTTCAACCTGTCGCGCAATCAGCCGCTGATCTACGGGTTGCTGTCCATCGCCATCGCCATCGCGGCGGGCTGGTCGGCCTCGGCCGCGGCGCGGTACCTGAGGCCCGGCTGATGGCCCGCCCCGCCGCCCCCGTCCGTGCCGATTTCGCCAGCTTCCGCGCGTTGCCGACGCGCTGGATGGACAATGACGAATACGGCCACATGAACAACGCCACCTATTTTTCGCTGTTCGACACCGCCGTCAGCCTTTGGCAGATGGATCAGGGGATCGAGATACGCGGACCTCAGGCAAACCGGTTCCTGGTGGTCGAAAACGGCTGCAGCTACTACGCCGAGGCGGGGTTCCCCGATCTGATCCACGCCGGTCTGCGGCTGGGGCACCTGGGCCGCAGTTCGTTCCGCTACGAGCTGGGCCTCTTTCGCAATGACGAGGACAGCGCCTGCGCCACCGGGTTCTTTGCGCAGGTGAACGTGGATGCCGACGGGCGGCCCGCGCCGCTGTCCGACCATCTGCGCGAAATCCTGTCGCGGATTGCGGTCTAGAACGGCAACCAAAAATTGTTTTTTCCCGGCCTTCGCGTAGACTTTGGGCACCACCACCCCAAAGCAACATCTGCCGAAAGGACCGCCATGTCACGCCGCACCGCCGTTTTCGGAGCTTTTCTGGGCCTTGTCACGCTGGCCACGCCCCTTCTTGCGCAGTCCACGTCCGACGTCCGGTTCGAGGCCGGAAACTATGGCACGATGGTGAACGGCGCGATCATCGGTGATGAATACATCGACTACCGTCTGGGCGCGAAGGCCGGGCAAGAGATGTTCGTGGAACTGAACGTGACCGACAGCAACGGCAACGGCTCGGTCTTTTTCAACATCCTGCCGCCGGGGTCGGATGGCCTCGCGATCTACAACAGCTCGATGGACGGCAACAGCGTCACGCAGGCGTTGCCGACGGACGGAACCTACACGATCCGCGTCTACCAGATGGGCAATGACAGCGACACCGGCAAGACATCCGGGTTCACCATCGACCTGTCGATCCAGTAGATCGCGGTTCAGCCCTGTTCGTGGAAAAAGCCGTAGATCCGTTCGGCCAGCGCCTCTGACACGCCCTCGACCGCGGTGAGGTCCGACAGGTTGGCGCGGGCCACGGCCTTGGCCGATCCGAAATGCGCCAGCAGCGCGCGTTTGCGCGCGGCCCCCACGCCGGGCACGTCGTCCAGCGGTGTGGCGCCAATGGACTTGGACCGTTTCGCGCGATGGGTGCCGATGGCAAAGCGGTGCGCCTCGTCCCGCAGACGCTGCACGAAATAGAGCACCGGATCGTTGTGGCGCAGCGCAAAGGGGCGCTGGCCGACGCGGTGAAACTCCTCTTTGCCGGCATCGCGGTCGATGCCCTTGGCCACGCCCACCATCGGAATATCCTCGACCCCGTGGTCGCGCATGATGCCCGCGACCGCCGACACCTGCCCCGCCCCGCCGTCGATCAGCAGCAGGTCGGGCCAAAGCCCCTTGTCGCGGTCCGGGTCTTCCTTGAGAAGGCGTTTGAACCGGCGTTCCAGCACCTCTTTCATCATGCCGAAGTCGTCGCCAGGCACAAGATCGGCGCCCTTGATGTTGAACTTGCGGTACTGGCCCTTCATCAGCCCTTCGGGCCCCGCAACGATCATCGCGCCGACGGCATTCGTGCCCTGAATATGGCTGTTGTCGTAGACCTCGATCCGCTCGGGCGGCGCCTCAAGCCCAAAGGCCTCGGCCAGGCCTTTCAGAAGCTTTCCCTGCGTCGCGGTTTCGGCCATCTTTCGCGCCAGGCTTTCGCGGGCGTTGCGCGCCGCCCCTTCCACCAGCTCGGCCTTTTCGCCGCGCAGGGGCACCGCCAGTTCGACCTTGCGCCCCAGCTTGCCGGTCAGCGCCTCTTCCATCAGGTCGGTGTTCTCGATCGCGTGGCTGAGCAGGATCAGCCGCGCGGGTTCCTTGGTGTCGTAGAACTGGCCCAGGAACGCCTCGAGCACTTCGGCCTCGTCCACATCGGCGCCGACGCGCGGATAGAAGTCGCGGTTGCCCCAGTTCTGGTTGGCACGGATGAAAAACACCTGCACGCAGGCCTGCCCGCCATCCAGATGCAGCGCGATCACGTCCGCTTCGGTCACGCCGCGGGGATTGATGCCTTGCGCCGTCTGCACCTGCGTCAACGCGCGGATGCGGTCGCGCAGGGCGGCGGCGCGTTCGAACTCCATCGCCTCGGACGCCTGGGCCATCTGGGTGGCCAGCGTTTCCTGGATGCGCGTGGTCTTGCCCCGCAGGAACTGCGCCGCGTCACGCACGCTGTCCTTGTAATCCTCGCTCGAAATCTTGCCGACGCAAGGCGCGCTGCAGCGTTTGATCTGGTGCAGAAGGCAGGGGCGTGTGCGGCTTTGGAACATCGAATCCGAACAGTTGCGCAGCAGGAAGACTTTTTGCAGCTGATTGAGCGTCCGGTTCACCGCGCCTGCGCTGGCGAAGGGGCCGAAATACTGGCCCTTGTCCTTTTTCGCGCCGCGATGTTTGGTGATCTGGGGAAAGTCGTGGTCGGTCACGAGGATGTTGGGAAAGCTCTTGTCGTCGCGCAAAAGCACGTTGTAGCGCGGCTTGAGCTGCTTGATCAGGTTCTGTTCCAGCAGCAACGCTTCGGTTTCGGTCCGGGTGGTCAGGAACATCATCGACGCGGTTTCGCGGATCATCCGCGCGATGCGCCCCGAATGTCCGGCGGGCCGGGCATAGTTGCTGACCCGCGCCTTGAGGTTGCGCGCCTTGCCGACATATAGCACGCGGCTTTGGTCATCCAGCATTCGGTAGACACCGGGGCTGCTGTCCAGCGTTTTGAGATAAGACTGAATGCAGGCGTGCCCGGTCAGCGCGGCCTTTTCCGTCGTATCCGTCATCAGTTTTCCACCCCTGCGCCCATGGTCTTGATTCTATGCTGCTGCTGCAAAAATCCAAGCCCCTGCACAACCCCAAAGGCATCCCCGGTTTCTGTGGATAAGTCTGGGTGCAAACCTGAGGCAACCGGGATTTTTCCTGCAATTCGCCTGACTTCGTTGATCTGCTCATTTATTGGGCAAAGTTGCAACCGCATGAAATAATTGAAAGAAAAATAGATTTTCCGAGTAAGCCGCTGACTTCGCACGGAATTTTTAACAGATTTGTGACGGTCCGTCGCGCGGTGCACAACTTTACTTGCAACCGGATGCAAAAGCTGACGCTAGGTCAGTTTTGGCCCCGGGCGCCGCTTCCGCCTCGACCTGTCATCCGCCACTGACAACCACTTTGTCAGATTAGACTTTCAGAATGTGATTCTTGGCGTCGGGCTGCAAAAACCGTCGATCCGATGCAAGTGTGAAGACATCCCCGGTTCCTGTGGATAACTGCGGTGGTAACTTTCGCTGAGCCGGAAAAATCCGAGCGTTTACGGATATTTCATAAATTTGCATGATTTTTAGGCTACTGCGTAAGCCTTTGAATAAAAATAAAACTTTTTTGACCTCTTGGCAAACATTTGAAATCTCAGGGGTTTTTGTAACGGCTACGTGACGCTGCGACGACCGGTGCAAAAGTTTACTCTGCGTTATGCTTTACTCCACCCCAAGGACATCCGGCGTCTGCCATGCCAGGTGCTGACCGCCGTCGACGCAGAGCAGTTGGCCGGTGATCGCGGGCGCGTTCAGGAAATAGCCAAGCGCCGCGCAGATGTCGTCTTCGTTGGCACCCCGGCTCAGCACCGTTGCGGCCCGCTGACGGGCGAAGTGATCGGTGGACTGGCGCGCCCCGCGCAGGGTCGGGCCGGGACCGATGGCGTTCACCCGCACGCGCGGGGCCAGGGCCTGTGCAGCGGTCTGCGTCAGCGTCCAAAGCCCCGCCTTGGCCAGCGTGTAGGTCATGAACTCCGGCGTCAGCTTGCGCACCCGCTGGTCGATCATGTTGATCACGAGCCCCTGCGCCAACGGTTCGTCCTGGGCGTCCGCCTTTGGGGCGGGCACCTGCGCGGCAAAGTCCTGCGTCAACACGAAGGGCGCGCGCAAGTTGCTTTCGAAATGCCGGTCCCAGCTGTCGCGGGTGGCGGTCTGGATGTTGTCGTAGTCAAAGATCGAGGCATTGTTGACCAGGCAGGTGAGCGGCCCGTCCAGCGCGTTGGCCGCCCGCGCCACCAGACCCTTGACCGCCGCCTCATTCAACAGGTCGGCCTGCAGCGCCTCGGCCTTGCGGTCCATCGCGCGGATCTTCTCGACCACTTCCATGGCCCCGTCGTCAGAGGTGGCGTAATGCACAGCGACGTCGTGCCCGTGTTCAGCGAGGTAAAGTGCCATGGCGCGGCCCAGCCGCTTGCCTGCCCCGGTTACCAGTGCGCGCATTGCCATACCCCTATTGCGTCAGAACCACGGCCACGTAGACCACATAAAGCAGCGTCAACGCGATACCCCAGCGACGGCCGATATTGCGCTTGAGAAAGACGAAGGGAATGAGCAGCAGCGACGCGGCCAGCATCACCCACAGGTCAAAGCGCAGGAAATCCGGGTCGACCGGCATCGGCGCGATCAGCGACGCGATCCCGATGATGGCCAGCAGGTTGAACACGTTCGACCCGATGACGTTGCCCAGGGCCACATCCGCCTGCCGCCGCAGGGCCGCCATGACGGTGGTGGCCAGTTCCGGCAGCGACGTGCCGATCGCCACCAGCGTCAGGCCGATCACCGTGTCGCTGACTCCGAACTGCTGCGCGATCTCGGTGGCGCTGTCGACCAGCAGATCGGCCCCCAGCGGCAGGCCCACAAGGCCCAACACCAGATAGAGGCAGATCTTCCACCAGCGCATGTCGGGATCGACGCCTTCAAGCTCTTCTTCCTCGGGGGCCGCTGCCCCTTCGCGCTTGTGAGCCAGAGAATCGCGCACCGCGTCGCCCAGGATCAGCGCCAGCGCAGCCAGCAGGATCAGCCCCGCGATCCAGTCGAAGACCCCGCGAAACGCCAGCCCGATGAACAGGAACGAACCCAGGATCATCTGGACGTAGCTTTTGCGGGTGTCGTGTTCGGCGGTGTGCATCACCGCCAGAAGTGCCGGAATGCCCAGCACCAGCAGCACGTTGGCGGTGTTCGATCCCACCACGTTGCCAAGCGCGATGCCCGGCACGCCATCGAGCGCCGCCTTGATCGAGATGAGGAGTTCCGGCGCAGAGGTCCCGAAGGCCACGATGGTCAGGCTGACGATGAGGGCGGGAATGCCGACCCGCAGGCTGAGGTTCACCGCCCCCTTGACCAGCGCATCACCGGCCAACAGCAGGATGACCAGCCCCAAGCCCCCGTAAAGCCACACCATTCAGCCGGTCCCCTTGCCACAGGGGCACGGCCCCTTGCCGATGCGGTAGCGCCCGCAGTTGCGGCATTTCGCATTCGCGAGCCGCTTTGCCCCCGGAATCCGCAGCTTTCCGAACATCGCGAGCACGCCCATGGCGACCAGGAACAGGGTGACGATCTTGATGATCACTAGAGCCCGTAGCGCGCGAAATCCGCCCGCTCCTCGATCCCGGCCAGCGCGTCGCGCGTGATCTGCATGCCGAACCGCTGCAGAAGACCGCGCTTCTGCTCGTAGCGGCGAAAGCGGACCTTTTCGCCGAACCGGTCCTTCATCACCACCGCCAGATGGCCGATCCCGTCGGCCAGACCCTCGTCGACGGCCTTCTGGCCGATCCAGACCTCACCGGTGAAAAGATCGGGGTTCTGGCTCAGCCTATCGCCACGACGCGCCTTGATCTGCGCGATGAAGTTGCCGTGCAACTGTTCCAGAAGCCGGTTGAGCCGCGCCACGTCCTCTTCGTTCTCGGGCTTGAACGGGTCCAGCATGGATTTGGACTTGCCCGCGGTATAGACCCGCCGTTCGATCCCCTGCCGTGCGAGGAAGACATGCGCGCCGAACCCGGCCGAGATCACCCCGATGGAGCCCAGGATCGAGCTTTCGTCGGCAAAGATCTCATCCGCCGCAGAGGCCAGCCAGTAGCCGCCCGACGCGGCGACATCCTCGACAAAGGCAAAGACCGGCACGCCGGTTTCCTCGGCCAGCCGCCGGATGCGCGCCCCGATGAGCGAGGATTGCACCGGAGAGCCGCCCGGCGAATTGATCTCGAGCGCGACGGCCTTTGGCTTGCCGCGCTTGAACGCCTTTTCGAGCATGTCGCGCACCGACGCGTCCGACAGCGAGCCGCGCCCGCCCATGCCGATGGCGCCCTGCAGGCGCACAATCGCCACCAGCGGCTCGGACTTCATGAAGGGAATGAAACGTCTCATGTCACGCGATGTAGATTGTGTGCCGGGATGAAACAAGGCGCAGCCGCCAAAGAACCGACCGATGCTGTTCGCCCCGCCCCCTTCTTCGGTTTGAAAAAACCTCGGGGGTGTGGGGGCAGCGCCCCCGCACGCGCGCCGCGCGCGCGTCAGGTTCGGTCAGTAAAAGCTTTGCGGGTCGATATCGATGGCCATGCGCAGCTGGCCGCGCAGGCGAAACTGCCCCGCCCACTCCGCGAGCGCCGGTTGCAGGGCCGCACCCTTGTCTGCCTTGACCAGCAGCCGGACCCGGTGGCGCCCGCGCACCCGGGCGATAGGGGCCGGTGCGGGGCCAAAGACCTGTGCGCCGATGCGGCGCAGAGGCGCGTCCTGCCGGGCCATGGCGTTGCCCAGGTCGAACACTTCCTGCACGTCGGTGGAACTGAGGATGATGCCCGCCATGCGTCCATAGGGCGGCACCCCGGCCTGCCGGCGCTCGGCGGCCTCGGCGCGCCAGAACGCCTCTTCCTCGCCGCCCAGGATGGCGCGGATCACCGGGTGTTCGGGCTGATAGGTCTGCAACAGCGCCTCGCCGGGCTTGTCGGCGCGGCCCGCGCGGCCCGCCACCTGCCGCATCAGCTGAAAGGTCCGTTCGGCGGCGCGCAGGTCCGACCCTTGCAGGCCAAGATCGGCGTCGATCACCCCCACCAGCGTCAGCAGCGGAAAGTTGTGCCCCTTGGCCACAAGCTGGGTGCCGATGATGATGTCGGCCGCGCCTTCGGCGATGCTCTCGATCTCGGCCTTGAGCGCGCGGGCGCTGCCGTACATGTCGGAAGACAGCACCGCGACGCGGGCGTCCGGAAAAAGCGCCGTCACCTCTTCTCCCAGCCGTTCGACGCCGGGGCCCACGGCGGCAAGCTTGCCCTCGACCTCGCAGGACGGGCAGACCTCGGGCAGGGGTTTGCTTTCGCCGCACTGGTGACAGACCAGACGCTTGAGGAACCGGTGTTCGACCATGCGCGCGTCGCAGTGGTCGCAGCCGATCTGGTGCCCGCAGGCCCTGCAGATCGTCACCGGCGCATAACCCCGGCGGTTGAGGAACAATAGCGCCTGTTCGCCCCGCTCGAGCCGCTGGCGCACAGCCCCCTGCAGACCGGGTGACACCCAGCGGTTGGCGGGCAGATCCTCGGCCCGCATGTCGAGCGCGCGCATCCTGGGCATCACCGCCGCGCCGAACCGCGCGGTCAGATCGATGCGGTCGTATTTGCCCGCCTCGGCATTGGCCCAGCTTTCCAGGCTGGGCGTGGCCGAGGCCAGCACCACCCGTGCGCCGCAGATGGCCGCGCGCAGCACCGCCATGTCGCGGGCGTTGTAAAGCACGCCGTCCTCCTGCTTGTAGGAGGTGTCGTGTTCCTCATCCACGACGATCAGGCCCAGCCGCTGATAGGGCAGGAAAAGCGCCGAGCGCGCGCCCACCACCAGCTGCGCGTGGCCCTCGCCGACCATTTTCCACACCCGGCGGCGTTCGGTCATGGTCACGCCCGAATGCCATTCGGCGGGCCGCGCGCCGAACCGCGCCTCGACCCGTGTGAGGAACTCCGCCGTCAGCGCGATTTCGGGCAGCAGGACCAGCGCCTGACGTCCCCGGGCCAGGCAGGCGGCCACCGCCTCGAGATAGACCTCGGTCTTGCCCGACCCGGTGACGCCGCGCAGCAGCGTGGTGCCGTAGACATCCGTCGCCAGCCCCGCGCGCAGGGCGGCCGCACCTGCCTGCTGATCCTCGGTCAGATCCTTGCCGCCAAACGCGGGATCGAGCCGCGGAAAGGGCGTGTCGCGCGGGCTTTCCTCCTCGCGCACGGCCCCCAGCTTGACCAGCCCCTTGACGACCGAGGTGGTGACCCCCGCCGCATCGGCCAGTTCCTTCAGCGTCAGCGACAGCCCGCCCATCTCGCGCAGGACGTCCAGCACGCGGGTCCGCGCGTCGGTCAGGCGGGGCGGCTCCGCCTCGCCCAGCCGGTAGACCTTGCGCATCGACGGCGGGTCGCCCAGGCCCGGCGCCCGGGTGCACAGGCGCAGCATCGCGGGCAGCGGCGTCAGAGTGTATTCCCCGGCGCGCTGCAGGAAATGCCGCAGCTCGGCGCGCATCGGTGCTGCGTCCAGCACCCGGATGACCTGCCGCACCTTGGAATGGTCATAGCCCCCCTCGCCCGTGCCCCAGACCACGCCCAGAACCTTGCGCGGACCCAAAGGCACCTCGACGAAGGCCCCCAGATGGCAGCCACCTTCGGGCGCGCGATAATCCAGCGCGCGATCCAGGGGCTGCGTGGTCAGAACCCCGACCAATGCGCCTTCGTCAAAGAAATCTGCCGACATCGCCTGCCCTGTCTTGCCGCGACCGGCGTCGCGCGCATCGGCCTTTGCGTAGGACAGCGGCGCGCGAAAGCCAAGCGTTGACACATCGGCCACACCCGGCCAAAGAGCGGCCAAAAGCCGGACAAAACAGGCGAAACCCCGCGCAGGCTTTGCTAAGGTCTGCCAAAGAAAATGCAGAGGCCCGCATGAGCAGCAGCCCCGAAATCAACGATTCCCTGCGCGAAACGATCATCTCGCGCCCAGATGTTATTCTGGAAGATCAGGACCTTATGCGGGCACTGATCGCCGCGAACGAACGCTCGATGGGGGGCAATATCGTCGATCTGCGCGGCATCGCGATGGAACGGCTCGAGGCGCGGCTGGACCGGCTGGAAGATACGCACCGTTCGGTGATCGCGGCGGCCTACGAAAACCTTGCCGGGACCAACCAGGTGCACCGCGCGATCCTGCGCATGCTCGACCCGGTGGATTTCGAACCCTTTCTGCGTGATCTGGGCGGCGAGGTCGCGGATATCCTGCGCGTCGACATGGTGCGGCTGGTGCTGGAATCGGTGCAAGGCGACTCCGATGCGGCGATCCAGCGGCTGGGGTCGGTGCTGTCGGTGGCCGAACCCGGCTTCATCGACTCCTACCTGGCCGAAAACCGCTCTGCCCCGGTGCGCACCGTCACCCTGCGCCAGTTGCAGACCGGCGATCGGCGCATTTATGGCGACAAGGCCGACTGGATGCGGTCCGAGGCGTGCCTGAAGCTTGATTTCGGCCCCGGTCGCCTGCCCGGCCTGCTGGTCATGGGCGCCGAGGACCCGCACCAGTTCACGCCGCTGCAGGGCACCGATCTGCTGGCGTTTTTCGCGGGCGTGTTCGAACGCGCGATGCGGCGCTGGCTGTCGTGACCCTGGCGATCTCTCCTCAGGCGCGCGATGCGCTCGAGGGATGGCTCGCCTCGGCGCGGGCGCTCAAGGGGGCGGCCGAAAACACCCTGACGGCCTACCGCACGGATGTGCTGGATTTCATAGCCTTCATGACGCAGCACCACGGCGGCACGCAGGGGCTGGGCCCGCTGTCGCGCCTGACCGTCACCGACATGCGCGCCTGGATGGCGCATCTGCGCGGCGGCGGCGCGGGATCGCGGTCGATGGCGCGCAAGCTGTCGGCGGTGAAATCCTTCTACCGCTGGCTGGCCGAGCGGGAAGGGTTCGAACCCACAGCCGTGCTCTCCACCCGGTCGCCCAAGTTCCAGAAGAAACTGCCCCGTCCGCTGTCCGAAGACGCCGCCCGCGCGATGATCGACACCGTCGAACTGCAGTCGCAAAAAGGCTGGATCGGGGCGCGCGATGCCGCCGTGATCACCCTGCTTTACGGCTGCGGGCTGCGCATATCCGAGGCGCTGGGTCTCAAGGGGCGCGACCTGCCGCTGGGTGAGGTGCTGCGCATCGTCGGCAAGGGCGGCAAGGAACGCATCGTGCCGGTGCTGCCGGTGGCGCGCAGCGCGATGGCCCGCTACCTTGCCGCCTGCCCCTACCCGCCCGAGGACGAGGGCCCGATCTTTCGCGGCGCACGCGGCGGGGCGCTGAACCCGAGGCTGGTGCAGAAGGTGACCGAACAGGCGCGCCTGCAACTGGGCCTGCCCGCCACCGCCACGCCGCATGCCATGCGCCACAGCTTTGCCACCCATCTGCTCGAGGCCGGGGGCGATCTGCGCGCGATTCAGGAATTGCTGGGCCATGCCTCGCTGTCGACGACGCAGGCCTATACCTCGGTCGATACGCTGCACCTGATGAAGGTCTACGCCGCGACCCATCCCAAGGCCGGATAGGCCGATGCACCCCAACCCGGCCTTCCACTCGAAGGACCACGGCAAGGACATCGCCTTTGCCCGCGCGCGCGGTTTCGGCATGCTCGCGATAAGCGTGGACGGCCCGCCGCTGCTGTCGCATGTGCCCTTCCTGCTGGCCGAGGATGGCGGCACTGCCGACCTGCACCTTGTCCGCTCGAACCCCATCGCGCGGGCGCTGACGGTGCCGCTCACCGCCCGGCTCGCGGTGACAGGCGCAGACAGCTATGTCTCGCCCGACTGGTATGGCGTCCCCGATCAGGTGCCGACCTGGAACTACGTCGCCGTACAGCTGACCGGCCGGCTTGAGCGGTTGCCCGAGACCGAGATGCGCGCGATGCTCGACCGCCAGTCGGCGGCCTACGAGGCAAGGCTTTTGCCCAAAACCCCCTGGACCACCGCCAAGATGACGCCCGAGGTGCTGGCCCGGCTGATGCGCGCCATCCCGCCCTGCCGGTTCCACGTAGAGGACATCGCCGCCACCTGGAAGCTGGGCCAGAACAAGCCCGCCGCGGTGCGCATGGCCGCCGCGGACCACGCCAAAGGTGCCGGGCTTGGGTCGGAAACCGCCGCGCTCGCCGCCCTGATGCGCGCGCCGCCCGACCTCTGACCCGTCACCGGCATTTGCTTCGGAGCTGTCGTCGCCTGAGCTTCAAGAGACGGGGCCGGGGCGGCCGCGCAAGGACAATCGCCGAGGGGCCCCGCCTGCGGGGAGACGGCTATTGTCCTTGAGCGGACGGCGCGGCACTGTCATGCAGAAGATCGGGCGTTGACGGCTCCGAAGCATTTGCTTTGGTGAGTCCGAAGCTGCCCCCCGTACCGAACAGCCCCGAAAGGACATCCCATGCAACTTCTGCGCGCCGGCCCCTCTCCTTTTGTCCGCAAGGTGCTCGTGACGCTGCACGAAACCGGCCAGTTCGACGAGGTCGAGCAGATCGATGTCGCGGCCTCGCCGCTGCAACCCGACGCCACGCTGATCGCCGCCAACCCGGTGGGCAAGATCCCGGCGCTGGTGCGGACCAACGGCCCCACGCTCTATGACAGCCGGGTGATTTGCCGCTTTCTCGACGATCGCGCCAAGGCCGGACTTTACCCCGAAAACCGGCTCTGGGATACGCTGACGCTCGAGGCGACGGCGGACGGGATCATGGATGCTGCGGTGCTGATCATCTACGAACAGCGGTTCCGCCCCGCCGACAAGGTCGATCCCGGCTGGATGGAAGGGCAATGGGGCAAGGTGGCGCGCGCGCTCGACGCGCTCAACACCCGTTGGATCAGCCATCTGCACGGACGGCTCGACATGGGCCAGATCGCCATCGGCTGCGCGCTGTCATACCTCGATTTCCGCCACGACGCCCGCCAGTGGCGCACAGGTCGCGATGCGTTGGCGAAATGGCACGCAAGCTTCGCCGAACGCGAATCGATGGTGAAAACCCGACCCACGGGCTGATACGCAAAGCCCCCGCCCTGCCCGCACGCCGGGCAGGTTCAGAACTTCAGCGACAGGCCGAAGTTCACCGCGTTGGTCTTGATGTCCGTCTTCAGCGATCCGTCGCCTTCCAGGTCGGCGTCGTTGCTGGAGTAGACGAACTGGTATTCGCCGAAGACCGCGAACCGGTCATTGAGGTCATAGCTCGCCCCGGCGATCAGACGCGCGGCGGGGCCGGTGTACTGGTAGCCGAAGGTCTTGAAGCCGGTGGTCGTCTCTACATCCACATGCGGCACCGCGATCCCGATGCCACCGCCCAGATAGGGGGTGAAATCGCCCCACTGGTTCTGCCAGCGGCGCATCGCGTTCACTGTCACGATGTTGAGCCCATCCGTGAGCTCGAGGCTCTCAAAGCCCAGGGCAGAGCGTTCGTCGTCGGGCGCATAGACCTTGGTGTGGGTGAATTCGAGCCCGAAGCCCAGCCGTTCATCGCGCCACCACATGCCGCGCACGCCGTAATAGGGGGGCATTTCGAACGACCGGCCTTCCCAGCCGATCAGCGCGTTGTACGAGCCGCCGCCGGGATAATCGCCGGAGATGCGGCTGTGCGGCGCGGTCTGCCAGCCGGTATAGAACGACAGTTCCATTTCCGCCGCCGCCGGTGTGGCCACAGCAGAGGAAAGGCCCAAGGCGGCCGCCGCAAGAATCGCTTTCGTCATGACGCACCCAATGTCCGGCGTTTCTTCTTTCGTAATTAGCACATAGGGTGGATGAGTCGAGGCCTCAACCGCGACACATGCGCGCTTTTGCCCGTCGTGTCCTTTTGATCGCTGGACGGTTCCGGACCGTCCCGCTAAATAGACCCGTGATGAGTTGCAGGCCCGCCCCGCAGCGCGCAGTCTTTGAACTGGCCACACGCCTGGCCCAGGAATGGAGTATACCTCGTGTCCCACGCAGACGATCACGAAGGCACCCGCAGGGATTTCCTTTATTACGCAACCGCCGGCGCCGGTGCCGTCACCGCAGGTGCCGCCATCTGGCCGTTGGTCAACCAGATGAACCCCTCTGCCGACGTCCGCGCCCTGTCGTCGATCCGCGTCGATGTCGGCGGCGTGTCCGAAGGGTCCCAGCTGACCGTCAAGTGGCTGGGCAAGCCCGTCTTCATCCGCCGCCGCACGGCGGAAGAGATCGAGGAAGCGACGGGCGTGCCGATGTCCGACCTGATCGACCCCATCGCCCGCAATGCCAACATCGATGCCAATGCCGAGGCGACGGATGCCAACCGAGCGCTGGACGAGTCCGGCGAATGGCTGGTGATGATGGGCGTCTGCACCCACCTGGGCTGCGTGCCGCTGGGCGAGGCCGGTGATTACGATGGCTGGTTCTGCCCCTGCCACGGATCCCATTACGACACCGCCGGACGCATCCGCCGCGGGCCCGCGCCGACGAACCTGCCGGTACCGCCTGCCGAGTTCGCCGATGAATCCACCCTCGTCCTCGGATAACGGAGCATAGAAATGGCTGGAATTCCGCACGACCATTACGAACCGAAGACCGGTGGCGAAAAGTGGGTCCACCGCCGCCTGCCGGTGATCGGATTACTGTACGACACGATCATGATCCCCACCCCCAAGAACCTGAACTGGATGTGGATCTGGGGGATCGTGCTGACCTTTACCCTGGCGTTGCAGATCATCACCGGCATCACGCTGGTCATGCACTACACGCCCGACGCCGACCTGGCCTTTGGCAGCGTCGAGCACATCATGCGCGACGTGAACGGCGGCTGGGCCCTGCGCTATCTGCATGCCAACGGCGCTTCGCTCTTCTTCGTCGCCGTCTATGCGCATATCTTCCGGGGTCTTTACTACGGCTCCTACAAGGAACCGCGTGAAATCACCTGGATCATCGGCATCCTGATCTACCTGCTGATGATGGGCACCGCCTTCATGGGCTACGTGCTGCCCTGGGGACAGATGTCGTTCTGGGGCGCCACCGTTATCACCGGCCTCTTCGGCGCCATCCCGTTCATCGGGGAGCCGATCCAGACCTGGCTTCTGGGCGGGCCTGCCGTGGACAACGCCACGCTGACGCGCTTCTTCTCGCTGCACTATCTTTTCCCGTTCGTGATCGCGGGGCTGGTGATCGTGCACATCTGGGCCTTCCACACCACCGGCAACAACAACCCCACCGGGGTCGAGGTGCGCCGCACGTCAAAGGCCGATGCGGCGAAAGACACCGTGCCGTTCTGGCCCTACTTCGTGATCAAGGATCTTTTCGCCCTGGCGGTGATCCTGGCCGTGTTCTTCGCCATCGTCGGTTTCATGCCGAACTACCTGGGCCACCCCGACAACTACATCGAGGCGAACCCGCTGGCGACGCCCGCGCACATCGTTCCGGAATGGTACTTCCTGCCCTTCTACGCGATCCTGCGTGCGTTCACCTCCGAAGTCTGGGTCGTGCAGATCGCATCCTTCGTGACCGGCGGCATCATCGACGCCAAGTTCTTCGGCGTGCTGGCGATGTTCGGCGCAATCGCGGTCATGGCCGTGGTCCCGTGGCTTGACACCTCCTCGGTGCGCTCGGGCCGCTTCCGGCCGATGTTCAAGTGGTGGTTTGCCCTGCTCGTCGCGGACTTCTTTGTCCTGATGTGGTGTGGCGCGATGCCGGCCGAAGAACCCTATGCGACGATCTCGCTGATCGCGTCCGCTTACTGGTTTGCCTACTTCCTGGTGATCCTGCCGCTTCTGGGCGTCATCGAAAAGCCGCTGCCGCAGCCGGAAACCATCGAAGCGGATTTCGACGCGCATTATGCCAAGTCGGGCGGCACCGCCACCGCCGTCAAACCGACCCCGGCAGAGTAAGAAAGAGGACACCGAACCCATGTTCAAGAAACTCGCCCTCTCTGCCGTGATGGCAGTCACCCTGACCACCGGCAGCGCCTTTGCCGCCGGTGGGGAAGGGCATGTCGAGGATTTCGATTTCTCCTTCGAGGGGCCGTTCGGCACCTATGACCAGAACCAGCTGCAGCGCGGGCTGAAGATCTACACCGAGGTCTGCGCGGGCTGTCACGGGCTCAAGTTCGTGCCGATCCGGACCCTCTCGGCCGAGGATGGCCCCGGGCTGCCCGAGGATCAGGTGCGCGCCTATGCGGAGCAGAACTTCGAGGTGTTCGACGAAGAGCTGGATGATTTCCGCCCTGCCCGCCCCACCGACAACTTCCCGGCCAACGACTCGCTTGGTGCGCCGGACCTGTCGCTGATGGCCAAGGCACGCGCGGGCTTTCACGGCCCCTACGGTCTGGGCATCAACCAGTTCATCAACGGCATCGGCGGCCCGGAATACATCGCCTCGCTTCTGACCGGCTACACCGGTGAGGATATGGAGCAGGCCGGCACCATCCTTTACGAAAACACCGCCTTCCCGGGCGGCTGGATTTCCATGGCGCCGCCGCTTTACGGCGAGGATGTGGAATTCGACGACGGGCACGAGAACGATCTGCATCACGAGGCTGCGGACGTCGCCGCCTTCCTGATGTGGACGGCGGAACCCAAGATGATGGCGCGCAAGCAGGCCGGTTTTGCCGGAGTGCTGTTCCTGACGGTGCTGTCGGTTCTGCTTTATCTCACCAACAAACGGATCTGGGCGCCGATCAAGCGCAAGCACGGCTGATCCAGCCCGGGCGGATCTGACGAAAAGCCCCGCCTCGCGCGGGGCTTTTTGCTTGAAGGCGAGGAAAGCCCGCACGGGCTTGAGGAGCTACGCCCCCAGATACGCGCGCAGCGCCTCGGGTGGTGCCTCGAACAGCGCATGGGTGCCGACCGGTGGCTGCGCCACGCCGTCAGCCACAAGAACCACCCGGTCGGCAAAGCGTTTCGCGTCACCCGGATCATGGGTCACCAGCACCACCAGCGCCTGCAGCCCCTCGGCCACATCGCGCACCAGTTCCAGCATCTCGGCCTTGAGCGCCGGACCCAGTGCCGCGAAAGGCTCATCAAGCAGCATCACGGGGCGGTCCTGCACCAGCACCCGCGCCAGCGCCGCGCGGCTTTGCTGCCCCCCCGACAGCGCGCCGGGCTTGCGGCCCCCCATCCCTTTCAGCCCCACACGGACCAGCGCATCGTCGATCCGCGCCGTGTCCTCCTTTGAAACCCGCCCGCCGCCGGGCCGCAGCGCCAGCCCCAGGTTGCGCGCGATGGAGAGGTGCGGAAAAAGGTTGTTGTCCTGAAACAGCATCGACACCGGGCGCTTGCCCGGTGCCAGCGGGCCAAGGTCCCGCCCCTGCCAGGTGATCCGCCCGGCCTGCGGCACCCGGAAGCCTGCAATCGCGTCCAGCAAAGTCGACTTGCCCGCCCCCGACGGGCCGATCACCGCCACCCGTTCGCCGGGCTGCAACGAAAGATCGGCTGACAGCGCAAAATCGCCCGCGCGGATATCGACCCCCTCAAGCCTCAGCATTCACACGCCCCCCGCGGTCGAACAGCCAGAACAGCCCCAGGCTCAGCGCCAGCAGCAGCAGCGCCGCTCCTGCTGCCCCCTCCATCCGGTAGGATCCCATCAGTTGGTAGACCCGCAGCGGCAGCGTCGTCCGATCAGGATCGGCGAATAGCGCGATGACCCCAAGGTCCCCCATCGACAGCGCCGCCGTCAGACCGGCGGCGAAACCCAGCGGCCTGCGCAGGCGCGGCACCAGCACCCAGCGCAGCCAGGCCCAGCCGGTCAACCCCAGCGCCGCCCCCAGCCGCCCGAAATCGGCGCGGATCGCCTGCGCCTCGGGCCGCAGGATGCGGAGGGCAAACGGCAGCGCCACCAGCGCGTTGACCAGTCCGGTGACCCAAAGCGCCAGATCGAACGGGTTGGCATAGGGCCGCACGATCAAGAACAGACCCGTGCCCAGCACCAGCGGCGACACGGCGATGCCAGCCAGGCCCACGACCTCTCCGCCGCGTGTCGCCAGCGGCAGCGCCCACACGAGGCACAACAGGGTCGAGGCCAGGGCCACCGTCACCGAATGCTGCGCCGCCTGCCAGACCCCCGGCCCCATCTGACCCAGCCCCGGCAGGCCGCGCAGCACGACCATCGCCAGCGGCGTCAGCAGGAAAAGCGCCACCAGCAGGATTGCCAGAGCGTCGAACAGCAGCGCCGTGCGCCCGATGTCCCAGCGCGGCACCACCCGATCCAGCCCCGCGCCGAACCCGTCGCCGCCCGACAGGCGCAGCGCCACCAGCCCCGCCGCCAGCGCCAGCGCCAGCTGGATGACCGACAGCACCGCCGCGCGGGCAAGATCAAAATCGAACCGGATCGCCTGATAGATCGCGAGCTCTACCGTCGTGGCGCGCGGCCCGCCGCCCAGCGTCAGCGCCACGGCAAAGCTCGACAGGCAGATGACAAAGATCACCGCGAAGGCCCCCGGTACGATGCGCAAGAGCATCGGCGCCTCGATCACCCGCCACATCGCCCAAGGGCCAAGGTCCAGCGAGCCTGCCAGCCGCATCCGTTCCGCCGGGATGGCAAGCCAGGCCTGCAGGATCAGCCGCGTCGCCAGCGGCAGGTTGAGAAAGACATGCGCGATGACGACTCCGTGCAGGCCGTAGATCGACACCTCGGGCAATCCCAGCGCGCGCAGCCCGGTGTTGAGCAGGCCGGCATTGCCAAAGACCGCGAGCAGGCCCAGCACCGCCACGATCACCGGCAGGATGAAGGGCGCGCCCAGCAGCGCCACAAGCAGCCCGCGTCCGGCAAAGCGGCGGCGCGCCAGCGCGCGCGCCACCGGCACCGCGCACAGCACCGACAGCGCCGCAGAAAGCACCGCCTGTACCACCGTGAAGCGCAGCGCCTGCCAGTCGCCCGGGCCCAGCGCCGACCACCCGGTCGCGCGCCAGATCACCGCCGCCACCGGGCCAAGGGTCAGCCCGACGACCAGCAGGCCCGCGACTATTGCGAGAGCGCGCGGCGCCATGCCTCGATGGCCTCGTCCCGCAGGGCTGCGGCCTCGTCCTCGGAATAGAACAGCACCTTTTCCGGCAGATCGAGTTCCTTGAACCCCTCGGGCCAGCCGTCGCGCGGCAAGGCGGCGGGGAAGGACCAGTTGCCTGTGGCGATCATGGTCTGGAAGTCTTCGCTCAGGACAAAGGCCATGAACTCATCCGCCAGCTCCGGCTGATCGGTGCCCGCCACCTTGGCGGCCAGTTCGACCATGAAGTAATGGCCTTCGGGAAAGATCGCGGCCTTCTTGGTACGGTCATCCTCGGCGATGATGTGATAGGCGGGCGAGGTGGTGTAGGACAGGACCATGTCGGCCTCTCCATCCGTGAAAAGGCCATAGCTTTCCGACCAGCCCTTGGTCACCGTCAGGATTTTCGGCGCCAGCTTTTCCCAGGCGGCCTGCGCCCCGTCGCCGTAAACCACCCGCACCCACAGCACCAGCGCAAGGCCGGAAATGGATGACCGGGGATCCTGAATCACGATCTTCAGATCGTCGGGTGCGTCCAGAAGCGCGTCGAAGGATGCAGGTGCGTCGGCCATGCGTTCGGTGTTGTAGATGAACGCCGTGTGCCCATAGTTGAACGGCAGAAAGACCTCGTCGGTCCAGTCGATCGGCAGGGTCAGCGCATCCAGCGGCTGACCGTGCGGCGCGAAAAGCCCCGACTCGCGCGCCTTCTTCGTCACATCGGTGTTCAGACCAAAGACGATGTCGGCATCCGTGCGGTCGCCCTCAAGCAGCAGGCGGGGCAGCAGATCGCCGGGCTTGAACTGCAGATCGCAGGCGCAGCGCGCTTCGAACATCTCTTCGATCTTGGGGCCGGGACCCCATTCAGATGTCACGTAATCGCCCGCGTAAACCGTCAGAACGGGGGTTTGCGCCAGAGCGGTGCTGGCAGAAAATAGGACCGCTGCAATGGAAAGGGCCTTCATGGCATCCTCCTAAATTGCGACGGATGGGCAAAGTTGGAGGCGTATCCAGACCTTCCCTCCGCCGGTGTTAACCGGTTCAGGTTCAACGGGTTCGCTGTCGCATCTCAGGCACCGGACAACCGGCACCACCCCGAGGTAAGCTCAGAGCTAGCGCCCTGCCCTGTGACATTCAAGCGAAATCCCTTGAGGCCGCACCGCCCCTGCCCTAACAACCAGCCCGTAAAGGAGACCCGCGTCATGAGCCTGAATACTTTCGGTCATCTCTTCCGCGTCACGACCTGGGGCGAAAGCCACGGGCCCGCCCTGGGGGCGACGGTGGATGGCTGCCCGCCGGGCGTGCCGATTGACGAGGGCATGATCCAGCACTGGCTGGACCGGCGCAAACCCGGCACGTCGAAATACACCACCCAGCGGCGTGAACCGGACGCTGTACGCATTCTGTCCGGCGTCTTCGAGGGGCAGACCACCGGCACCCCGGTGCAGCTGATGATCGAGAATACCGACCAGCGGTCGAAGGATTACGGCGACATCGCCGAGAAATTCCGGCCCGGCCATGCCGATATCACCTATTGGCAGAAATACGGCATCCGCGATTATCGCGGCGGCGGCCGGTCCTCGGCCCGCGAAACCGCCGCACGGGTGGCGGCGGGCGGGCTGGCGCGCGCGGCCATCGACCAGCTGGCCCCGGGGGTCGAGATCACAGGCTACATGACTCAGATGGGCCCGCACGGCATCTCGGGCGCGCGGGACATGGATCAGATCGACCAGAACCCGTTCTGGGTGCCCTCGGCTCAGACGGCTGAGACCTGGGCCAACTACCTGGAAGAGCTGCGCAAATCCGGCAATTCGGTGGGGGCCATCATCGAGGTGGTGGCGCGCGGCGTGCCCGCGGGCCTGGGTGCGCCTGTCTATGGCAAGATCGACACCGATCTGGCGGCGGCGATGATGTCGATCAACGCGGTCAAGGGCGTCGAGATTGGCGAAGGCATGGCGGCGGCGATGCTGACAGGTGAGGACAATGCCGACGAGATATTCATGGGGAACGACGGCCAGCCGGTCTATTCCAGCAACCATGCGGGCGGCATTCTGGGCGGGATCACCACCGGCCAGGACATCGTGGTGCGCTTCGCGGTCAAACCGACCTCGTCGATCCTGAAACCGCGCCAGACCATCACCAAGTCCGGACAGGCGGCCGAGATCATCACCAAGGGTCGGCACGATCCTTGCGTCGGCATTCGCGCTGTCCCGGTGGGCGAGGCGATGATGGCCTGCGTGATCCTGGACCACCTGCTGCTCCATCGCGGCCAGATCGGCGAGAATCGCGGCAGCATCGGCTGAGGCTGAATCGGTCTTTTCCCCAACTGGCTTGGCTAGACCTTTGACTGCCGCGACACCTGCACCGCCAGAATGCCCATCGCGATGATCGCCACGCCCAGCACGTCGCCCGGCCCCAGCGCCTCGCCCAGCAGGGCGGCGGCGATGGCCACGCCCAGGAAAGGGTTGAGGAAGTGGAAGGTCGCCGCCTTCACCGCGCCGATCCTGTCGACCAGCAGGAACCAGACCAGCGTCGCGGCAAGACCCGGCACCAGCGTGGTGTAGAGAAAGGCCGCAACCAGCTGCCAGGACCAGTCGATCACCAGCGTCTCGAACGCCAGGGCAGGCACCCATAGGACCGCGCTGCCGACCAGCATCTGCAGCCCCACGACCATCAGGAAATTGCCCCCTGACGTGGCCCCGCGCACCGCCAGCGTGGCCGCCGTCAGCGACAGCACCCCCAGACCGCACAGCGCCAGGCCGAAAAGATCGACACCGCCCTGCAGCCGCGCGCCCATGATCAGCGACACGCCCGCAAGCCCCGCCAGCAGCCCGAAGATGCCCAGCGGCCGGATGGATTCGCGAAAGAACGCCCAGCCCGCAAAGGCCACAAGCAGCGGCATGGTCGACGCGATGATCGCCGCGAGAGAGGCCTGAACCGTCTGCATCGCGACGAAGTTCAAACCCAGATACAGCGCGTTCTGGCAGATGCCGAAGATCACCGTCGCCCGCCACTGCGCCCGCGTCAGGTGCCAGCTTTGCCCCATCGCCTTGGCGATCAGCACCGCCAGCAGCCCCGAGATCAGGAACCGGAGCGCCAGCGCGCTCAGCGGCGGGGCGGCGGCGACGATGATCCGCGCCGAGGTAAAGGCCGAGGACCACATGGCCGCAAAGGCCAGCCCCATGAGTATTGCGCGCAGGTCCATGACATCTCCGGTTGGCGGATGGCCGCACCTGACCCGCTCTGCCCGGCGGGGTCAAGGCGGCGCGCGCGCATAGCCGGATTGCGGTTACAAAAACCGGTGCAGGGCCCGTGGCATCATGATCCGCAGCGCGTTGTCGCGCAGGCGCAGATGCCGCCAGATGTGAAAGCCCGCGTGAAAGGCGACGATGGCCGCCAGCAGGTAGAATTCGATGGAATGCAGCTGTCCGACCAGGTCGTTGGCGCGCGGCATCCCCAGCGGTACGGCGATGGGCACGATCCCCCCGGCCCAAAGCTGACGCGACGCGGTCAGCCCCAGCAGAAACCCGGTCACCGCCACGCCGAACAGCCCCCAGATCAGCACCCGGTGCAGCCACCAGTGCACCCGCCGGGCCCGTGGCCCCAGCTTAGGACCCGGGCGGCTGGCCAGCCCCCGGCGCAGATAGTCGGCGGTCCAGAGCAGCGCCAGCGTCACGAAGACCAGCCCCAGCACCGAATGCAGCCGGATCG
Source organism: Thalassococcus sp. BH17M4-6 (assembly GCF_049323015.1). Lineage (NCBI taxonomy): Bacteria > Pseudomonadati > Pseudomonadota > Alphaproteobacteria > Rhodobacterales > Roseobacteraceae > Thalassococcus > Thalassococcus sp. BH17M4-6. The sequence continues at coordinate 97,654 of NZ_JBMPGU010000003.1, forward strand.
CCCAGGCCCCCACCTGCGCGACATCCTGCGGGGTCACCAGCAGGAACCACATGGTCAGGGGCACGACGCTCCAGTGAACGATCTTGAGGGCGGTGCGGCGGGTCATTGCAAATCTCATGGTCGGCTCACCTTAGCCACGCACGCGCCACGGGCAAAGTTTCCCCCGCCTCAGTGCTGCCGGGCGCGGACCAGATAGGCCTCGATCTGCGCCTCGCCCAGGGCGCGCAGCGCCTCGAGCCGGTGCAGCCCCTCGACCAGGATGAACCCGGCCCCTTCGGTGCGCACCTGAATGGGCGTGGTCTGGCCATTCTCGATCAGATCCTCGGCCAGCAGATCGCGTTTGGCCGGGTCCAGCGTCTTGCCGCGTTTGGCGGGGACCCGGATATCGGCGATGGCAAGGGTGCGTTTTTCCAGCATACCCTCAGCATGACAGGATCGCTGCCGTCGCGCCATCCGTCATATGTGCATCCGACACGAAAAGACCCCGCCTGACATGCAGGCGGGGCAAGGCAGCGCCTCTGCTTGAGGCGAGGCGCCGGCGGTGTTCGGATATCGGATGGCTAGTTCGGCCGGTCGCTCATCTCGGCGCGGATCTGCTGGCGGAGCACGTCGATGGGCACGACCTTGCCGTCGCGCTTGAAATGCCAGTAGGTCCAGCCGTTGCAGCTGGGCGCGCCCTCCAGATGCGCGCCGACCTGGTGGATCGAGCCCTTGACGTCATTGCCGATCAGCGTGCCGTCGGCGCGGACCTTGGCCTTGTGCCGGTTGCCGATGGAAAACAGCTCTTCGCCCGGGCGCAGCATGCCGCGTTCCACGAGCTGTCCGAAGGGCACCCGCGGTTCGGCGCGTTTCGAGGTGCTGACCTCGAGCCCGACCTTGTCGAACTTGCGCACCGCGTCGATGCGGGCCTGCGCCACCTCGCGGTAGGCGGCCTCGCGTTCGATGCCAATCCAGTCGCGGCCCAGCATCTTGGCCACGGCCCCGGTCGTCCCGGTGCCAAAGAACGGGTCCAGCACCACGTCGCCCACATTGGTGGCGCCGACCAGCACGCGGTGCAGCAGGCTCATCGGCTTTTGCGTCGGATGCGCCTTGTCCCCGGCCGCGTCCTTGAGCCGCTCGCCACCATTGCAGATCGGCAGAACCCAGTCGCTGCGCATCTGGATGCCGTCATTGAGCGCCTTGAGCGCCTCGTAGTTGAAGGTGTACTTGGCGCCCTCGCCCTTCGAGGCCCAGATCATCGTCTCGTGTGCATTGGTGAACCGCTTGCCGCGGAAATTCGGCATCGGGTTCGATTTGCGCCAGACCACGTCGTTGAGGATCCAGAATCCGGCATCCTGCAGGGCGGTGCCCACGCGAAAGATGTTGTGATAGCTGCCGATCACCCAGATCGCCCCGCCGGGCTTGAGCAGCCGCCGCGCCGCCTTGAGCCAGTCCTGGGTAAATCTGTCATAAGCGGCGAAACTGGTGAACTGGTCCCAGTGATCGTCAACCGCATCGACGCGGGAATTGTCGGGGCGGTGCAGGTCGCCCCGCAGCTGCAAATTATAGGGCGGATCGGCGAAGATCAGATCGACCGACGCCTCGGGCAGACCGTTCATCACCTCGATGCAGTCGCCGTCCAGGATCGTGTTAAGAGGGAGCGCCTCGGCGCTCTTCAACTTGGTCATCTTCGTCATTTTCTGCCTCTGTCCCGCGGTGCATGTTTGCACTCGTTTGGTTGAGACAAAGATGAGTCAAAGGTGATTCGTGGTCAATTTCTTTTTTGAATCAAGCATTTAAGAATTATTCTTGATACAAGATATTGTGTACCGGTTTGAACGAACGTCTATGGTGTGGGGTCACACCAAGATTTGTGAGCGCCAATCTGTGGCTTTTCGACGGATATCCCATATTCGTCTCCCAGCCGTAGCCGGGATAGTGTTGCGCCAAATCCCACATGATGCGGTCGCGCCGTATTTTCGCCACAATTGAGGCCGCCGCGATCGACTGCGAAACCGCGTCGCCCTTGATGACCGCGGTCGCGGGCCAGGGAAAATCGCGCGGAATCAGGTTGCCGTCGACCAGCACGTGACCGGGGCGGCGCGGCAGCGCCTCGACCGCGCGGCGCATCGCCAGATGGCTGGCGCGCAGGATGTTGAGCTCATCGATCTCGGCCACGCTCGCCGCGCCGACGCCGATCTCGGCGCAGGTCATCAGCGTGGCATAAAGCACCTCGCGCCTGAGCGGCGGCACCTTCTTGGAATCGTTGAGCCCCTCGGGAATGCGGGCGGGGTCGAGAATGACCGCCGCCGCCACTACGGGTCCGGCCAGCGGCCCGCGCCCCACCTCGTCGACACCGGCGACCACCAGGTCGCCCAGCGCCGCCTCCATCTCGTAATCCGGCATGCTCATATGCCCAGAAACACCGATGCCCGCCTGGGCGCAAGCGGTTCGCCCCCTTCTCCGGTTTGCAAATACCTCGGGGAGTCGCCGCCCCGCGGCGACGGGGCAGAGCCCCCAAAACAAAAAAGCCGCGCGGCCCGGTGTTCCGGTGCCGCGCGGTTCCGGGACCGCCCGCAATGGGGGATTTGGCGGCCCCCTGCTCGTTCCTTAGCGGCGCGCCAGTTCAAAGCCGTTGCGGCGCAGGCAGCGGGTCTTGTAGACCACGCGCACGCCCTTTTCGGTGCGCATCTGCACCCGGCAGCGATCCGGCAGGCGGTTCACGCGGTGAAAGTTCCGCTCGACACAGCGCGCGCCCAGCACCGACACCCGGTCGCCCTTGCGGTTGACGCCGCGCAGCAGGCACCGGGTCGGCAGGCCGCGCGACCGGCGGTCCCAGTCGCGGCCACGGTCGGTGCGGTGGCGGTCGGTGCGGTGGCGGTCGCGCCCGTGGTCATAGCGATCATTCCGATCATAACGATTCCGGTCATAGCGATCCCGGTCATACCGCCCGCGGTCATACCGGTCGTCCCGGTCATAGCGGTGACCGTTGCTGTTGACCCGAACGCGGTCGTCATCGTCGCGACTGTTCTTGATCGCGTTGCCGATGATATAGACCGTCGCGGCGGTGCCCAGGATCCGGGCCAGCGCCTCGGCATCGTTGGCGCGGGCGGGGGTGGCGGCAAAGCCGGTGACGGTCAGGGCGGCGGCCAGAATCGTGGCGATGAATTTACGTGACATGAGACTGTCTCCTTTGCAGTATCGGTTCAGTTGCGGCGGACCCGCACCGGGCTGGCCCGCGTCCATGCCCCGAAACCTGGGCCAGCCCCGCAAAGTCAGGCAATATCGCCCCCCTGTTATCGGATATCCGGGCCGCAACACCCGGCGGTTATTGAATTTCCACGCGCGGCGGCGCATCTTGCGCGGCATGAAACACATCGTCCTTGCCCTTGCCCTATTGCTGCCTGCGACCGCCCAGGCCGCGTGCTTTGCCGACTACAAGGCGAAGCAGGACAACCCCTTGCGGCTGCATTACGGCGTGGCGGAAATCTCGGGCGATTGCTCGACCTCCGCCGCGCGATCCCAACTGGCCGACCGCCTCAAGGCGCAAGGCTGGACCCTGCTGAACGTGGTGTCGGTCTTCGACGCCTCGGGGCTTGACGAAAGGAAGGCCAGTGCCGGACCCTATTTCCTCCGCTTCTGAGGCGCGGCGCACAGGCTCTCGCATCGTCACCCTTGGCCTGTCGGCCATCGTCGCGCTGCTGATCGCGGCGGGGCTGCTCCTGCTGCTGACGCTGCCCGATGCGGGGGCGTTCAATGCCCGGGTCGAACAGCTCTTCATCGAAAATGACGATCTGACCGCGCAGGCGGAAATCAAGCTGCTCGAAATCCTCGCCCAGTCCGGCACCGCCTTTGCCGAAACGCTGGCGAGCTACCGGATGGTGATCTTCGTGCTCTTGGTCTTTGCCACCGCGATGCTGATCGCGGCGCTGGTGTTCCTGGTGATGCTGGTGACGCTCAACCGCCGGATGGCCCAGATCGAACGGTCGGGCATCCAGGTCAGTAGCCTGATCATCAGCCGCGAGGAGAACACCGTCTATCTCAACACCATGGGGTTCAAGCTGACCGAAGCGATGATGGAAACCCTGGCGGTGCTGGCCGAGGCGCGGATGGACAACGAAATGCTCACCGGCGCACAGATCGAGGCGGTGATTTCGGGCCGGTCCGAATGCGATTGCGAAGAGGCCGCCGGCGCCACCCGGATCAAGCGCCTGCGCGACGGGTTGGGCAACCAGCTTGTGTCAGAGCTTCTGGTCAAGAACATCGCCCGGCGTGGCTATGTGCTGGCCATCGACAAGGGCGTGATCGAGGTAGTCTGAGGGGCCGCCCTGCGAAAATCAGGTCTTCAAGCAGCAGCCACTGGCTTGGCAGTGCAAACCGCATCGCCGCCATGGCAGCGGTCCGACACCCCTACCGATCCTGCGCGCCCTTGCCCGCAAGAATTTTGTCGCGGTAGCCAGCGATGCGCCGGATGCGCGTGGCGGCGGTCTTGGCAGCGCCGATCGTGATGGCGTAGCTGCGACGACGTCCGGGGGTCAGGGCGCGGAACGCCTCAGCCAGCTCCGGGTCGGCGTCCAGCGCATCTTCCAGTTCCTCGGGCAGGTCCGGCTCTGTGGTGTCCTTCTTCGGAAGAATGCCCTTTTCGGCATGGCCCATCGCCTCGGCGAGATAGGCGCGGATCGCGGGCTCTTTCTGGGCAACCGCCCCGGCATCCCCGAACCGGATCAGGCTGGCGGTGCGGCTGTTGGGGCCGGGCGGTTCCAGCATCCCCTCGGGATCCGACAGCAGCGCGGCATTGAAGAAGGACAGCCGAAAATCGCCGCGAAAGGCGCCGATCATCGCGATGTTTCGGGCCGCGTGCATGTAGACCGGGTGCCCCCATTTCGCTGCCTCGTCCAGACCGCTGGACAGGCAGATGCGCCGCAGCGCCGCCACCCCGTCGCGCCAGCGCAGCGCCGAACAGTCGGGCGTGTCGAACCGGTCGCAGCGTCCACAGCCCTTGGCGAAGTAGTCCCCGACTTCTGAGATCATCTCGGGCATGCCAGCCGCTCCCGTTGTCTGCTCCAGAGCTCAGAACAGCCCCGGCGCGCTGCCGTCAAGCACCTCTTCGCGGACCTTGAAGCTGGCCTTGACCGTTGCACCCGGCAGCGGCACGGTGCCGGCAGCGACGGGAAAGCTGGGGGCCTTGGGTTTTGACGGCTCAAGCTCGCCCCGGATGGCCAGCAGCGCGGTGCGGTGATCGGCCTTGTGCCGCAGCGCCATGGCGTTGAACTTTGCCGATTGATCGAGGAATTTCAGCCAGCTTTCGCGCCGCAGCTGGAACGGCCAGTTGAAATCGGCGCCATAGCCGGTCTGGTAGACCTGTTTGCCCAGCAGCACCGCCTGATAGACCCGGTGAGAAAACAGCTGCTGCGACGGCAGGTCGAGCGGCCCGGGCAACTGACGTTTCCACAGCTCGAGGTTCTCGGCCAGCAGGTCCGAGATCTTGAGCTCGGTGCGCGCGTCGATCCAATAGGGATCGTCGGTGCGGTTGCCCAGGCGGTAGTGCAGGCTGATGAAATCGCGCACCTCGTTGAACATGGCGTTGGAAATCTGGTTGTAGCGGTTGCGCGGGGCATCGGCGAAATCGCTGTCGGGGAAATGCGTCATCAGCCAGCGGATGCCCATGTCGACCATGTGGATCGCGGTCGATTCGAGCGGTTCGATAAAGCCGCTGGACAGCCCCAGCGCCACGCAGTTCTTGACCCAGGCCCGGCGCGACCGGCCGATGCGCATCGGGATGATCCGTGGCTCGGCCCCTTTGGGCGCGTCGCTGCCCAGATGCGCGAGGAATTCGTCGCGCGCCTGATCGTCGGTGCGGTGCGCGCTGGAAAACACGTAGCCGGTGCCGATCCGGTTGAACAGCGGCACCCGCCAGGACCACCCCGCCCCCAGCGCGGTCGAGGAGGTCGCCGAGGCGATCTTCATCGGGTCGGGGTGTGGGATCTGCAGCGCCATGGCGCGGTCGTTGCCCAGATAGTCCGAATAGCTCTCGAACGGCTCACCCAGTGCCTTGTTGATGATGAGGGCGCGAAAGCCGGTGCAGTCGATCACCAGTTCGACCGGGTGCCGCCCGGTTTCGCGCAGCTTGAGCGCCGCGACATAGCCGCGGTCGTCCAGTTCCACGTCGTCGACGTCGTCGCGCAGATGCGTGACCCCGCGTTTGACCCCGACATCGGCCAGAAGTCCCGCGAACTTGACCGCATCCAGGTGATAGGCATAGCCCACATGCCCCTGCCCCGCCTTGTCCTGCCCCAGCGAAATCGGCGCCTTGTTCTGCCGCACGAGGTCGATGGAGGGGGCAAAGCACTGGGCAAAGTCGCGCTTGCCGCCGCCGAAAGCGTGGTAGTGATAGCCGATATCGGAGCCTTCGACCGCCGGGGCGGGGTTGAAGCCGTTGATGTAGTCGATGAACCGGCCCTTGCGGTCGACATTCCAGTGCCGGAACATCACCCCCAGCTTGAAGGTCGCGTTGCAGGTGCGAAAGAATTCGCGGTCACGGATCTGCATGTGCCGCAGCGTGACCGGCATGTTGGGGACGGTCGCTTCGCCCACACCCACGGTGGCGATGGTGGGGCTTTCGATCAACGTGATCCTGAGGTCGGGCTTGCACAGCGTCCGCATCAGCGTTGCGGCCATCCACCCGGCGGTGCCGCCGCCCACGATGGTCACAGATTTGATTGGTTGCCCCATGTAGTCCCTCGAAGCGATCCCTTCCGGCCCTCATGGTAACGATTAAGTGAGCAAAAATCCACGGGGCGTGACCGCCGGGGTCAGAGCGCGGTCCAGATGCCGATGCCGCCGACCACGATCAGGCTGAGCGCCCAGAGCACATCGAGGTTGAACCAGCTGCGCGACAGGAATTTCAGCCCCAGCCAGTAATACATCCCCGCCGCCAGCGCGCCGCCCGCGACCGCCATCGCCGCCGTATGGGCCACGGCCACCAGAAGGGCGGTCCGGATGTTGCTGCCCATCAGAGATTCCGCGGCGGCATGGCCCGCATCCTCGGGCGCGCAAAGGCCCAGGTAGATCGGCACCAGCATCAGCCCCGCGCCATGGGCGATCGCCGCGAGGAATGACCACAGCGCCAGTTGGCTGGGCCGGACCCGCGCCAGAAACCGCGGATGCCGCCGGTTGATGAGAAGGTACACGCCCAGTCCAACCACCAGCAGCCCCGCGCCGATGCGGATTTCTGCCTCGTGATCGACCAGCACCGTCATCAGCGAAAACGGCAGCAAGATTGCCAGCATCGCCAGGAAATGCCCGCCCGCCAGCAGCGCCAGCGCCCTTGGCAGGGCACGGGCGTCCCGCTCCATCAGCGCCGCCGACACCGCCAGCGGCCAGCCCATGCCGGGGTTGAGACCGTGATAAAGCCCAGAGACGACGACGGCGCTCCAGAGCGCCGCCACCGAGGTCACGTCTTCCAAGGATCAGCCCCGAGGATCAGGCCGAGGGGTAACAGAAACTGTCGGTCGAACAGTCCCCGCCTTCCAGCCGGATCTGGTGGCTGCGATAGCCTTCGGGGAACTCGACCCAGAAATCCTTGTTCAGGGTCAGACCGCCGCCTTCGCCCACATCGGCCATGACCATCGCCGCGCCCCGGTCGCCGGGATAGAACTGGTCATCCCAGGTGGAGTAGAGCGAATTGGTCCAGTAGACCCGCTTGCCGTCGCGGCTGATCTCGACCATCTGCGGCCCGTAGCCAAAGGTTTTGCCGTTGGGATGCGGCGTCTTTGCGACGATGCCGCCGATTTCGACCTTGCCGGCAAGAACCGGGTTCATCGGATCGCTGACATCGTATTGATGCATCTCGCCCAGGCCCCAGCAGGCCACATAAAGGTACTTGTCATCCAGGCTCAGGTCGATGTCCGTGACCAGCGGCGGCACCGCGCCAAAGCCCTTGAGCAGCTCGGGCAGGTCGTCCGCATCGGCGGGCTTGGGGTCGATGGTCACGGTTTTCTTGGCCTCGAACGTGCCGTCCTTGTTGCGCCACCAGGTAAAGATCGCGCCCTGCAGGTTGGTGGTGTCGACCACCACCCCGCAAAAGCCGTATTCCTTGGCGGGGTCATGCGCGGGCCGGATTTCCAGCGCCATCTGGTGATTTGCGCCCAGGTCGATGGTCTGCACGCATTTGCGCGCCCGCAGGTCCCAGAAATGGATGCTGTGCCCGTATTTGTTCGACAGCAGATCCTCGGGCACGATGCCGTTTTCGAATTGCGGCGGCAGGCCCCATTCAGAGCTGACCATGTAGTCGCGCGGCAGGTTCCACCAGAAATCGTAGTGCTTGTCCTGTGCGCCACGGTCCATTTCGTAGCGGCCCAGCACCTCGAACGTTTCGCAATCCATGATGAAGATGCCCGGAGGACCGTCGGTGCCATCTTCGCCGCCGCCGCCCAAGGTGCTGACATAGATGCCCTCGGGGCCGCAGTGGATCGTGTGCGGACGCGAATAGCCGGTCTTTTTCATGATCTCTTCAGGCTCGATGATCTTGTGGATCTTGGCCTTGAGCGGTTCCTTCACGTCCACCACGTAGATGCGGCTGGACCGGATGCCCGGGATGATCAGGTAGCGGCGTTCAAGGAACGCGTGGCCGGTCAGCGGCGACAGGGCCGAGGAGCAGGCGTTCCAGCCGAAGTGGTGAAATTCGTCGCCCTTGTTGGGCATGAACAGCGAATGCACGATCTCGCCGTAGGTCTTGGAATTCGGGTCCACATCGACCACGGCCAGCCCGTCGGGCTGCGACCCGTCGGGGCTCAGCATCAGGGTAAAGGCCAGGGTTTCGGCCGGCGCCTCCATCGCCAGCTTGGGGGTCGCATGGAATGTCGGATCAGGTCTCAGGTTCATCGTCTCTATCCTCCCAGATAACGCGGCGCCGCTGTCCCTTTGCCGAGGAAACCGATGAAGATCAGCACCAATAGGCTGACGGAAAACACGTGAACGGACGACCGGAATAGGCAGCGCACCAAGGGCGGTTATGCGCCCTCTTGGGCAGCATCTGCGAAACCCGGTTCAAATGCCAGACATTTCTATTGTGCCTGACAACAGGCGGGGAATCCGACCGTCCGTGACGCCCTTCTCGAAGGAGATGCGCGCTAAACCAGCCCGATCATCGCATCGGGATCGCGGGCGCTTTGCAGACGGCGCGCGGCGTGAAAGGCGAACCTGCGCACCATGGCGGTGCGGCGCGCGGCAGGCAGCTTGTCCTCGGGTGCCATGCGCAAGATCTCGGCATCGTAGGCGTCGGCGATGATCAGCCCGGTCTCGTCAGGCAAGAGGTCGGTCGGAAAATCCGTATCCACGGCCCAGAAAAACCGGTCGCACCAGTCCAGGTAGCCCTGCCATTTGCCATCCCCCATGAAATCCGCGCGGCAGGATTTGCACTCCACCACCCAGATTTCGCCCTTGGGGCCCAGCGCCATGACGTCGACCCGCTTGCCGCGCTCGGGCACGAATTCCTCGACCACGGCGAATCCGTGGCTGGCCAGATGGCGGCAGACACCGCGGGCCAGAAGCTGGCCGGGAAGAAGCTCATCGCGCATGGATGAAGTTATGAACAAAAGATGAACAAAAGCAAGTCCGCCGCCGGGCATTTTTGCACCGGCCCCTTGCCCCGGACGCATCGGCGCATTACCTCGGGATCAGGCGGGTTCTGCCCTTCTCGTGCCACGGTTGCATTCCGGTGGCCTTAAGCAATTCCGAGGGAGTTGGCTCTGTCCGGGCCCTGGTCCGGTTACCTGACGCCCACCTGTATATACAGGTCCTCGGGAATGAGAGAACCACACGGTTGTGGTGGTTCCCGCCGACTCTCCCTGAACGACGCGCCGTTGTGGGCCGCCTGCGACCTGTGGCTTTCTTGCAAAGGACGCTCTTCCCTGACAAGAAATTGATCGAACACCCTGTGCAAACCGCTATCAATGGTGGTCGACGTGTCTTTCTACGCTGTTTCAGGCCATCGCCTGATCGGACGCTTCAAAAAGGATCAGGGTTTGGCCGAGCTTTCCGAAATCGAAAACATGATCGCCCGCACCGCACTTGGCGACCGGCAGGCGTTTTCCCAGCTTTACGATGCGACCTCGTCGAAACTTTTCGGTGTCGTGCTGCGTGTTCTTAATAACCGTGCGAGTGCCGAGGATGTTTTGCAGGAAAGTTACATGAAAATCTGGCGCCACTCCGACCGGTATCAGTCAAACGGGATGTCCCCGATGACCTGGCTGATCACCATCGCGCGCAACACCGCCATCGACCGCTTGCGCGCCACCCGCGACAGCGGTGCGGATGTGGACGATATGGCGGACCGGCTGGTCGCCAGCGGCCCCACGCCCGAACAATCAGCCATCGCCGCCGGTGAGGCATCGCGGATCACTGCCTGCCTGGACGAACTGGACACCGACAAGGGCCAGGCCGTCCGCGGGGCCTATCTGCAGGGGCTGAGCTATGCCGAACTGGCCGAGAAGTTCAGTGTCCCGCTCAACACCATGCGCACCTGGCTACGGCGCAGCCTGATCAGCCTGCGGGAGTGCATGGAACGATGACCGACGCCGAAACACCCGACATCCGCGCTGCCGAATACGTGCTGCGCCTGCTGAGCCCCGCCGATGAGCGCGCCTTTGAAGAGGCGCTGCCCGGCGATGCGGCGATGCGCGCGCGCGTGGTTTACTGGGCCAACCGGCTCGCGGGGATGAATATCGAGATCGACCCCGTCGCGCCGCCGGCCAAGGTGCGCCGCGCGCTGATGGAGCGGTTGTTCGGAGAGCCCGAGAAAAAGCCGCCGTTCTGGCAGCGTGTGGGCATGTGGCAGGCGATCAGCGCGGCATCGGTCGCGGTGGCGGCCTTCTTTGGCGTGCAGTCGATGCAGCCGTCGCTGGCGCCCGGCCTGATCAGCGAAATCGCCGCCGAGGATGACAGCCTGCGCGTGCTCGCGGTGGTGATCCCCTCGACCCACGTGATCCAGCTGACCCGCACCGCCGGGGAACCGGCAGAGGGCCGTGTGTTCGAGCTTTGGGGCCTGCCGCCCGACGGCGGCGCGCCTGTGTCGCTGGGCGTGCTGCCCGAAGGCCCGACCGCGTCGATCCAGGTCCCGGATGCGCTTCTGGGCTTTCCGGCGACGCAGCTGACGCTGGCGATTTCCGACGAACCCACCGGCGGCTCCCCCACCGGCGCGCCCACGGGCGACGTGTTGGCGCTGGGACAGATCACTTCTCTCTAGTCTGAAGCCGGAAAAACCTGCGCGGACGGGGGGCACCGCCTGCCGTCTGCTGAGGCGTTGTTCAGAACGCTTCCGGCTTCGCCTCGCGCGCCATGTGGTCCAGCACGGCGTTGACGAACTTCGGTTCCTTGCTTTCGGGAAAGAACGCACGGGCGATGTCGACATATTCGACGATCACCACCTTGGGCGGCGTGTCGAGCGACACAAGCTCCGCCCCCGCCGCGCGGAACAGCGCGCGCAGCGTCGGGTCGATCCGGGCGATCGGCCATTTGGCCACCAGCGCGCGGTCGGTCATCTGGTCGATTTTCGCCTGCCAGGACACCGCCTGATCCAGCAGCTTGGCAAACAGGTCGATGTCGCCATCGATCATCTCTTCGCCCTCCTCGACCTCAGCGCCAAAGCGGAAATCGAGGAATTCGCGCCGGACCTGATCGATGCCGACCGACGAATGCTCCATCTGGAACAGCGCCTGCACGGCATAGAGCCGCGAGGCGGATTTCATCTTGCGCTTCTGATTGCCCGAAAGGGGGCTTGGTGCGGTGCTCATGCGGTGCTGGGGTCCTTGGCCGATCCGGCGATCTGGTATTCGTCGCGGGCGGGTTGAAAGCCGACGCCCTTGCGCTGGCCGCCCCACTTACGGGCGAGCGCGATCAGATGCAAGGCCGCGGCCGCGGCACCGCCACCCTTGTTCTGGCCCGCCACCTCGGCGCGCGCCTGCGCCTGCGCCATGTTCTCGACTGTGAGGATGCCGTTGCCGATGCAAAGCCCCTGCAGACCCAGCAACGTGATGCCGCGAGATGAGTCGTTGCAGACGGTTTCATAATGCGTGGTCTCGCCCCGGATGACGCATCCCAGGGCCACGTAGCCGTCGAAATGGCTCAGCCGTTCGGCGATGCCGATGGCGGTAGGGACCTCGAGCGCGCCGGGCACCTCGACGGTTTCATGCGTGCCGCCCGCCGCCTCGATCTCGGCCCGGGCGCCTTCGATCAGCTGGTCGGCGATGTCGCGGTAGTAGGGCGCGACGACGATGAGCAGCTTGACAGGCCGGTCGAACTCCGCGCGCGGCAGGGTGTAATGCGTTTCATTGGAGGCCATCAGCCAAGCTCCGATATCTTCCGGGTGCCTACGATCTCAAGCCCATAGGCATCGAGGCCCACAATCTTGGGAGTGGGGGAATTGGTCAGCAGCACCAGTTTCGACAGGCCCAGCGACGACAGGATTTGCGCCCCCAGGCCGTATTGCCGCAGGGTCTTGGGGCTGACTTCATCATGGACGTCAAGCTTCATCGAGGTGTCGCGCAGCAGCACGACGACGCCGCGGCCCTCGGCGGCGACGGCCTCCATCGCGTGGTGAAACTCCGCCGCACGGCCCCGGGGACCGGTGCCCACGACATCCAGCATCGGGTCCATCGCGTGCATCCGCACCAGCACCGGATCGGGGCCCGACAGATCGCCCTTGGTCAGCACGATATGTTCGTCGCCATGGGTTTCATCCGTGTAGATGCGCATGTTCCATTCGCCGCCGAATTCGCTTTCGACGACTTCCTCCTTGCGCACCCGCACAAGGTTGTCGTTGCGGCGGCGGTAGGAAATCAGGTCGCTGATCGTCCCGATCTTGAGGTTGTGACGCTGGGCAAAGGCCACGAGTTCCGGCAACCGCGACATGGTGCCATCCTCGTTCATGATCTCGCAGATCACACCCGCCGGGTTCAGCCCGGCCAGTCGGCTCACGTCCACTGCAGCCTCGGTATGCCCGGCCCGCACCAGAACCCCGCCCTCGCGGGCGCGCAGCGGAAAAACGTGGCCCGGCGTGGCGATATCCTGCGCCCCTTTCGAGGCGTCGATGGCCACAGCGATGGTGCGCGCGCGGTCTGCCGCGGAAATGCCGGTGGTCACACCTTCGCGCGCCTCGATCGACACTGTGAAAGCCGTCTCATGCCGCGAGGAATTGTTGGTCGACATCAGGCTCAGGCCCAGCTGCTCGATCCGTGGCGCAGGCATCGCCAGGCAGATCAGTCCCCGCCCGTGCATCGCCATGAAATTCACCGCATCAGGCGTGGCCCATTGCGCGGGGATCACCAGATCGCCCTCGTTCTCGCGGTCCTCGTGATCGACCAGAATGAACATGCGCCCGTTGCGCGCATCCTCGATGATCTCCTCGACCGAGGAAATCGCATCCTTCCAGTTCTCTTCGACCGGACCGGGGGTTTCGTATTCCGCCATGAGGCCTCCGCCAATGTCTTGGGCCAGATAAATCACCGCGCCGCGATTGACCAGAGCGACGTCACGCGTGTGTCAGTCGAAGATATCCTCGAGCACGTCGAACGCCTCGGAAAGGAACCGCTTCCCCAGCGTCTTGCGCTTTTTCTTCTTTCTGGACTTCGGCATCTCGCGTTCCCACAGCTGCAACGGCGTGGCGTGGACCTTGGGCCGCTTTTTCTTGCGCGGCTTGGCGCTCGCGGGCCCGTGCGAGGCCTCGGCACCCGGGAACATCTTCATGTCATGCAGAGGTGCGCCGCAGGACGCACAGGCCAGTTCGTGCCGCGTGTCGCCCTGCAAAACCAGCGCGGCGCGGGTACCGCAGTAACAGCAGGTGGCAATCTTGGAACCTGGGGGCAATGCGACTGTCCTTTCCGGTCTTTGGCACCGATATCGGCAGCCCTCCCCGGCCCTTCAAGCCCCCCCGCGCAGTCCTGCGGCATAAAGCGACACGGCAGCCGCGTTCGACACGTTGAGCGACCCGAAGTCGCGGGCAAAGTCGATGCGCACCAGCGTGTCGCAGGTTTCCTTGGTCTTTTGCCGCAGGCCCGGCCCTTCGGCGCCCAGCACCAGCGCCACGGCGCGGTCGCGGCGGCCGTCCAATGCGGCCTCGATGGTCTGATCGGCCTCTCCGTCGAGACCAAGCAGCAAATAGCCCATGCCGCGCAACCGCTCCATCGCGTCGGCCAGGTTGCGTTCGCGCAGATAGGGCTGGCGTTCCAGCGCGCCGCTCGCGGTCTTGGCCAGCGCGCCGGTTTCGGGCGCGGAATGGTGCAGCGTGCCGACGACAGCCGCCGCCCCGAAAACCTCGGCCGAGCGCAGGATGGCGCCGACGTTGTGCGGATCGGTGACCCGGTCCAGCAGCACGACGCGTGGCGGGCCGTCGCCGTCGCCCAGCGCCACATCCTCCAGCCGCCCCCAGTTCAGCGGCTTGACCTCGAGCGCCGCCCCCTGGTGCACCGACTGCGGATCAAGTGGGGCTGCAAACTTGCGCGGGTCACTGATCTCGGGCTCGATCCCCGCCTCGGCAATGGCATCGGCCAGCCGGTCGGCGGCGTTGAGCGTGACCACCAGCCGCAGCTTTTCGCGCCGGGGATTGACCAGCGCGTCGCGCACGGCGTGCAACCCGAAAAGCCACAGGGTCTCTGCCGCAGCGGCCTTGCGCGACTGCTCTTTCTCGACCACCCATTTCGGTTTCTTCGCCATGCCCCGGCCCCTTTCGCGATGCCGCCATCCATGCGCGTCGCGCGCCCTGCCCGCAAGGGTTTTCCGGCGCGATTTTCCGGTTGACGACGCAAATGGCCGCTAGTAATCACGCCTTCACGTCGAACGGAGCCTTGGCTTTGCACGACAGTGGGCGACAGGCCGCAAGGTGTGGCAGGGGACTGTAACTCCCTCGCGGAGACGCACGCTAGGTTCGATTCCTAGGTCGCCCACCATCTTACCGCCAATCTGACTTTTCAGCGGGCCTTGCGCGACCAGATGCGCAGGTCAATCATCGCCCTGGCGGTCACGCCGATGGCAAGCGCGCCAAGTGCGATCTTCGTGTAGAACTCCATCGTGCCTTCGATCAGCAGCGCGTGCAGGACGGTGCAGACCACGGCCACGCACGTCAGCGCCGCATGCCAGCGCCGCCAGGTGCGCCATCGCAGCCGCAGCCGCCCCCGCAGCAGCGCCAAGAGCCCGGCGGCGAAAATCGTCCACATCGCCGCCACACCCCATGGTGAAAAAGGTGTGGGAGAGCGGAAGAGCAGTGCATCCACCACGTCGGGCGGGCTGGTGATCCAGAGGCCCAGTACGTGCAGCGCCACCGCCCCCAGAAGGCTGATCCCGACCCAGCGGTGCAGACGGCGCGTGGCCATGGGCGACAAGCCCGGCAGATACCCGGCCACAGCCAAGGGCTGCAACGGCATCAGCGCAAGGCCCAGGATGCCTGCGAAGCCCGCCAGGATGTAGATTGGACGGCGATACTCGAGATACGGGCTGAACGCCGCCGCGACTACGGGCACCGCCAGCAGGGCCAGCAGCGCCGCCCAGAGGCCGACCGTGCGCAGCACGCGCGGATCAGGCCGGTTGCAGGACGAAATGCGCCTCGAGGCTGGTGTCGCGGGGGCTGTTCATCAGCGGGCGCAGGAACACGGTTTCGAAGTCTTCGCTGTCATAGGCGAGGTGCCCGTGCGCCTGTCCGAAGGCCGGGACGATCTGCGGCATCTCAAGACGAAAGACGCCATTGGCATCGGTCAGCGTCGCGCCGTGGCTGCGGGCGTCGCGTTCATGGCCTTCGGTGGTATGCGCCCAGATCTGGATGCGCTGACCGGGCAGTGGCGCGCCGTCACCCGCGCGGCGCACGGTGCCGGTCATCCAGAAGCCGCCACCGCCGATCCGGTCGACGACGGGAGCGCCGGGGCGGTAGTTGTTCGATCCGCCCCGCATCGACGGGGTGGGTGCCACACCCTGCGCCCGCGCGGGCATCAAAAGCCCAGCCCCGGCGGTGATCAGGGATGCGGCCCCTGCAGCCAGAACGATGCGGCGATGAATCGGAACGGTCGGCATGGTCAGGACTCCTTCCAGGGTCTGGATGGTGTTTTCTGCTAGGGTAAAACCTAGTCATTTGCCCGCCGGAAACCAGCCGGGTGCCTCCCGGACGCGCCGCTTTGCGCTAACATATGCGTGAGGACGCACCTGTCCCGCCCCCGAAAGCGGCAGGTACGCCGGCGCGCTCAGACCACGTTGACGGTCAGCGTGCCCACCCCGTCGATGACCGCCTCGAGCGTGTCGCCGCGGGTCACGGCCCCCACGCCCGCGGGCGTTCCGGCCAGGATCACGTCACCGGTCCGCAGCTCGAAATAGTCCGACAGGTACGAGATCATCTCGGGCACCTTCCAGATCATCTGGTTCAGGTCGCCCTCTTGCCGCAGCGTGCCATTGACGCTGAGCGCGATGCGCCCCTCGCCGGGGTGCCCGACCTCGGACACCGGGCGGAGCGGCCCCACCGGGGCGGAGCGTTCGAACGCCTTGCCGATCTCCCACGGGCGGCCGAGTTTCTTGGCCTCGCCCTGCAGATCCCGGCGCGTCATGTCGAGCGCCACGCCATAGCCCCAGACATGCTTCAGCGCGTCCTCGACCGTGATGCCCGTGCCGCCGGATTTCAGCGCCACCAGCAGTTCGACCTCGTGATGCACGTCCTGGGATTTCGGCGGGTAGGGAAACGTGCCCGACGGGTCGAGGTTGTCGGGATTCTTCTGGAAAAAGAAGGGCGGATCGCGGTCGGGGTCATGCCCCATCTCGACCGCGTGGGCGGCGAAGTTGCGGCCGATGCAATAGACCCGCCGGACCGGAAAGGTGCCGCCTTTTTCGGTCGGCAGGGCGGTGACATCGGGTGCCGGAACGACATGGTTGGACATGGCTTTTCTCCCTGAAATCCTTTGTGAAAAAGGTCTATGCGGAACCGCGCCGGTCCGCAATCCGCACGACCCCGCAGGCCGCCTGAAGCGCCGGCCGCGCGGCGACCCCCCTGTTTTTCGCGCCGACAACATGCTAGGCGACACCAAACTTGGTATACCATCGACCCGGCCGATTGCAGCAAAGCATCCGCCGAACATCAGGAGATCCGCATGCGCGACGACACCCTCTTTTCCCCACATGGCAAACATCTGATCGCAGGCGACTGGGTGGCAAGCGACACCACCTTTACGAACGACCCCGCCAGCGGCGAATCCGCCACATTCAGCGCGGGCACGCCCGATCTGGTCAACCGCGCCTGCGAGGCCGCGGAAGAGGCGTTCTGGTCCTATGGCTACACCAGCCGCGCAGATCGCGCCGCCTTTCTGAACGCCATCGCCGACGAGATCGAGGCCCGGGCCGAGCAGATCACCGACATCGGCACCCGCGAAACCGGCCTGCCCGAGGCGCGCCTGCAGGGCGAACGCGGGCGCACGACCGGGCAGCTGCGGATGTTCGCGGATCATATCCTCAAGGGCGATTACCTTGACCGCCGCCACGATACCGCCCTGCCCGACCGCGCGCCGCTGCCACGGCCCGACCTCAAGATGGTGCAGCGCCCCATCGGCCCGGTGGCGGTCTTCGGCGCATCGAACTTTCCGCTGGCCTTCTCCACCGCCGGGGGCGACACCGCCGCGGCACTCGCCGCCGGGTGCCCCGTGGTGGTCAAGGGCCATCCCGCCCACCCCGGCACCGGCGAAATCGTGGCCGAGGCGATCCATGCCGCGATCCAGAGCCGCGGCATCGCGCCGGGTGTCTTCAGCCTGGTGCAGGACGGCACTCGCGAGGTCGGCCAGGCGCTGGTCCAGCATCCGCTGATCCGCGCGGTGGGCTTTACCGGCAGCCTGGGCGGCGGGCGCGCGCTGTATGACCTATGCGCACAGCGGCCCGAACCGATCCCGTTTTTCGGCGAACTCGGCTCGGTCAACCCGATGTTCCTGCTGGCGCAGGCGGCCAAGGCGCGCGGCGCGGAGGTCGGCACCGGCTGGGCCGGGTCGCTGACCATGGGCGCGGGGCAGTTCTGCACCAACCCCGGCATCGCCGTGGTGGAATCGGGTTCGGATGGCGATGCTTTCGTCAAGGCCGCCGCCGAGGCGCTCAAGGACGTTCAGGCGCAGTGCATGCTGACGGACGGCATCGCCAAGGCCTACCAATCGGGCAAGTCGCGCTTTGACGGGCGCGAAGGTGTCACGCCGGTGCTGGTCACCGACAGTGATGGCCGCAACGCCACGCCCAACCTTTATGAGACCGACGCCAAGACCTATCTTCAGGACCACACCCTGGGCGAAGAGGTCTTTGGCCCGCTGGGGCTGGTGGTGCGCGTGAGCGGCCCGGATGAGATGGTGACGCTTGCCCGCGGGCTGGAAGGGCAGCTGACCTGCACGCTGCACATGGATGAAGGCGATACCGCACAAGCGCAACAGCTGCTGCCGGTGCTGGAGCGCAAGGCGGGCCGGGTGCTGGCCAACGGCTTCCCCACCGGGGTCGAAGTGGCCGACGCGATGGTGCACGGCGGGCCCTACCCGGCGTCGACCAACTTCGGCGCGACCTCGGTCGGGACGCTCTCGATCCGCCGTTTCCTGCGGCCGGTCTGTTATCAGAACATGCCCGACGCGATCCTGCCGGGCGACCTGCAGCCCTGATGCCCTGGCGGGTGGCACGGCGTCAGGCCCGGCCACCCGCCGTCACAACTGGCGCAGCACCTCGTCCAGCAGGGTCTTGGCAATCGGCGACAGGTGGTGCTGACGATGATGCAGCACCAGGTAGGACGACACGACGATGCTTTCCTCGATATCGATGATCCCCAGCCCCGGATCTGTCCGGGTCAGCATCCGCGCCACCTCGCGGGTTTGCGGGGCGATGGCATCCGATCCGGTCACGACGCTCAGCGCCACAAGCAGGGACGAACTGTTCGTCACCTTGCCGGGCGTGGCCAGGCCGTTTTCCAGAAACGCCTGCTCCAGCGCCGTGCGGATCGGCGATCCGGGCTCCTGAATCACGAATTCAAACGGCAGCGTATCGGCGAGCGTCACGGCCCGGCCGAGCAGCGGGTGATCGCCCCGCGCCATCAGGCAGACCTCTTCGGTGCGGCCCGGATAGGCGTGAAAGGCGCGGGTTTCGTGGCTCGACCCGATTCGCGCCAGCACGAAGTCGAACCGCCCCTCCTCCAGCCCCCGGATCAGAGTGACCGAGGGCGCGACCTCGATCGTGGGCTGAATGTCGGGGGCAACCTTCCGCACCTGGGTGAGCGCGGGAACCAGCGCCGCCACCGCCGGGCCGGTCACCGCGCCGACGCGCACCGCCCCTGCGCGCCCGCCGCGCAGGTTCGACACCTCCTTGGTCAGGGTGTCGACCTCGGACAGGATGACCCGTGCGTGGCGCACGAACGCCTCTCCGATCGGGGTGGGCGCCATGCCGCGCGGCAGCCGGTCAAAAAGCGGCCCGCCGACATCGGCCTCGATCTCGGACAGCAGGCGCGACGCGGCGGGTTGCGACATGCCGACCGCCTCGGCCGCGGTTTGCAGCTTTCCGGTATCGCGAATGGCGCGGATGAGCCGAAGGTGCGACGGCTTGAGCCTTTGTGTGAGCGAAGGGTTCATGATTAAAGCATATCAATTTTGGAATGACGTTCTATCATTTTTGCATTAGATTGTTATGACGCACTCCTCTAGCCCTGTCACTCACGGGCTGCGCCGCCAAAGAGCGACAGCCGCAGGAGGAGGAAGACATGACCCTGAAGTCCATTCTGGTGAGCACCGCGCTGGTCGCCACCTTTGCCACCGGCGCCATCGCCGAGGGCCTTGTCGGCATCGCGATGCCGACCAAGTCATCCGCGCGCTGGATCTCGGACGGCGAATCCATGGTGTCGCAGTTCGAAGAGGCGGGATACGACACGATCCTGCAATATGCCGAGGATGACATCCCGAACCAGCTGGCGCAAATCGAGAACATGATCACCAACGGCGTGAACGTGCTGGTCATCGCCGCCATCGACGGCACGACCCTGTCGAACGCGCTGGAGAACGCGCATTTCGCGGGCATCGACGTCATCGCCTATGACCGCCTGATCCGCGACAGCGAACACGTGAGCTATTACGCCACCTTCGACAACTTCAAGGTCGGTGTGCAGCAGGCCGAAACCCTGGTCGCCGGTCTGGAAGAGCGGTTCCCGGATGCGGAAACCTGGAATGTCGAGCTGTTCGGCGGATCGCCGGACGACAACAACGCCTATTTCTTCTACGATGGCGCAATGTCGGTGCTGCAGCCGATGATCGACGACGGCAAGATCACCATCGTGTCGGGCCAGATGGGCATGGACACCGTGGGCACCCTGCGCTGGGACGGCGCGGTGGCGCAGGCGCGCATGGATAACCTTTTGTCGGCGCATTACACCGACAAGACCGTGCACGGCGTTCTGTCGCCCTATGACGGCCTGTCCATCGGGATCCTGTCATCGCTCAAGGGTGTCGGCTATGGCTCGGGCGACACGGCGATGCCGATCGTGACCGGCCAGGACGCCGAGGTGCCGTCGGTCAAGTCGATCCTCGCGGGCGAGCAATACTCGACCATCTTTAAGGACACCCGCGAACTGGCGCGCGTGACCGTCGGCATGGTGGATGCGATCCTCGAAGGCGGCGAGCCCGAGATCAACGACACCGAAACCTACGACAACGGCGTCAAGGTCGTGCCGTCCTACCTGCTCGAACCGCTGAAGGTGACCGAGGAGAACTGGGAAGAGCGCCTGATCGACAGCGGCTACTACACCATGGACCAGATCAAGTAAGCGCCTGTGTCGCTTTGCTTTTGATCACCACCCGGCGGACCGGTGCATCCGGTCCGCCGCCCCCTGACCCATTTTCCATCACGCGAGGCCCGCGCCCAGCAGGACATTCTGCTTGAGATGCGCTCCCTAACCAAGACGTTCCCCGGCGTCCGGGCGCTGGACGATGTTTCGCTCAAGGTGAAAACCGGAGAGATTCACGCCATCTGCGGCGAAAACGGCGCAGGCAAGTCGACGCTGATGAAGGTCCTGTCGGGGGTCTATCCGGCAGGCAGCTACGAGGGCGAAATCCAGTACGACGGCGCGCTGGCGCAGTTCCGCGACATCTCGGATTCCGAGGCGCGCGGCATCATCATCATCCATCAGGAGCTGGCGCTCGTGCCGCTGCTGTCGATCGCCGAGAACCTGTTCCTGGGCAACGAGAACGCCACCGGCGGCGTCATTGACTGGCGCGAAACCAACCGGCGCACCGAAACCCTGCTGCGCAAGGTCGGCCTGCGCGACGCGCCGACGGTGCTGGTCGAAAAGCTGGGCGTCGGCAAGCAGCAACTGGTCGAGATCGCCAAGGCGCTGGCCAAGGATGTGCGCCTGCTGATCCTGGACGAACCCACCGCCGCGCTGTCAGAGTCGGACAGCCAGGCCCTGCTGGACCTGATGCTGGAACTCAAGGCGCAGGGCATGACGCAGATCATCATCAGCCACAAGCTGAACGAGGTGCGGCGCGTGGCCGATACCGTCACGGTGATCCGCGACGGCCACGCGGTCAGCAGTTTCGACGCCGCGGGCCAGGGCATCACCGAGGACCGCATCGTGCGCGACATGGTCGGCCGGTCGATGGAAAACCGCTATCCCAGCCGCACGCCCGACATCGGCAAGACCATCCTGCGCGTCGCCGACTGGTCGGTCTACCACCCCGAACATGACGACCGGCAGGTGATCCGCAACGTCGGCTTCGACGTCCGCGCGGGCGAGGTTGTGGGGATTGCCGGCCTGATGGGCGCGGGCCGCACGGAACTCGCCATGTCGATCTTTGGCCAAAGCTGGGGCCAGAACATCAGCGGTACCGTCGAAATGCACGGCACGCCCGTGGACGTGTCGGACGTCAGCCGTGCGATCAAGGCGGGGCTCGCCTACGTGACCGAGGACCGCAAGAGCCTTGGCCTGATCCTGGACGATACGATCACCCGTAACATCACCCTGGCGAACCTGCCGCAGGTGGCCAACGGTGCTGTACTCAACGAACGTCGCGAAGCGCAGGTGGCCGAAAAGTACCGCACCGATCTGGGCATCCGCACGCCGGGCGTGTTCCAGAAGGTGGTGAACCTGTCGGGCGGCAACCAGCAGAAGGTCGTGCTGTCGAAATGGCTTTTCGCCGGGCCCGAGGTGCTGATCCTGGACGAACCGACGCGCGGCATCGACGTCGGCGCGAAATACGAAATCTACGGCCTGATCAACGATCTGGCCGCCGCCGGCAAGGGCGTGGTCATGATCTCGTCCGAGATGCCCGAGCTTCTGGGCATGTGCGACCGGATATACGTCATGAACGAAGGGGCCTTTGTGGGCGAAATGCCCAGCAGTGAGGCCAGTCAGGAGCGGATCATGTCGCTCATCGTGAACGAATAGGGGAAGAGGGCATGTCAGTCGCAGAAGACACATCGCGCAACGCGGGCACCTCCGGGGGCATCAGCAGTTACCTCAAGGCGCACCTGCGCGAATACGGGCTGCTGTTCGCGCTGATCGCGATCATGGCGTTCTTTCAGATCGTCACCGGCGGTACACTGCTCAGGCCGATCAACCTGACCAACCTGCTGCTGCAGAACAGCTATATCGTGATCATGGCGCTGGGGATGCTGGTGGTGATCGTGGCGGGCCATATCGACCTGTCGGTGGGGTCGGTCATGGGCTTCATCGGCGCGCTGGCGGCGGTGATGGTGGTCAACTGGGACATGTCGATCGCGGTCACGATGCTGACTTGCATCGCCGTCGGCGCCCTTATTGGCGGGGCGCAGGGCTACTGGATCGCCTACTGGAAAATCCCGTCCTTCATCGTGACGCTCGCGGGCATGCTGGTCTTTCGCGGCCTGTCGCTCTGGCTGCTCGAAGGGCAGTCGGTCGGCCCCTTCCCGCGCGAATTCCAGGTCATCGCCACCGGTTTCGTGCCCGATATCCTGCCCGGCGGCGACACGCTAAAGGGCCTTGTGGGCGTGCGCAATTTCAACGTGCTGGCCTTTGCCACCGGGATCGTCGCGGCGGGCTGGGTCGTCTGGTCGGGCCTGCGCCAGCGCGCGCGCAACAAGGCCTACGGGATCGAGGATGAACCGCGCGCCTTTTTCGTCGTGCGCACCGCCATCGTCGCCTTTGCGCTGGTGTTCATCCTTTACAAGCTCGCGACCTTCCGCGGCCTGCCCAACGTGCTGTTGACCATGGGTGTGCTGACCATCGTCTATGCCTTCATCACCGAACGCACGGTGCTGGGCCGCCGGGTCTATGCCCTGGGCGGCAACGAAAAGGCCGCCAAACTCTCTGGCATCAAGACCGAGCGGCTGACCTTCCTCGCCTTCGTCAACATGGGGATGCTGGCGGCGGTGGCGGGGCTGGTCTTTGCCGCGCGGCTGAACACCGCGACGCCCAAGGCCGGGTTTGCGCTGGAACTGGATGTGATCGCGGCGGTCTTTATCGGCGGCGCGTCAATGTCGGGCGGCGTGGGCAAGATCGTCGGTGCGGTCGTGGGCGCCTTCCTGATGGGCGTGCTCAACAACGGCATGTCGATCATGGGCATCGGCATCGACTATCAGCAGATGATCAAGGGGCTTGTGCTGCTCGCCGCCGTGATCTTTGACGTCTACAACAAGAAAAAGGGCTGAGGGGCATGACATTCAAACCCGCCCCCTGGCCGCGCAAGCTGCGCTCTGCCGAATGGTACACCGGCAGCACAAAGGACGTGATCTATCATCGCGGCTGGATGAAGAACCAGGGCTACCCGGACGATCTGTTCGACGGGCGCCCGATCATCGGCATCCTGAACACCTGGTCCGACATGACGCCCTGCAACGGGCATCTGCGCGAACTGGCCGAAAAGGTGAAGGCGGGCATCTGGGAGGCTGGCGGCTTTCCGATGGAGGTGCCGGTCTTCTCGGCCTCGGAAAACACCTTCCGGCCGACGGCGATGATGTTCCGCAACCTCGCCGCCCTGTCGATCGAGGAACAGATCAGAGGCCAGCCGATGGATGGCTGCGTGCTGATGGTGGGCTGCGACAAGACCACGCCGTCGCTGCTGATGGCCGCGGCCTCCTGCGATCTGCCGTCCATCGTCGTGACCGGCGGCCCGATGCTGAACGGCTGGTTCCAGGGCGAACGGGTGGGCGCGGGCACGCACCTGTGGCGCTTTTCCGAAGCCGTGAAGGCCGGAGAGATGACGCAGGACGAATTCCTTGACGCGGAATCCGCCGTGACGCGGTCCTCGGGCAGTTGCAACACCATGGGCACGGCGTCGTCGATGGCCTCGATGTCCGAAGCGCTTGGCATGGCGTTGTCGGGCAACGCCGCGATTCCGGCGGTGGATGCGCGCCGCCGCGTCATGGCGCAGCTGTCGGGCCGCCGGATCGTGCAGATGGTCAAGGACGATCTGAAACCGTCCGACATCCTGACCCGAGCGGCCTTTGAAAACGCCATCCGCTGCAACGGCGCCGTCGGCGGGTCGACCAACACCGTCGTCCACATGCTCGCCATCGCGGGCCGCGTCGGCGTGGACATCACGCTGGATGACTGGGACCGCTGCGGGCGCGACATCGCCACGATCCTGAACCTGCAACCCTCGGGCAAATACCTGATGGAGGAGTTTTTCTATGCCGGCGGTCTGCCGGTCGTGCTCAAACGGCTGGCCGAGGGCGGCAAGCTGCACAAGGATGCGCTGACCGTGTCGGGCCAGACCATCTGGGACGAGGTCAAGGATGCGCAGAACTGGAACGAGGATGTGATCCGCCCCGTCGACAAACCGCTGACCGACAAGGGTGGAATTGCGGTGCTCAAGGGCAACCTCGCCCCCAGGGGCGCGATCCTGAAACCCTCTGCCGCGTCAAAGCATCTGATGCAGCACCGGGGCCGCGCCGTGGTGTTCGAGGATATCGACGACTACAAGGCCCGGATCAACGACGACGCGCTTGAGATCGACGAGACCTGCATCATGGTTCTCAAGAACTGCGGCCCCAAGGGCTATCCCGGCATGGCCGAGGTCGGCAACATGGGCCTGCCGCCCAAGGTGCTGAAAAAGGGCATCAAGGACATGATCCGCATTTCCGACGCCCGCATGTCAGGTACTGCCTATGGCACCGTGATCCTGCATGCCGCCCCCGAAGCGGCGGCGGGCGGGCCGCTGGCGGTGGTGCGCACAGGCGACATGATCGAGGTCGATGTCGACGCGCGTCGCCTGCACCTCGATATCCCGGAGGCAGAGTTGCAAGAGCGGCTCGAGGCATGGCAACCGACGCATGACCGCGCGCAAAGCGGGTACGAATGGTTGCACCAGACCCATGTCGAAGGCGCCGACACGGGAGCGGATCTGGATTTCCTGAAAGGATGCCGGGGCGCGCGGGTAGGAAAGGACAGTCACTGATGAAAGTCGCTCTTGTCGGGATCGGAAAGATCGCCGTGGACCAGCACGTGCCCGCCATCGCGAACAGCGATGATTGGGAGCTTTCGGCCACGGTCAGCCGCAACGGCAGCGTCGAGGGCGTGCCCGCCTTCACCGACTTGGGTGAGATGCTGAGCGCGCATCCCGAGGTCCGGGTCGTATCGCTGTGCCTGCCGCCGGTGCCACGGTTCGACAGCGCCATGCAGGCGCTGCGCGCCGGTCGGCACGTGATGCTGGAAAAGCCGCCCGGGGCCACCATCGCAGAATGCCACGCGCTGGACGCGGCCGCGCGCGAGGCCGGGCTGACGATCTATGCCACGTGGCATTCGCGCCACGCCGACATGGTGGCGGCAGCCAAGGACTGGCTGGCCAAGCGAAGACTGCGCAGGATGACCGTCACCTGGAAGGAAGACGTGCGCCGCTGGCACCCCGGGCAGGCCTGGATCTGGGAACCCGGCGGGCTTGGGGTCTTTGACCCCGGCATCAACGCCCTGTCCATCGTGACGGAAATTCTGCCCGACGACATTCATGTGGCCAGCGCCGAACTGGACGTGCCGTCGAACTGCCAGACCCCCATCGGGGCGCGGATCGCCTTTCATCACCCAAAGGGCGCGGAAGTCACCGCGACCTTCGACTGGCGCCAGGATGGCGACCAGATCTGGCGGATCGAGGCCGAAACCGACGATGGCACGCTGACCCTGGCCGATGGCGGCGCGGTCATGGCCGTCGACGGCACACCGACGGGTACGGCGGCCCCCCTGTCGGGCGAATATCCGCGGCTTTACGCCGAAATGGCCGCGCTCGTCACCAAGGGTCGTCGCGACATGGACCTGCGCCCGATGGTGCTGGCGACCGACGCGCTGGCCCTGGGTCGGCGCATCGCCACCGACCCGTTTCACGACTGACGCGCGACCGCGCCCAAGAAAGGACAGTTCATGACCCGACCGCTTCGCGGCATTTTGCCGGTCGCCCCGACCCCGTTCCACGACGATGGCAGCATCGACACCGAAGGCATGACCCGGGTGATCGACTGCATGATCGACCAGGGGGTCGATGCGATCTGCATTCTGGCCAACTATTCCGAACAGTTCGTCCTGTCCGATGCCGAACGTGCCACACTGACCCGCGTGTCGCTGGAACACGCAGCGGGGCGTGTGCCGATCATCGTCACGGTCAGCCATTTCAGCACACAGGTCGTGATCGACCGCGCGCGCGAGGCGGAAAGCCTGGGCGCGTCGATGCTGATGATGATGCCGCCCTATCATGGCGTCGGGCTCGCCCCGGCGGAGGCGGGCATCTTTGAACATTTCGCCGCCGTGTCCGATGCGATCTCGATCCCGATCATGGTGCAGGACGCGCCGCTGTCGGGCGTGTCGCTGCCCGTACCGCTGCTGGTGCGCATGGCCCGAGAGATCGAGAATGTGAGCTATTTCAAGATGGAAATGCCCTTTGCCGCCGACAAGCTCGCCGCGCTGATCGAGGCGGGCGGAGAGCACATCCTGGGCCCCTTCGACGGTGAAGAGGCCGCCACCCTTCTGGCCGATCTCGACGCGGGCTGCACCGGCACCATGACCTCGGCGCTGCAGCCGGAGCGGATCGGGCCCATCGTGAGCAACTACCTTGCCGGTGACACCGACGCCGCGCTGGCGGGCTGGCGCGACTGCCTGCCGCTGATCAACCACGAAAACCGCCAGTGCGGCCTGCGCGCCACCAAGGTGGTGATGAAGGTCGGCGGCGTGATCGGGTCGGACCATGTGCGCCATCCGCTCAAACCGATGTCGGACCGGACCCGCAACCGCCTGCTGCAACTGGCCGCCAACAGCGACCTCATCGCGCTGCGCTGGGGGCGGTAGAGCGAGGTGTAGACAAATTGAACCGCGCGCGCGGCCTTGAGCCGACGTACGAGCCAGGCACCCGGCGCGGAATCGAGGCCGAAGGCCGCCGCGCTATGGCAGTCGCGCTCCCACGCGGCTGCGATTTGGTTGAGCTTGGTGCAAAGCGGGGGTGGTGTGCAGACTTGGCTGGGATAAAGCGCCTGAGCGGAAGGAGCTGATCGCATCCGCGCGCGAATGCAACGGCGAGGCTCGTCAGCCGGTTGCCCAAGGTCCGCTTCAGGCCGGTTCAAGACAATCGCAGGACGCTTTCAGACGCCACCCTCATCGCGGAAGGCACGCGGCGTGCGGCCTTCTGCAGCCTTGAATGTCCGGCTGAAAAACCCGGTGTCGCGAAATCCGGCGCGGTAGCCCACATCGGCGATGGAATGGCGGGTAAAGGCCAGAAGCCGCTTGGCCTCGACCAGGCGGCGCTGCCGGACCAGCGCGTTGGGCGTGGCACCCAGGATGCGGCGGCAGATCCGCGTGAGGTGCGGCGCGGACACGCCGACCATGGCGGCATAGTCCGCCACCGTCATGGCACTGGCGAAATGCGCCTCGACCGCGTCGCAGAACGCCTGCGCCTGCCGTTCGTGCCGGGTGAGGTCGCTGTCGCCCAGCGCGCTGCCCACGGCGAAGCGGCGGCGCATGTCGGCGCGGATATAGCCCAGCATCAGCCGCACCTGCGCCTGTAACAGCATGCTGCGGTCGGGGCCGATCTGCCGAAACGTCGCCGCCGCCTGCTGCATCAGCGCCGCGACCGCCGCGAAATGCGGGGCGTCGGACGCGGTCAGGATCGCGGCGGCATCGCCCGCCTGGGCGATCATCTCGGCGCTTTCCACCGCGATCAGGTCCATCGGCAGGGTCAGCACATCGCCCACCACGTCGGGCGGAAACCGGAACCCGTGCGGCACGCTGGGCGGCATCAACAGCAGCAACGGCCCGGAGCTTTGGTATTCTGCATCCCCCGCCACGACCCTGACACCGGGCGTCTGGAACAGGAAAACCTGCGCCAGCCGCCGGTGGCGGTGCAGTCGGATTGTCCACCCGTGACGGCTGCTGCGTTCGTGGATCGTTTCGTGATGCACCGGATCGGCAAGCGTGCCAGACAGCAGTTCGCCATAAAGTTCGTAGGTCGGAACAGAGCGGGTCATGCGGCGGGGGCGGACCGGGAAAACATGCACCCAGCCTAGAGGTTTGATCGGATAGTGCAAGAAACGCGATCTCTGGCCCATTGCGAGGGCAGCCCCGGATCGGGACGATGGTGCATCACGACCAGGCGGAGCCCATGACCCAATACATCGACACCCAGGTTTGCATCATCGGCTCGGGCCCGGCGGGGCTGCTGCTTTCGCAGCTTCTGGCCAATGCCGGGATCGACACGGTCGTGCTCGACCGCAAGGACCGTGCCTATATCGAAGGGCGCATCCGCGCGGGCGTGCTGGAACACGGCACCGTCACCGCGCTGGAAGAGGCGGGCGTGGCCGACCGGCTGCACCGCGAGGGTCTGCTGCACGACGGGTTCGACCTTGCCTTCGACGGCGACAGGCACCGGATCGACCTTGCTGCGTTGACCGGCAAGACCGTCACGGTCTACGGCCAGACCGAGGTGACAAAGGACCTGTTCGACCGGCGGTTCGCTGAAGCCCAGCCGTTTTACTTCAATGTCGAGGATGTGAGGCCCACCGATCTGACCTCGGACCGCCCGGTGGTGCGGTTCCGGCAGGACGGCAAGGACGTCGCGGTGCGCTGCGATTATGTGGCGGGCTGCGACGGGTTTCACGGCGTGTCGCGGCAGGCGATCCCCGGCGACGTGCTGCGCACCTTCGAACGGGTCTATCCGTTCGGCTGGCTGGGCATCATGGTCGAACGTCCCCCCGTCAGTCACGAGCTGATCTATGCCAACCACGCACGCGGCTTTGCGCTGGCCTCCATGCGGTCGAAGACGCGCAGCCGATATTACCTGCAGTGCAGCCTGGATGACGACGTTGCGGACTGGTCCGACGACCGGTTCTGGGACGAACTGCGCCTGCGCCTCGGCCCCGACACCGCCGCCCATCTGCAGACCGGCCCGTCGTTCGAGAAAAGCATCGCGCCGCTGCGGTCCTTCGTGGCCGAGCCGATGCGCTATGGCAATTTGTTCCTTGCAGGCGACGCGGCGCATATCGTGCCGCCGACCGGAGCCAAGGGATTGAACCTTGCCGTGGCCGATGTCCGGCTGCTGTCGCGCGCGCTGATCGAGCATTACAGGGACGGCACCGACCATCACCTTGAACACTATTCCGAAACGGCCTTGCGGCGCGTCTGGAAGGTCGAGCGGTTTTCCTGGCAACTCTCGACGCTCATGCACCACTTCCCCGAGAATTCGCCCTTCGAGGCGCGGATGCAGCGGGCGGAATTCGATTACCTGTCGTCGTCCGAGGCGGCAAGCCGCGCCATTGCCGAGAATTACGTGGGCCTGCCGCTGGACTGAGGCGGCGCTTGGCAAGCCCATCCCGCTCTGGCATGGATCGGGCGACAGCGGGCGATGCAAGGGGCCGGTTCATGTCTTACACGCGCTTCGGGATCTACTATCTGCCGCCCGACGGGCCGCTGGCCGCGTTCGGCGCGGGTTGGCTGGGATGGGACGTGGTGCGTGGTGCGGCGGCAAAGCAGCCGGACCTGCCCGACATCGAAGACGTCACCGCGACACCGCGGAAATACGGCTTTCACGGGACGCTGAAGCCGCCCTTTCGCCTGGCCCCGGGTATGTCCCAGCAGGCGCTTGAAGAGGCCATCGCCGCGCTAGTCGCCGTTTGCGCGCCGGCGCATTGCGACGGGCTGACCCTCACACCCCTGGGCCGGTTCCTGGCGCTGACGGCGACGGGCGATGCCAGCGGCATCGGCCGGGTTGCCGCCGATTGCGTACGAGACCTTGACCGGTTCCGCGCCGCGCCCACCGACGCGGAACTGGCGCGCCGCCGCAAATCCGGGCTGACCGCGCGGCAAGAGGCGATGCTGACCGCCTGGGGCTATCCTTACGTGATCGAGGAATTCCGCTTTCACATGACCCTGACGGGGCGCCTGCCCCGCGACCGGATCGGACACTGGCAGGACACGCTTGCCGATCACCTGCCGCCCCTGCCCGCACCCTTTGCCCTGGACGCGGTGGCGCTGGTGGGCGAACGGGCCGACGGATGCTTTGAACTGATACGGCGCTATCCGCTGGCGGGCTGACGGGCCGGTCGAAAGGCCAGCGAAAGATCAGTGGAAATCCCGCGATTTCGGGATCACCCGCACATCGCGCGGGTGCCGGTGCGACGCGGCGGGCAAGGGCCGCGTCACCTCGTCCGCGCGGGCGAGCGGCGGTTGCATGTCTTCGTTCGACAGCCGCGACAGCGCATCGCTGCGGTCGCTCAGGTGATGGGCCACCACGTGAATGACCCCGTCGCCGCGCTGCACGATCCCCTGCACGTCGATCAGGCGCGATTGCATGATGACCTTGCGAAAGGCCGTCATCACCTTTGGCCAGACCACCAGATTGGCGACGCCCTGTTCATCTTCGAGCGTGATGAAGCACACGCCCTTGGCGCTGCCCGGGCGCTGTCGGATCAGCACGATGCCCGCAAGGCGCACCTTCTGGCCATTGCGGCTGTGGTCAAGATCGGCGGTGCTGCAAAACCCCTGCGCGATCAGGCTCTTGCGCATGAAGGCCATGGGATGCGCCTTGAGCGACAGCCGCATGGTCTGATAATCGGCCACCACATGTTCGCAGACCGGCATCGCGGGCAGATCGAACCGCGCCTCGGGCCCTTCGTCGCGGGTGTCGGCAAAGAGCGGCAGATCGGGCGCGTCGCGCAGCGCCCGGGTTTCCCACAGCGCCTGCCTGCGGTCCAGCGTCATCGACCGCATCGCATCCGCCGCCGCCAGCTTGCGCAGGCTGCCCGCATCGACACGCGCGCGCTGCTTGAGGTCGACCAGATCCGTGTAAGGCGCATCACGCGCCGCGATGATCCGGCCGACCACGGCCTGCTGCAGGCCATCCACCTGCCGCAGCCCCAGCCGCACCGCAAAGACGCCGGGACCTTCGGGTTCCAGCGTGTTGTCCCACTGGCTGTAGTTCACATCGGGTGCGCGCACGGTGATCCCGTGTTCGCGTGCATCGCGCACGATCTGCGCGGGCGCGTAGAACCCCATGGGCTGCGAATTCAGCAGCGCCGCGCAGAAGACATCCGGATAGTGGCACTTGATCCAGCTCGAGACATAGACCAGATGCGCAAAGCTGGCGGCATGGCTTTCGGGAAAACCATAGTCGCCAAAGCCCTTGATCTGGTTGAAGCAGCGGCTGGCGAATTCCGGATCATAGCCGCGCCGGATCATCCGCCCGACCATCTTGTCCTCAAGCTTGCCAATGGTGCCGCGCGACCGGAAGGTGGCCATGGCCTTGCGCAGCTGGTTGGCCTCGTCGGGCGAAAATTCGGCCGCGACCATGGCGATCTTCATCGCCTGCTCCTGAAAGATCGGCACGCCCTTGGTGCGCTTGAGAACCTTGCGCAGTTCGTCCGGGTCGTACTGCGGCCCCGGGGAGGGATATTCCTCGGGCTCCTTGCCGCTGCGACGGCGCAGGTAGGGATGCACCATGTCGCCCTGGATCGGACCGGGGCGGACGATGGCGACCTGAATGACCAGATCGTAGAATTCCCGCGGCTTGAGCCGGGGCAGCATGTTCATCTGCGCCCGGCTTTCGACCTGAAAGACCCCCAGGCTGTCGCCCTTGCAGAGCATGTCATAGGTGGCGGTGTCGCCCTCTTCGATGCTGGCCAGGGTCAGTTTCGGGCCATAATGGTTTTCGATCAGATCGAAGGCCTTGCGGATGCAAGTCAGCATCCCCAGGGCCAGCACGTCGATCTTGAGAATGCGCAATTCGTTGATGTCGTCCTTGTCCCATTCGATGAAACTGCGCTCGGGCATCGCACCATTGCCGATGGGCACGGTCTGGGTCAGGGCCTTTTCGGTCAGGATAAAGCCGCCCACATGCTGGCCCAGATGCCGGGGCATGCCGATCAGCTGATCGGCGAGCTTGATGGTGCGCGCCATCAGCGGATCGGACAGGTCGATGCCCGCCTCTGCCGCCTCGCGCGCGCCTACCTCGCGGCCCCAGGAGCCCCAGATCGTCTTGGCCAGCGCGGCGGTGATATCCTCGGACAGGCCCATGACCTTGCCGACCTCGCGCACCGCCATGCGGGGGCGGTAATGGATGACCGTGGCGCAGAGCGCCGCGCGGTCGCGGCCGTATTCGGCATAGATGTGCTGGATCACCTCCTCACGCCGTTCGTGTTCGAAATCGACGTCGATATCGGGGGGCTCTCGGCGTTCCTCGCTGATGAAACGTTCGAACAGCAGGTCGTTGCGGTCGGGGTCCACGGCGGTGATGCCCAGCACATAGCAGACCGCCGAATTGGCCGCCGATCCGCGCCCCTGACACAGGATCGGCGGCTGGCATTCGTAGCGGGCAAAGGTCACGACGCGGTAGATGGTCAGGAAATACTGCGGGATATCCAGCTTGGCGATCAGGTCCAGCTCTTTGCGGAGGGTCTCTCTCACGCGGTCGGGCACCCCGCCGGGATAGCGCCAGTCCGCGCCTTTCCAGGTCAGCTCTTCAAGATAATCCTGCGGCGTGCGCCCCTCGGGCACGGTTTCGCGCGGGTATTCGTAGGACAGTTCGCGCAGATCGAAATGGCAGGCATCGGCAACCTGCCGGGTAGCGCGGATCGCATGCGGCCATTCGGCAAAGAGCCGCTGCATCTGCGCGGGCGATTTCAGGTGCCGTTCGGCATTGGCATCCAGCAGGAACCCCGCCTTCTGGATCGTGGTCTTGTGCAGGATGCAGGTCATCACATCCTGCAGCGGGCGCTGCGCGGGGGTGTGGTAACGCACGTCGTTGGTGGCCAGGATCGACAGGCCGTGACTGCGGGCCAGCCGGTCCAGCCGGTTGATCCGCGCCCGGTCGTCGCCGCGGTACAGACAGCTGGCGGCGATGTGCTGCAGCGTCGGCAGCGCCCGGACCAGACGGCGCAGACCGGCCGCGAAGTGGCGCAGATCCTCTCCCGGCAGGGCAATGAGCTGCACCCCCTCGGCATGCTGCGCCAGATCGTCGAGCGTAATGTCGCAGGCGCCCTTGGCCTGCCAGCGCCCTTCGGTGTCGTGCATCTTGCCCTTGGACAGCAGCGTGCAGAGCCGCCCGTAGGCCGCGCGGTCGCGGGGATAGGCCAGAAACTCCTCGCCCGTGACCAGACGCAGGCGACAGCCGATCACCGGGGTGATCTGCGCCTTCAGCGCCGCGGCGTGCAGGCGCACCACCCCCGCCATGGTATTGAGGTCCGCACAGCCCAGCTTGTCATAGCCCAGCGCATTGGCGGTCGTGGCAAGGTCCACCGCATCCGACGCCCCGCGCAGGAAGGAAAAGCAGGTGGCCAGCCCAAGCTCGACATAATCGGCGGGCGGATTGGGGCGCAGATCGTCCTCTTCGATGGTGCGCCGGGGGGGCTGATGGCTGGGTTCAGGCATGCGGCACACCCGTCATCCGAAACAGCCATGCACGAACCAGCGCGGGTCGCCGCCGCGCCCGTCGCCGTGCAGGCCCTCGCGATAAATCCAGATGCGCCGCCCGGTCTGATCCTCGACCTTGAAATAGTCCCGCAGCCGGGTGCCGGGGCGGTCGGTCCACCATTCCGGCGCGATGCGTTCCGGCCCGGCATAGCGCGCCACCCGGTGCGTCTGCCTGCGCCAGACGAACTGCGCGGGCGGGCCTTCGGGCACGGCGTAAAGCACGCGGATCTCCTCGGGATGATCGAAAAGCCGCAGCGGGCGTTCGCGGGCCACCGCCACCCCGGCATCCGGGACGGCGGCCAGCGCCGCGACCTGCCGTTCGGCCCGTTCCGGCACATGGCTTTCGTGCAGCACCGGGCGGGTCACCGCGCGGGGCCCGAATTTCGCGCTCAGCCGGTCCACCAGCCGGATCAGTTGCAGATCCTCGTCCGCGCCCCCTTCCAGCCGGTTCTGCACCGCCTGCATTTCCTCGACCCCGGCGGCATCGAGGGTGATGAGGTCAAAGCCGAACCCGGGATTGAGGCGGTCGAGCTTGTCGCGAAACAGGCTGTGCAGATGCGCCGGATCGCGGGTCGTGGCCGAGGTCGCAACCGTGATATGGCTGACATCGCCGTCGGTGCGGTAGACCGTCAGGTGCAGGCGGCGGCACCCCTGCCCCGCCTGCGCAAGTGCCGCGCACAGATCCTCGCACAGCGCGGGCAGATAGGGGGCGGGGTCGAAGATCGGTTCGGCCAGACGGCTTTGCACCCGAAAGCGCGGCGGCGCCTCGACGCTCGAGACAGGTTCGGCCAGCTTGCCCAGCGCCTGGTCCAGCCGCAGCAGCGGGTTCGCGGCCAGCCCGGCCTTCACGAAGCGGCGGGTCAGCGCCAGTCGCGGCACCTGCAAAAGCGCGCCGATGGTCCTGAGCCCCAGGCGGCGCAGCAAAAGCAGCGTTTCGGCATCAAGCCGCAGGCCCGCGACCGGCAGCGGCCCCAGCCGGATGTCGATCTGGTCCGCGTCGCAGACCGACCGCACCGGCCCGAACCGCGCCAGTGCCCAGGCCGCCCCCCAGGTGGGGGCCACCGCCAGCTGCGCGCTCAGCCCCAGCATCGCCAGCTGGGTCTCCATCTCGACCAGCATCGCGGATTCGCCCCCCATCAGGTGATCCGACCCCGTGGTGTCGAGGATCAGACCGTCATCGCAGTCGCGTACCGTCCAGGGGCACCAGCGCCGCGCCCACAGCACCAGCCGGTCCAGCGCCGCGCGGTCGCCCGCCGGATCGGCGTAATGCACCTGCAGTTCGGGGCAGATCGCGCGCATGTCGACGATGCGCGCGCCCATGTGGATGCCGTTCAGGCGCGCGGTGCGGTTGGCGGCATGCACGACCGGGCCGTGCTGCCCTTCGCGCGCCAGCACCAGCGGAATGTCATCCGACGGCGCGTCGCCCTGCCGTTCCATCACCTGCTGCCAGCGTTCCATCGCGAACTGCGGCAACGAGATCGAGACGATCCGCCGCCCGGTCATAGGTCGCCACCCACTGACCCGGTTTCGTGCGGCGCGACCGGAACAGGTCGAGCGACCAGCGCGGCAGGCCCGGCGCCTGCGCATCGTCGGGATGCGGGGCTGACGGCAGGGACGCGATGCGAAACCGTTCGCGCGCCGCGCTCAGATCGGCCGAGGCAGCGCGGCGGATCAGCCAGCACGGCACCTCTGCCGCCTCGGAACGCAGGGCCAGCCGCTTGGTCGCGGTGAAGTCCAGCGCTGGCGGATCGCCCCACACCTCGCCGATCACGGCCGCCAAAGCCTTGCATCTCAGACCATCCTCCATCGCCCAAAGCACATCGACCGCGCGCGACAGATCGACCATGATGACGGGACGCGCGGTGCCGATTCCGGCCAGACAGGGACGCCCGGCCTCCTTGCGGGACAGCCGGTCCTGCACCCACAGGATCGGCCCCGCGCGACGCGGCAGCCGCGACAGCACAAAGCCCACCGCCGCTGCGTCGCAGGCCGTGGCGGGAAACACCTCGGACAAGGTATGTTTGCGCTGCGCGGGCTGATGCATCTGCCGCAGCAGCCGTTTGTGCCCTTGCAACACCCCCATATCCATGTCGCGAATCCCCCATTTGTTCACTTTTTGTTCTATCGCGTGTTCCGGTTTTCGTCAAACCCGTCCGCCGCCGCGATCACACCTTACAAATCGTCCCGAACCATGGTTTTCTGCGCCCGCGCGGAAACCGGATTGGACAAAGCCGCCGCTTTCCAACAGGGTCGGATTTCAAGACCAGCACGACAGGGAGACCACAGATGAAACGACTTCTTTCGGCCGCAGCGCTCTGCTCGCTCATGGCCGCACCGGCGTTTGCCGACACCAAGGTGGGCATGATCACCACGCTTTCGGGCGGTGGCGCGGGCCTTGGCATTGACGTGCGCGACGGCTTCATGCTGGCCATCGAACAATCGGGCCGCGACGACATCGAGGTGGTGATCGAGGATGATCAGCGCAAACCCGATATCGCAGTGCAGCTGGCCGACCGGATGATCCAGTCGGACCGGGTGGACGTGCTGACCGGGATCATCTGGTCGAACCTCGCCATGGCGGTGGTGCCATCGGCGGTGAACCAGGGGGTGTTCTACCTTTCGCCCAACGCCGGCCCGTCGCAACTGGCCGGACAGGGCTGTCACGAGAATTACTTCAACGTCGCCTGGCAGAACGACAACCTGCACGAAGCCGCCGGTTCCTACGCCAACAGCGTCGGCTATCAGAACAGCTTTATCCTCGCGCCCAACTATCCGGCGGGCCAGGACGCGCTGACCGGCTACAAGCGGTTCTACGAAGGCGAGATCGCGGACGAGCTTTATACCCAGCTGGGTCAGACCGACTATGCTGCCGAGATCGCGCAGATCCGCGCCTCGGGCGCCGACAGCGTGTTCTTCTTCCTGCCCGGCGGCATGGGGATTTCCTTTCTCAAGCAATATGCCGACAGCGGCGTCGACATCCCGGTGATCGGTCCGGCGTTCAGCTTTGACCAGGGCATCCTGGGCGCCGTGGGCGAGGCCGCGCTTGGCGTGGTCAATACCAGCCAGTGGTCGCCCGATCTGGACAACGCCACCAACACCGCCTTTGTCGAAAGCTTTGCCGCCAAGTACGACCGCCTGCCATCGCTTTACGCCAGCCAGGGCTTCGACACGGCAAACCTGCTGCTGTCGGCGCTGGACAAGGCCGAGGTGTCGGATGCCGATGCCTTCCGCGCGGCACTCGAGGCCGCGGATTTCGACAGCACCCGAGGCGATTTCGCCTTCGGATCGAACCACCATCCGGTGCAGGACATCTATGCCCGCGAGGTCGTGATGGCCGACGGCGTTTTGACCAACCGCGTGATCGGGGTGGCGCTTGAAGACCACGCCGACGCCTATGCGTCGGACTGCGCGCTCAAGTGAACCGTCTGGCCCCGTCCCTGACCGGGCGGGGCCGCGACCAACGGGGCGCGGTGCATGTCGTTCATTCTTCTGGCCGAACAGGTGCTCAACGGGCTTCAGTTCGGGGTGATGCTGTTTTTGATGGCGGCGGGCCTGACCCTGATCTTCGGGGTCATGGGCCTGATCAACCTCGCGCATGGATCGCTGTACATGATCGGCGCCTTTGCCGCCGCCGCCGTCGCCGGGGCGACTGGATCGTTCTTGCTGGCGCTTGTGGGCGCCTTGACCGCAGCGGGCATCGCGGGCGTGTTGATCGAGGTGGCCGTCATCCGCAGGCTCTACGCCGCGCCGCATCTGGACCAGGTGCTGGCCACTTTCGCGCTGATCCTGATCTTTTCCGAAGGCACGCGCTGGGTCTTCGGCTCTTTCCCGCTGTACCTCGATGTGCCCGACGCGCTGTCGGGACCGGTCAGCCTGCCCGGCGGCATCGAATATTCGCGCTACCGGCTGGCGTTGATCGGCATCGGCATCGCCGTGGCGCTGGGGCTGTGGTGGCTGACCGCGCGCACGCGGATCGGCATGCAGATCCGCGCAGGCGAAAATGACCGCGAAATGATCGCCGCCCTGGGCGTTGACATCTCAAGGCTCTACACGCTGGTCTTCGCCATGGGCGCGGCGCTGGCGGGGCTTGCCGGCGCGCTGGTCGGCGCGATCCAGTCGGTGCAGGTCGGCATGGGCGAACCTGTGCTGATCCTCGCCTTCGTGGTGATCGTGATCGGCGGCATCGGGTCGATCAAGGGCGCGTTTATCGGGGCGCTGCTGGTCGGGTTGACCGACACGCTGGGCGGCATCTTTCTGCCCGAGCTTTTCAAGCTTTTCATGGAGGCGGGCGCCGCCACGCAAACCGGATCGGCGCTGGCGTCGATGGCGGTCTACATCCTGATGAGCGGTGTGCTGATCTGGCGGCCCGCGGGCCTGTTCGGGGCGCGGGCATGATCGCGGAACGCTATGTGAACCTGATGGTCCTGGCCGGGCTGCTGGCGCTGCCGGTCTGGGCGCTGATCGCCGATCAGCCGTTCACCATCACGCTGGCCACCCGCGCGGTGATCCTGGCGCTGGCGGCAGTAGGCTTGAACATCGCTCTGGGGATCGGCGGTCTGGTGAGCCTGGGCCACGCGGCGTTCTTCGGCCTGGGGGGCTATGCCATGGGCATCCTCGCCTCTCACGCGCAGAGCTATGCGCCGCTGGACCTTGGATTTTTGACCGTGCCGGGCAGCAAATCCATGCCGGTGATCTGGCTGACGGCAGTGGTGGCCTCGGCGCTGGGGGCGCTGGTAATCGGGCTTTTGTCGGTGCGCAGCGCGGGCGTCTATTTCATCATGCTAACCCTCGCCTTCGGACAGATGTTCTATTACTTCGCCATCTCCTGGAGCGCCTATGGCGGCGAAGACGGGCTGTCGATCTATGTGCGCAACGGCTTTCCCGGCCTCAACACGCTGGTGCCCATCCAGTTCTACGGCCTCTGCCTGGCCCTGCTTTGCGCGGCGCTGGTGCTGAACTGGCGGCTTAGGGCGTCGCCCTTCGGCCTTGCACTCAACGCCGCGCGGCAGGTGCCGCAAAGGGTCGAAACCGTGGGTCTGAGCCCGTTCCGCCTGCGGCTTTGGGCTTTCGTGATCTCGGGCGCGGTGACGGGGCTGGCGGGGGCGCTTTTTGCCGATCTCAACCGCTTTGTAAGCCCGTCGATGTTCAGCTGGCAGATGTCGGGCGAACTCATCGTGCTGATCGTGATCGGGGGTGTGGGGCGGCTTTTCGGGCCGGTCATCGGTGCTGCGCTCTTCGTGGCGCTGGAACATTGGCTGGGCGGGCTGACGGCGTTCTGGCACGTCTGGCTGGGGGCGGTGCTGCTGGGCATCGTGCTCTTCGCCCGTGGCGGCGTGGTCGGCCTTTTGACCGGCAAGGACGGGCCGCATGTCTGACGCCGTGCTCGCCACCCGCAATCTGAGCAAGCGGTTCGGGGCGCTTACCGCCACGGACGACGTGTCGATCGACCTGCGCCGGGGCGAAATCCATGCGGTGATCGGCCCCAATGGGGCGGGCAAATCGACGCTGATCGCGCAGATCTCGGGCGCGCTGCGGCCCGACAGCGGCCGGGTCGAACTGCGGGGCCGCGATGTCACCGGCGACAGCACCCAGGCCCGCGCCCGCGGCGGGCTGGGGCGGACCTTTCAAATCTCTGCCCTGGCGATGGAGGATACGGTACTGGAAAACGCCCTCTTGGGCGCGCTTGGCCGCTCGGGCAGGCCCTGGCGGTTCTGGCGCGCGGTGACGGCGGACCGAGAGCTGCGCGACCGGGCCATGGCGGCGCTGGAACGGGTCGGGCTGGCAGATCATGCGGGCACGCGCACCGCAATCCTCAGCCACGGACAGCGGCGCCAGCTCGAGGTTGCGGTGGCGCTGACGCTGGCGCCGCGCGCCTTCCTGATGGACGAACCGATGGCGGGGCTGGGGGCGGAAGGATCGAAAACCCTGACCACGTTCCTGGACGGACTGCGGACCGAGGCGCCGATCCTGCTGGTCGAGCATGACATGGACGCGGTCTTTGCTCTGGCCGACCGGATCAGCGTGCTGGTCTATGGCCGCGTGATCGCCACCGGCACGGTGGATGAGATACGGCGGTCCCAGGCCGTGCGCGATGCCTACCTAGGGGACGGCGCATGACCCTGCTCGAGGTGGGCAACCTGACCGCAAGCTACGGGCCGGTGCCGGCGCTTTTCGGTGTCGATCTGACGCTGGACGAAGGCCAGGTGATGGCGCTGATGGGGCGCAACGGCATGGGCAAATCCACCACCGTCAAGGCGATCTGCCGGATGATCACATCGTCGGGCAGGCTGCGGCTGGATGGCCATGACCTGCACGCCCTGCCCAGCCACCGCGCCGCGCGGCTGGGCATCGGGCTGGTGCCAGAAGGCCGCCGCTGTTTTCGCGACCTCACGGTGTCCGAAAACCTGTTGGCCGCCGCCCGCCCGGGGCAATGGACAGAGGCGCGGGTGGCCACCCTCTTTCCCCGGCTGGGCGAACGCCGCGGGCAGCGCGCCGCGTCGTTGTCGGGGGGCGAACAGCAGATGCTGGCCATCGGGCGGGCGCTGATGACCAACCCGCGCCTGCTGATCCTCGACGAGGCGACCGAGGGGCTGGCCCCGCTGGTGAGGCAGGAAATCTGGACCGCCATCGCGCGGCTCAGACGCGACACCGGCATGGCGATCCTGCTCATCGACAAATCGGTGCGCGAACTGGCGCAGGTGGCCGACACCGCCGTGGTGCTGGCGCGCGGCAAGACCGTCTGGTCCGGGCCCATGGCCGACCTCACGCCCGACATCACCGCGCGCTACGTCGGTGTCTGAGGGCGGCGCCTAGCCGTCGAAACTGCGCGTGGCGGCGGCGCGCAGGGCGGCGGGCCGGGTGGCGTCGATCCAGGCGCGGGTCGGCACCGCGCCACCGCGGGCGGCGTGCCAGTCCTCGGTCTGCGACGGGTCCATGCGCAGAGGCCGCAGCCCGTCGATAGCATGGGTGTCCTGCGCGAGGTTGCAGCGGGTCGTCATCGCCCAAAGCACATCCTCGTCGCAGGCAAGATTGACATCGTCGTCGGTAAAGACGATCGTCTTGGTAAACGGCATCACCTCGATCAGCCGTCGGGCCAGCCGCGCCAGATCCAGCTGTCGCGCCGCGTCGGGGCGTAGCGCCACGTAAAGCATCAGCATGCCGCCTCCGGCCATGGCGTAGCGCAGATCCGCGATCTGCGACAGCCCGCCCCGCGCGGCCAGCGCCAGCGATTGCGCCAATGCGCCGCCCAGGCCGAGGATCGCGCATTGCTCGCGCCCCGGCCCCAGCGTCGCCTGCAGAATCGCGCCGGGGCGCTGGGTGATGGCGGTGACCTCGATCACCTGCAAGGGCGGCCCGGCATGGCCGTCGTAGCCAAGGAATTCCGGCATGGTCACGCCCGCCGGGCGGTCGCCCAGGGTTTCGGCGCAGGTCTGCGGCGTCAGCCGCCCGTGCAGCACGAATTCCGACTGCGCAAGGCAGGGCGCGTCGCCCCCCGACAGCGCGACGGGTGCCCCTCCCAGCGCACCCGCCAGCGACAGCTTGTCCATGCCCGGCGGCAGGTGCGCCGTGGCGGTGGCCGAGGCGACGGCGACGGCGGGCGGTACGCCGATGTTGATCGTGACGGGCAAATCCTCGCCCCGGCTCCAGGCCGCTTGCGCACGGTGGCGCAGATGGCGGCTGGTCAGCATGAAGATGGCAAGCCGCCGGTCGTCCAAAACCAGCATCCGGTGCGCCGACAGCGCCAGGCCGGGACCCTGCTGGCCGGTCATGACAAAGCCCATGGTGATATAGGGCCCGGCATCGCGGGCGGTGGCGCGGGGGAACGGCAGGCGCGCCAGGTCCACACCTTCCCAGCTGTCGTGCTGCACCGGCGCGACCACCGGGGGAATCGGTGCCAGAGTGGCGCAGGCTTCGGGCAAGGGGCGGCCCCGCAGGCCCGGCATCCAATGCTTGAGCCGGTGTTCACAGCCGTAAAGACCCAGCAGCAGGTCGGGGCCATGTGGCTGGCGATAAATCACCGCAGGTTCCGACCCGGACCGGGGGCGCGCGGGCACACCGGCATGGGCATAGGCGAAATCGGTACAGGCGGCATCGGGGGAAAAGCCGTCCTTCAGCAAGAATTGCCCGGCGTCAGCCGGGCAATCCCTGAGGGTGGCGAGGGCCGCGCGCAAATCCAGCGCGGCCCCCTCCTCTGCTCGAACCTTATGCCGGAGCATCGGCCAGACCCCGTGCCGGGGCGGCGGTGGGCTGACGGTTGGTCAGGCGATCGTAGATCATCAGGACCGCCGGTCCGATAAAGACCTCGGACAGCAGCGCCAGCAGCGCGCCCGATGCCATCAGCAGGCCGAAGCTCTGGATGTTGGACATGGACGACATGGTGAAGACCGCAAAGCCAGCCATCACGACGATCGTGGTTGTGAAGATCGCCCGGCCGATCTCGGCCATGGCGCCGCCGATGGCGTTCTCCATGATCTCGCCCGCCGA
This sequence comes from Thalassococcus sp. BH17M4-6, assembly GCF_049323015.1. Classification (NCBI taxonomy): domain Bacteria; kingdom Pseudomonadati; phylum Pseudomonadota; class Alphaproteobacteria; order Rhodobacterales; family Roseobacteraceae; genus Thalassococcus; species Thalassococcus sp. BH17M4-6. Next base: position 139,991 of record NZ_JBMPGU010000003.1, read on the forward strand.
CAAACGCTCACGCACGTTGTGGAAGAAGTGCAGCGTATCGTCCACGATGAGGCCGGTGATGATGCCGCCGATGAGCACGGTGAAGGTATCGAGCGGAATGCCCAGGTAACCCATCACCCCCAGCAGCACCGCGAAGGGGGCGACGTTGGGGATCATGCTCACGAGGCCCAGCCCGACCGACCGCAGCGCGACCGCCATCATCGCGGTGACCAGCGCCAGAGCCAGCGCGTAGGACACCGTCATGCTGTCCAGCACCTTCTTGGAGGTTTTGGCAAGCAGCGCGATGAGGCCGGTGCTTTCGACCGTGGCGGTGTCGCCGAGGGCCGCTTCGAACCGTGTCTCGATGGTCTGGATCACGTCCGAATAAAGCTTCGCCTCGAGCCAGGGGGTCTGGAAGGACACGCGGCCCGACGAATAGTCCATCGACACGTAACGCTTCATGTCGTCGATCCCCTGCCCTTCGAGCAGCAGAATCTGGTCCCAGATCTCCTCCTGACCGGGGATGGTCAGCGCCGCCGGATCGCCATCGTTGATCGCCTGGTTGGTTTCCTCGACGAAAGAGATGATCGAGGTGTGGCGCCCGATCGGGATATCGACGGCGGCATAGGATCCGCGTGCCGTTTCCTCGACCGCCTTGAGCAGCGTCTCGTCCCGGAAATCCAGACCTTCGGTGGGCGTGATCACCATCTCGAGGTTCACGGTGCCCTGAAACGTGCCGTCGATATATTCGGTCGACAGGCGCGCATCGTTATCGCCGGGCAGCCACAGCAGCGAGTTGTGCGAATAGCTCAGCTGGAAGATGCCAAGACCGGCGGCCAGAACGAAAGCCCCGCAAACCGCCAGCGTCTGACGCGGGGAACGCGCCGACATCATGGCACCGGCGTGCAGCACCGACGCGATGACGCCCGGCTTGTCGCTTTGACGGTTGAGGTAACGCTCCGGCAGGGTGCGGAAGACCAGCGTCGCCCAGATCATCGCCAGCACATAGGACAGGCCCACCGACACGGTGCCAAAGATGCCCAGTGCCGTGATCGGAGCCAGCGGTGCGGCCGCCAGACCCAGCAGGCCCCCGGCGGTGGTCAGCGCGGTGAACAGGATCGGCGTATTGGCCTTTTTCACCGCATTGGCCAGCGCCTTGCGGCCATCCGGTTCGGTGCTGCGCGTTTTGAGCACGGTTGCGATGAAGTGGATGTAGGTACACAGCCCCACCACCAACGTCATCGGGATCAGCAACTGCGTCGGCGGGGTCATCGCGGTGCCGGTCAGCGAAATGGTAGCCAAGGTCGAGAAGATCGCCGTGGCGAAGGACAGGAACGCCCCGATCGCGATAAGGAAACTGCGGTGCAGCGCCAGCATCGCCAGAACCGTGATGATCACGCAAGCCAGCGTAAAGCGCGGCATGTCGCCTTCCATCATCCGCACGATTTCCGTCGACAGGACGGGCGCCCCGGCGATGTGCACGTCAAAGCCTTCGCCCTCGTAGCGGGCCACGATCTGGCGCGCGGCGGCGGTCATTTCGGCGTATTGCGGCGCACCCAGAAGCGCACGTTCCGACAGCGGCGTGAAGACCGCCGGGCAGATCAGGCCCTGCGACGGATCGGGCACACAGTCGTTGGCGGCGGGGGCATAGCGGTAGGGTTCGATGACCACCGCCGCGGTGCTGCCGTCCTTGGAGACGATGAAGTTCTGGTACAGCGGCGTCGACAGGATACGCTCGCGCAGCTCCTGCGGATCGCGGCCGCGCTGCAGCATGTTGCGCACCAGCTCTTCCAGGTAAACGCCGCCGTCTTCATGCTCGATGAACGGAATGTTGTAGGGCGAAAAGATCTCGGACACGTAAGGCACGTTGTCCGCCAGTTCGCGGTGCATTCTCGAGAATTTCGTCAGAAACTCGGTCGAGAAGACGTTGTCCGAGGCGACGGCCACGACGAGGCGGTTGTCCTGGCCGAATTCGCGGCGCATCGCATAATAAGTGTCCAGGGCCGGATCGCTTTCATGCATGAACGCTTCGACGCGTCCGTCTTTCTGAAGGTTGGGAAGGTTAGTCGCGACATAGCCGAAAACCGCGGCGAGAAGGATGACCAGCGCCTTGATCCGGTGGGTGTACACCGTCTGAAGAAAGCGGGTCATCAGGCTTTCGAGAAAGGAAAGCGGATGCATTTGTCAGGCTCCTGCTGAAATTGGGATCGGTTGGGATGCGGCGCAGGGCGCGCCGCATCCCGTCCGGATCAGTTGTTGACGAAGGATTCGCTGCGGAAATCCTTGAAGGTGCTGGCGGAGTTCGACAGGTCATCAAGGTCGAACCACTCGTCCGGCAGGCCGATGTTGAACGCCTCGCCCTGCGTTTCGAAATCCGAGAAGGACACGACGCGGCCTTCCTTGATGGTCGACACGCGGTAGCGGGCCGGCGCGAAGACGCCGTTCACCCAGCGCAGGTCCAGCGTTTCCAGCACGCGCTGTTCGTTGGGCGCGTCAGCGTTGAAGCTGGAGTAGATCGGCATGAAGGTTTCGGTGTCGGCCCAAAGCTCGCCGTCGCGCAGGCCCAGGCGGATGACCTCGTCCTCGGTGCGCGGGTTCACGTAGATCTTGTAGACCGGATAGCCGCGGAATTCGCCGGTGCCCAGCATTTCGCAGTCGTAATCATCGGCCTGACGGATCAGCATTTCGCCAACCGCGAGGTCGGATCCGTAAAGACGCTGGCTCAGGTCCTCGGATTTCACGTCGATGATCTTGTCGGCGGAGGGCAGGTAGACCCAGACCTTGTCGGGCAGTTCTTTTACAAAGCTGTCGCGCACCGACGATTCGACACCTGCGAGTTCCGCCGGGTCGAAAACGTACGACCTCAGCTGGCGGTTGATGCCGTAGTTCTTGTGCGCGGCTGCGATCCGGCGGGTTTTCACGGCACCGGTCTCGTCGGTGATCTTCATGTGCACGATGCGCCAGCTGTCATAGCCGTTGTAGCGATTCTGCACCGCTTCCATGACTTCGCGGCAGTCGTTCATCAGCGGCGAGGTAGGGGTGGCCTTGTCCAGCAGCGGTTCGGCCTGGGCGATACCGGCCAGCGACGCGACGGCCGCCGTGGCGAGGGCAAAAAGGGAAGTCCGGGTCTTGGAGAGCATGAGAGATGTCCTTCGTTCAGATTGATAATGGAACAGTGTTTTTTCATTCCATCGCCAACTTGACGGGACTCCCGGTGAAAACAAAAAAGCGTTTCGTCGCTTTGTCTGAACAATTCACGCGCAATATTTCCGATTATGATCTTAGGTGACTGAATAATTCGCCTTATGCGTGTGCGACGCACCTGTCACGTCAGATTGACAGGTAAAAGTCACTTATCTTCATAGACTTGCTTTCGAACAACACACTTAAATCACGAAACGCACCGGTTCATGATGCTCTGTGAACGGGGCAAATATCTCAGTGAATTATTGAACACTACGTGACGAGGAACGTCGCTAGCGTCGGATCAGTGGCATTCAAGCCGAATTCAAGACGCCGGAGACGTAATAGATGGATCTGAAAATCTGTGGCATCACCAACCGTGACGAACTGGACATCCTCAGCCAGGAAGGTGCCAGATATGCAGGTCTGTGGACCGGCATCGAAGGACACCCCCGCAACCTCAACGATGCCAGGTTCGTCGAGCTTGCCGAACGCTGCGAGACCATCACCCCGGTCGCGGTCAGCGTGCGTCGGCCGGTCAAGGAACTCTGGGCGCTGCTCAAGGAAACCAAAGTCCGCCATATCCAGTTGCACGGCTTCAACGCCCCGCGCGACATCGCCTACCTCAAGGATCAGGGCCTGACCCTAATCAAGACGGTGCATGTGGACGACGAAGGCGACTGCCCGCTGGACCGGATGATCGATTCCTACCGCAACGCCGGATGCGACGTCTTCCTGATCGACCGGTTCGGCGGGCGCCAGGCCATCGGGTCCAGCGGCGTGAGCCTCTGCTCGCGCCAGGTCGCAAGGTGGATCGAGCGGCTTGAAGGCGCGCGGGTCTGGCTGGCCGGAGGGCTGACCGCCGACCGGATCTGCGATCTGGCCGACGACAGCTGCATCGAAGCCGTCGATGTCGATTCCGCCGCCCGTCTGCGGGGCGGCGCCATTCAACGCAAGGCCGCGCGCATGCTGGTTCTTGCTTCCTCTCCCTCCAATCTATTCCAGGTGGCCTGATGAAACATTCCCCCGACTTTTCCGCGGCGATTTCCGTCGCTCCGGCCCGCGCCCTGCGGCGTCCGGCCGTCTGCCCGCTGATCATGGCGGGCGACCCGTCGCTTGACGCGACCCGCGCGCTGCTGCGCCACTGCGCCGAGATGGGCGTGGAATGGGTCGAGCTTTGCGTGCCCTTCCGCAACGCCTTTACCGATGGCGCCACGCTGATCCGCGCGCATGAGCGCGCGCTCAGCCAGGAGGCCGAGATCGAGGCGGTGATCGACATGGCGTCGGAATTCACCGACCGGATCAAGATCGTGCTGCTGGCGGATTCAAGCCACACCCTGCGTCCGCACGGCTTTGAACGGGTTTTGGGCCTGGCCGCCCGCGCCGGGATGGCCGGGGTGCTGCCGCATGGCCTGCCCCCGGCCCTGACCGGGCGGTTCCAGGCGGCGGCCGCTTGGGCGGGTCTGCCGGTCGTGGGCACGATCTATGCAAACGCCGGGCCGGACGTGCGGCGGCAGGTGATCGACGGCGCATCGGCCTTCATCTACCTCGTGTCCACCTACGGGCGGTCCGGCGGGGCGGTCGATCCGGCAATCCTGACCTGCCAGATCGATGCGCTGCGCAGCCATACAGACCTGCCCGTCGCGCTGGGATTCGGCCTGCGCACCCCCGACGACGTCGGCCGCGCCTTCCGCGCGGGCTGCGACATCGCCATCGTCGGCAGTGCCGTCGCCGGAGTCGTGGAGAACGCGCTCAAGTCCGGCGAAGATCCGGTCCTGCAAGCCGCGCTCTTTATCGAGCAGTTGCAGCGGGAGACGGTGAAATGAGCGCGCTCGACCGCCGGATGAACCTGCGCAACGCGGTTCTGGCCTACACGGTCGGCAACCGCCCCGACACGGCGCTGCTGCACGTGGACCAGACGCATCCGTTCTTTTTCGATCATCCGCTGGACCACGTGCCGGGCCTGCTGCTGCTCGAAGGGGCCGTGCAGGCGGCGCAGAATTCCGCGCAGGCGCCCTGTTTCGTCAGCCGCATCACTGCGGAATTCATCCAGTATACACTGTTCGATTCGCCAATCCTTGTGTCCTCGCGCAGCCAGGACCGTGACGGGCGCGAGCTCTGCATCGTCGACATCACCCAGGACGACACGCTGCGCGCCCGGATCGAGGTGGAGCTGACCCGCATGGTCAAGCCCATGCCGCACCGTCGCCCGCCCGGGCCGCTGCGCGCCCTGCCGCCCTGCGCCGGGGCGCCGCTCAACAAGCACCGCGCCGAAAACGTGCTGATCACCACGCCTGTCATCACCGACACACAGATCGAAGCGCGGCTGCTGCCGTTGTCGCAGGACTGCCTTTTCGCCGACACCACCCAGGCGGTGCATCCGCTTTACCTGCTCGAAGCGTTCATGCAGGTGCAGCGCTACCTCAACGCGACGCAGGACGGTGACCAGCGGATCCGCGACATCCTGACCGGCGTCAGCATCGAACAGACGGCGCCCATCCCCGACCTGTCCGACGGCGTCTATCTGCGCGGGGCGCGGGAATTCGCCCCCATCGGACGCGGGCGCATGTCGCGCAGCGCCTGGCTTTATGCCGCGCAGAAGCCTTTTGCCAAATGCGCCATCCACACCGCCCGCGTGCAACGCCGGGCAAAGACCCCTCAAGGAGAGACCTGAATGGACCCCGTTCACATCATCGGTGCCGGTGTTTCCGGCCTGGGCACCGCCCACTTTCTGGCCAAACGCGGCATTCCAAGCATCATCCACGAGGTCGGCGAACATGTCGGTGGCCGCGCCGCCTGCATCCGGCAGGGCGAACATGCGTTTGAGATCGGCGGCAAGAATTTCTCGAGCGCCTGGCCCCGCTTCAACGCGATGCTGGACGAATTCGGCCTGACCGAATTCGAGGATCAGCATCCGGGCTTTCACATCGTCCTGAACGACCAGCTTGTGGCGCTGGAAAAGTCCAAGACGCTCAACGGCGACCTGCGGCTTGCCTCGGCGCTGGGACCGCGCGGCGCGCTGCAGTTCCGCAATTTCCTGAGCTATGCCAAGCGCAACGCGGACCGGCTGAACTATTCCTCCGGCCTGATCGAGCAGGTGGAAAAGCAGTGGGACCACGCCACCATCGACAAGCACTTCACCAAGAAGCTGTGCGCCGGGCCGCTGCGGCTTTTCTCGATCATCATGGGCGGGGCAGAGCCCTCCGAGCTTTACCCGTCGCTGATGATGCTGTTTGCCTCGGGCTTCGGCAAGGGCTCACATCACGCGGTCGCCGGCGGCATCGGACGATTCCACGACAGGCTGGCCGAGGGCAAGACGATCCGCTTCGGCTCGCGCGTGAAACAGATCATGACCTATGACGGCCATGTGTCCGGCCTCATGCTGGAAGATGAAGACGGCGCCCGCATGGTGCCCGCCAACCGGGTCATTTCGGCGGTGCCCGCGCATGTGCTGCGCCAGTTGGTCACCCTGCCCGCCTATGGCCGCGTGGCGCTGGATTCGCTGCGCTATTTCCCGCTGGCGCTGATCAACGTGGTGTATGACGCACCGGTGTTCCGCGACGGGGTGCATTCGATCATGTTCGAACCGGGCGCACCGCTGGGCCATTGTTCGGCCAACCGGCTGCATTCGCCGCATCACGTGCGGTTCACCATGTCGGGCAAGGCCGCGCGCGACATCCTCGACCGGTCGGATGCCGAACTGGTGCAGATCGCCGAAGACAGCTTTTCCAAGCGGATGCCGATCGACGCCAAGCGCCTAAAGGTGCACGTGGCGCGCCACACCGGCGGCATTTGCGGCTATGCCCCGCATTTCACCCAGGTGAAACGCGACCTGCTGCGTGCGGTGGAGACGTTGCAGGGGCTTGAGGTCGCGGGCGATTACCTCGAGGGGCACACGATGGAAGGCTGCCTGACCTCGGCCGATCTGGCGGTGCAGCGTCTGCTGGCCCCCGCCACCCGCACATCGGTCGCGGCATGAGCACCCAAGAGCTTGCCCCCCTGCCCCGCCTCGCGCCGTCGCGGCGCGGGGTGATCTGGGCCGCCAGCGCCTGCGCAGTGATGAGCGGGGCTGCCATCGCTCCGGCCATCCCCGCCATCGAGGCCGCGCTTGGCGCCTCGCAGGCCTCGGTCTGGGGCCGGGTGGCGCTGGTGCTGCCCGCCTTCGTCATCATGTGCGCCGGTCCCTGGATCGGGCGGCGGACGGCGCAGGTCGATCAGCGCATGGGCTTCGTGATCGCGCTTTGCGCCATGGCGGCGATGGGCGTGGCGGGCGGCTTCGCCCAGAACTTCGGCTGGCTTCTGGCGACGCGGATCGGGCTGGGGCTGGCCACCGCCGCGACGCTGTGTTTCGCCACCGCCGCGATTGCCGCGCTCTTTGAGGGCGAAACGCGGGGCCACGTGATCAGCCGACAAGCCGCGATCAACACCTTCGGCGGCGTCGGTTTCGTGCTCGTGGGCGGGTTGCTGGCGCAGTTGGGCTGGCAAGTGCCGTTCCTGCTTTACCTGCTGACCCTGCCGGTCGCGTTCTTCGCCGCGGGGCTTGACTGGCGCGCCCCCGCGAGCCCCCAGCTGGATGCCACAACCCGGCCCCCGATGCAGGCAATCAGGCTCCCGCTGGTGACGGTCGGCCTGGCGATGACGGCGTTCTACCTCGTGCCGGTGCAGGCGCCCTTTGTCCCGGTGCTGGTGGAAACCCCCGCGCTGTCCGGGCTGGTCATTGCCTGCGCCACGCTGGTCAGCGGGCTGGTGTCCTTGCGCATCGGGGCATTGTTGCAAACGGTCTCGGGGCCAGTGGCGCAGGCGGCGGCGATCATCGCGGTCGTTCTGGGCCTGCTCGAATTCGGTCTCGCTGCATCGGTGCCCGCGCTGCTGCTGGCGGCGGCGCTGATCGGTGCCGGATTCGGCGCGCTTCTGCCGATGACCGTGCGCCAGATCATGACTCACAGCACCCCCGCCACCGCCAATGCCATCGCGGGCCTCATCGCGTCGGCGCTTTACGCCGGACAGGTCGCGGCCTCGGCGCTGGCGCTGATCCTGAGCTATGGCAACCCGCGCCTACCGTTCTATGCCACGGCCCTCGGCCTTGGCCTGGCAGCCTTCCTCTGGACCAACCGCGCCAACCTGCGCCCCTGGGCGCAATGGCTCCGCGAAAACGCCGCCTGAGAGACGGGCTGCGCACAAATTTGGAGAACGGCCGGGGACCTACCGAATCACGCCAGCCTGAAGACGGCCAACGCCCATCTGGCGACGCGAAGGGATGCAGTGGTGAGCCGTGCAGGATTCGAACCTGCGACCCACTGATTAAAAGTCAGTTGCTCTACCAACTGAGCTAACGGCCCACTAGGCGGGGTATCTAGAAAGGCCGCCCCATGCGGTCAACCCCAAAAACGCGCAAAACAAAGGCGGCGCGGCGCGGCTCTGGAAAGCGCCGTGCAAGGCGCGTATATGCGCGGGCATGAGCATCGCCACCCCCTCTGACCTGCCGTTCATGAAGATGCACGGGCTGGGCAACGACTTCGTCGTGCTGGACGCGCGTGCGCGGGCCATCGCGGTCACGCCCGCGCTGGCCTTGGCCTTGGGCGACCGGCACCGCGGACTGGGCTTCGACCAGCTGGCGCTGATCACAGATGAGGGACCGGGCGACGCGCATCTCACCTTCTACAACTCCGACGGATCGACCTCGGCCGCCTGCGGCAATGCGACCCGCTGCATCGCCCGCTTCCTGATGGATGAGCGCGGTCGCGATGCCCTGACCCTGACCACGGACCGCGGCAGCCTGCGGGCCGAAGATGCGGGCCAGGGCCTCACCCGCGTCAACATGGGCGCGCCGCAGCTTGACTGGGCTGACATTCCGCTGGCCGAAGAGATGGACACGCTCGAACTGCCCATCGAAGGCGGGCCTACGGCCACCGGCATGGGCAACCCCCATTGCACCTTCTTCGTGCCGGACGCAGACGCCGTGGCGCTTGAGGCGTTCGGCCCCAGGTATGAACATCACCCGCTCTATCCGCAGCGCACCAATGTGCAGGTGGCCAGCGTCATCGGCCCCGATCACCTGCGCATGCGGGTGTGGGAACGCGGCGTGGGTGCCACGCTGGCCTCCGGCTCGTCCTCCTGCGCGACGGCGGTCGCGGCGGCGCGGCGCGGGCTGACCGGGCGCGCGGTGCGGATTGATCTGGACGGCGGCACGCTGATGATCGACTGGCGCGACGATGGCGTCTGGATGACCGGTCCGACGATGCACGTGGCCAGCGGCACGCTGACCGCGGACTGGCTGGCGCAGATATGACCCCGCCCAAGTTCACCACGCTTGGCTGTCGGCTCAACACCTACGAGACCGAGGCGATGAAGGAACTGGCCGCACAGGCGGGCCTTTCGGGTGCGGTCGTCGTCAATACCTGCGCCGTCACTTCCGAGGCGGTGCGCAAGGCGCGTCAGGAAATCCGCCGCCTGCGCCGCGAAAACCCCGAGGCGCGGCTGATCGTCACCGGCTGCGCCGCGCAGACGGAACCCGAGACCTTCACCGCCATGGACGAGGTCGACGCCGTCATCGGCAACACCGAGAAGATGGCCCCACAGACCTGGCGGACGCTGGCCGCGGATTTCATCGGCGAGACGGAAAAGCTGATGGTCGACGACATCATGTCGGTCACGCAAACGGCCGGTCATCTCATCGACGGCTTCGGCACCCGCAGCCGCGCCTATGTGCAGGTTCAGAACGGCTGCGACCACCGCTGCACCTTCTGCATCATCCCCTACGGTCGCGGCAATTCCCGGTCGGTGCCTGCCGGCGTGGTGGTGGACCAGATCAAGCGGCTGGTGGATACGGGTTACAATGAGGTGGTGCTGACCGGCGTTGATCTTACCTCCTGGGGTGCTGATCTGCCGGGCGAACCCCGTCTGGGCGATCTGGTCATGCGCATCCTGAAACTGGTGCCCGACCTGCCGCGCCTGCGGATCAGCAGCATCGACAGCATCGAGGTCGATGAAAACCTGATGCAGGCCATCGCCACCGAACACCGGCTGATGCCGCATCTGCACTTGTCGCTGCAGCACGGCGACGATCTGATCCTGAAGCGGATGAAGCGCCGCCACCTGCGCGACGACGCCATTCGCTTTGCCGAAGAGGCGCGCCGCCTGCGCCCCGACATGACCTTTGGCGCGGATATCATAGCCGGCTTCCCGACAGAGACCGAAGCGCATTTCGAAAACTCGCTGAAGCTGGTCGAGGACTGCGATCTGACGTGGCTGCACGTCTTTCCCTACAGCGCCCGGCCCGGGACGCCTGCGGCGAAGATCCCCAGCAAGGTCGATGGCGGCACCATCAAGGCGCGCGCCGCGCGCCTGCGCGCGGCAGGCTCCGCCGCCGTCGCAAGGCACCTGTCGGCGCAGGTCGGTCGCACGCACCGGGTACTGATGGAATCGCCCGAGATGGGCCGGACCGAACAGTTCACCGAAGTGCGCTTTGCCACGCCGCAAACCGAAGGCGCAATCGTCACCACCCGGATCACCGGCACGGGGGCGGGGCATCTGACAGCCTGACAAAACGTCAGCCTCCGGGTCCGGATCGACAGCCGCGCGATTTTTTGCCAGTATTCAGCCGAGTATAAAGGGCTCTGAAGGCCCCCAACGGCGGAGCACGCGGCATGAGCCCGAAACATATCGTCTATCACATACCGGTCTGTCCGTTTTCCCAGCGGCTCGAAATCCTTCTGGCGTTGCGTGGCCAGCGAGATGCGGTGACCTTTCGGGTCGTCGATATCACCAAGCCGCGCGACCCTTCGCTGCTGGCCAAGACGCGGGGCACCACCGCACTGCCGGTGCTGGAAACGCCCTCGGGTCGAATCCTGAAGGAAAGCCTCATCATCCTGCGGTTTCTGGACGAAAGCCTTCCGGGCCGACCGCTGCGCCGTGATGACCCGGCGGAACATGCGCTGGAAACCATGCTGATCGCGAAAGAGGGGCCTCTGACGATGGCGGGATACCTCTTTGTCATGAACCAGGATCGTGATGCCCGCGCCGCGCATGTCGAAAAGCTGCTGGGCCTTTACCGCGAGATCGAGGATTTCCTGCGCGCCGAAAGCCCCACCGGCCCGTTCCTGTTCGACGACTTCGGACTGGCAGAGGCGGTGTTCACGCCGATCTTCAAACGCTTCTGGTTCCTGCAATATTATGAGGATTTCGATATTCCCAAGACCGACGATTTTGCGCGGGTTCGGGCCTGGAAAGAGGCCTGCATGGCGCATCCGGCAACCGCGCAGGTCTGTGAGGAAGAGATCGTGAAGCTTTATTACGACTATGCCCTGGGCGCGGGCAACGGGGCGCTGCCAGAGGGCCGCAACACGTCGAGCTTTACCTTCACCCCGCCCTGGCAGGACCGACCCTGGCCGCCGCGCGACAAATACGAGGGCACCGCATCCGATGCGACGCTTGGCTTGGTGGCTTGACGGCTGGCGGTCCGGTTTTGCAAATAATCCACACTTGGCGCCCCGAGGCCCTGACTGGCCGGTGTCGGGTTTGCATCGCTTTGGCATTTCGGCCATGACGGACGAATGACAGCACACGGCAAGGCCCTCTTCGTTCATCTTCTGACCGCCACCGGGGCGGTCTTTGCAATGCTGGCCCTGCTTGCCGCCGCGCAAGAGCAATGGTCGATCATGTTCCTCTGGCTCGTCGTGGCCTTTGCGGTGGACGGCGTAGACGGCCCGCTGGCGCGCAAATACGACGTCAAAAGCAACGCGCCGCGCTTTGACGGCGTGCTGCTCGACCTGATCATCGATTACCTGACCTACGTCTTCATTCCGGCCTTTGCGCTGTTTCAATCAGGCCTGTTGCCGGGATGGACAGGCTGGGCCGCGATCATCCTGATCACCTTTGCCAGCGCCATGTATTTCTGCGATAACCGCATGAAAACAGAAGACAATTCCTTTCAGGGTTTCCCCGGCTGCTGGAACATGATGGTGCTGGTGATGTTCGCGCTGACGCCGAATTTCTATGTGATCCTCGGCCTCGTCGCGGTGCTGGCGGTGGCGATGTTCCTGCCACTGAAATTCATCCACCCGGTCCGGACAGAGCGCTGGCGCAGCCTGTCGTTGCCCATAGCGCTCGCCTGGACCTTCTTCGCGGGCTGGGCCGCCTGGGTGGATTTCCACCCCCAAAGCTGGGCGCACTGGGGGCTTGTGGTGACGTCGATCTACCTTGTCGCGGTCGGCGTGGTGCAACAACTGATCCCGGTGCGTGCCTAATCTCTGCTCAGGAACCGGGCCCCGCGGCGCCGGATACCGGTCATCGCCCACCCCCCTAGAATCGCCAACGCTCTTCATCTGCCCCGAAATACTTCGGGGGTCCGGGGGCTGGCCCCCGGCCTTTCCCGGCCTCTGGCCCGGCGTCAGGCTTTGAGCCGGTAGCCCCGTCGGAACATCAGCCAGGCCACCAGCAGCACCAGCACCGTGGCCCCGCCCGCCACCAGGAACGACCGCAGCGGCGGGCTGTCGCTGACGCCGATGATGCCGTAGCGCACCCCGTCGATGATGTAGAAGACCGGATTCACGTGGGTGATCTCGCGCAGGCCCGCGGGCAGCGCCTGCACCGAATAGAAGGTGCCCGACAGAAAGGCGAGCGGCGTCACGATGAAATTGGTGATCGCCGCCATTTGATCGAACTTGTTGGCATAGACGCCGGCCAGCATCCCCAGCCCCGACATGAACGCACCACCCAGCACGATGAATCCCAGAGCGATCAGCGGATGCGCGGGAACGATCCCCAGGAACAGCGCCAGCGCCACCGCGATGGTGACCCCGACGAAAAGCCCGCGCGCCACACCGCCCGCGAGGTACCCCAGCACCAGTTCCGCGCCGGAGAGTGGCGGCATCAGCGTGTCGACGATGTTGCCCTGCACCTTCGAGATCACGATCGAGGACGAGGTGTTGGCGAAGGCATTCTGGATCACCGTCATCGTCAGGATGCCCGGCGCGATGAAGGTGGTGAAGGCCACGCCCATCACCTCGCCCCGCTGTGGGCCGATGGCGATGGTGAAGATCACCAGGAACAGCCCCGCCGTGACCAGCGGCGCCAGCAGCGTCTGGGTCCAGACATTCGCAAAGCGCAGCACCTCGCGTTCGGCCAGCGTGAAGAGGCCAAGCCAGTTGACGCGGCCGAAACGGCGCTCTTGCGGCGGGAAAGGGGCGGGTGTGTCGGTCATATCGGCTCCGTTCGGCATGTGCCCCGCTTGTAACTCGGGGTAGAGTGATTAGAATAGGGCGCACGAGAGAAATTTCAGGCGGCCCCTGCACGGGCCGCTTTTTCACTGAGGGTGACCCATGTCCTGGACTGACGAACGCGTCGAGATGCTCAAGAAAATGTGGGGCGAAGGCCAGTCCGCCAGCCAGATCGCCAAGGAACTGGGCGGCGTGACCCGCAACGCGGTCATCGGCAAGGTGCACCGGCTGGGCCTGTCGAACCGCGCGGGCGCGACCCCCGCCCCCGCTGCCGCCGCAGCCCCGCCCAAGGCCGAGAACAAGCCCGCCGCCGCGCCCAAGGCCGAAGCCAAGCCCAAGCCGCAGCCCAAGACCGAAGCGGCGCGCCCGCAGACGCCCGAACCCGTGCTCGAGACGAAGTCGGCGCAGCCCGCGCCCGCGCGCCGCGCGATCATCCCCGCCGGTCAGCCGCTGCCGCCGCAGCCCTCGGCCAACGAGATCAGCCCCGAAGCGCTGGCCAAGGTCAACGAGATCGAGAAGAAGGCCAAGAAGCTGTCGCTGATGGAACTGACCGAACGGACCTGCAAATGGCCCGTGGGCGACCCCGCGACCGAACATTTCTGGTTCTGCGGTCTGCCGGTGCAGCAAGGTAAACCCTATTGCGAGGCGCATGTGGGCGTCGCCTTCCAGCCGATGAGCGCCCGCCGCGACCGCCGCCGCTGACCCTGTCCTGCGACGGGTGTCGGCTTAGCTGTCCGCGTCGTCGCGATCATCCCGCAGCGGCAGCGGTTCGTTGAAGGTCAGCGTGCGGTAGGGGAACGGTATCTCGATACCAGCCTCGTCCAGAGCACGCTTGATCGCGGAAACCGCGCGGTCACGGCTTTTATGCTCGTCGACCGGTGCGGATTTTGCCCACCAGCGCACCATGAAATCCACTGAGGACGAGTTGAACTCGTAGGCAAAGACCTGCACCTCGCGGTCGCTCTCGTCGCCCGCGACCGGCGCCATGGCCTGAGCGATCACATCGCGGGAGGCATCCACATCCTCTCCATAGGCCACACCGATGATGACCGTGATACGGCGCAGCGTCTTGTCGGTCAGGATCCGCACCGGATTCTTGAAGAGGTAAGAATTGGGCACCAGGATCAGTTCGCCCGACCGCTTGCGCAGGAACGTGTCCCGCAAAGAGATATGTTCGACCTGCCCGGACAGCCCTTCGCATTCGATGTCGTCGCCGATGCGCATCGGTTTGCGCAGCAGGATCAGGAAACCGGCCAGAAAATTCTCGAAGATGTCCTTGAAGGCAAGGCCCACGGCGATCGACCCGATGCCAAGGCCGGTCAAAAGCTTGGTCGGCGTGAGGTTGGGAAAGACCACCGTCATGGCGATCAGCAGGCCCAGGAGCCAGATGAGGATGCTGATCACCTTGGACATCGCCGCGATCAGCGAAGGGCGCGCCTTGGACCGGCGCAGCAGGCGGGCGGTCAGGCTGGATGCGGCCCAGGCGACCAGCCATGTGATGATCAGGATCACCAGTGCTGCGACCAGTGACGGGATCAGCCCGATAGCCCCTTCGATCAACCCGCGCATCTGATCCAGTACGATCTGCACCGGGCTGATATCTCTCAGCAATTCGTCTGCCTGTTCCAAACCGATCCCCTCGTTACCAACTCAGGAGATAGACCGTCTCGCGTCAGCGACCAGTTCGAACCGGTCTGGCAGTCGGTGAACAAGGCCTTTGCCTTTGGTCCGCGCGGGGGTAAGACGCGGCATGTCCCAGAATCCCCCTTCCCTGCGCCCCGATCTTGCCCGTGCCAGCCTCACCGACGCCCGCCGCGTGGGCCAGCCCACCATCGGCATGGTCAGCCTTGGCTGTCCCAAGGCGCTGGTCGACAGCGAACGCATCCTCACCCGCCTGCGCGCCGAAGGGTATGGCGTGTCGCCCGACTATGCGGGGGCCGATGCGGTGATCGTCAACACCTGCGGGTTTCTCGACAGTGCCAAGGCCGAAAGCCTTGATGCCATTGGCGAGGCACTGGCCGAGAACGGCCGCGTCATCGTCACCGGCTGTCTGGGGGCGGAGCCCGACTATATCACCGGCGCCCATCCCAAGGTGTTGGCGGTGACCGGGCCGCATCAGTACGAACAGGTGCTTGATGCGGTGCATGCCGCCGTGCCGCCCGACCCCGATCCGTTTATCGACCTGATGCCCGCCGCCGGAGTGAAGCTCACCCCGCGGCACTACAGCTATCTGAAGATTTCCGAAGGCTGTAACCACAAATGCAAGTTCTGTATCATCCCGGACATGCGTGGCCGTTTGGTCAGCCGACCGCAGCGTGCGGTGATGCGCGAGGCGGAAAAGCTGGTTGAGAGCGGCGTGCGCGAACTGCTGGTGATCAGCCAGGACACCAGCGCCTACGGGACCGACTGGAAGGACCGCGAGAGCAAGGCGCCAATCCTTGATCTGGCGCGCGATCTGGGCAGTCTGGGCGCCTGGGTGCGGATGCATTACGTCTATCCCTATCCGCATGTGCGCGACCTGATCCCGCTGATGGAAGGGGTGAGAGGCACTGGGGGCGGCGTTCTGCCCTACCTCGACATCCCGTTCCAGCATGCCCATCCCGACACGCTGCGGCGCATGGCGCGGCCCGCGGCCAGCGCCCGCACGCTGGACGAGATCGCCGCCTGGCGCGCCGTCTGCCCCGACATCACCCTGCGGTCGACCTTCATCGTCGGCTACCCGGGCGAGACGGAGGAGGAGTTCCAGACCCTGCTGGACTGGCTGGACGAGGCGCAACTCGACCGCGTCGGCTGCTTTCAATACGAAAACGTCGCAGGCGCGCGGTCGAATGCCCTGCCCGATCACGTCGCGCCCGAGGTCAAACAGGACCGTTGGGACAGGTTCATGGCCAAGGCGCAGGAGATTTCGGAGGCGAAGCTCGAAGCGAAGGTCGGCCAGACCCTGCATGTCATCGTCGACGAGGTCGAGGAGGACGCCGCCACCTGCCGGACCATGGCCGACGCGCCCGAGATCGACGGCAACCTCTTCATCGACGAAGGGCACCAGGGGCTGAGCCCCGGCGACATCGTCCCGGTAACGGTGGACGAGGCAGGGGAGTACGATCTCTGGGGGCGCTTGTCGCAGGGCTGACGCCGCAGGCGCGGCGACTCAGGCCCGAGGAATCGCCCGAAAGCTGACCAAACGGTAAACATGCACCCAAGATCAGGCTTTTGACCTGCAGATAATGACAGGTCAAAGTCCGAAACCTGCAAGGATTGATGCGTCGATAGCGCGCAGTTGCCTTTACGTTGACCTGACATAGGGAAACAAACGCGCTATTCTAAAGACGTTGGGACGGTCAGTTTTACGGGGGGAGCCCAAAGACAAACCGGATATTGATACGTGACGGTACGCTTCGCAACCATCTGAAAGAGCGCCCCTTTTCGTGTCATAAGCCCATCAGATGCCCCGCTTGGGGAAAATGCTTATTGCTACGCCATTTCAGAAAGCGAAGGTGCCCGATATCCGGGCACCTTTTTTCGTTGCGGGGTCCAGGTCATCGGCCACGGCTCAGGGCGGTGCGTCCAGCGGGCTGCGCAGGATGCGGGTGCCGACATTGTCGATTTCGACCAGCGTTTCCTCGTGCTGTTCGGGCCGGTTGAACGGGTCAGGCAGCACGCCCATCGACATCGCAAGCGCCGCCAGTTCCGCCCGCGACGACATGCCGGTGTTCTGAATGAGCGCGTTCATCCGCTGCCGCACCGCCGAGATCGAGATATCCAGCTGCGCCGCGATGGTCTTGTCCTGCAGCCCGCTGCCGATCAGCTTGAGCAGTTCAAGCTGCTTGTCGGTGATCTTGTTACGCTCGGGAAATTCCTGCGCGAACAACATGACATAGCGCTGATGCGCCATGATCGCGGCGGTGTTGAGCGTCCAGCCATGGGCGCGGATGATCGCCTGCATCTCGCGCCGGGAATGATCCCCGGAATAGGTGATGAGCGCCGACTGCGGCGGGGCGACGTGGCGCAGCGGCACCGAAAAGCCCGCCCGCAGACCGTGGCTTGCCGCCTTTTTCAGAACCGCCACCCGGCGTTCGGGAATGTGGCGGTATTCCTCGACGAACTCCAGCCCGACCATGACCGGGGTAAGGTAATGCATGGCGTGGTTGCGAAAGTAGCTCCAGCGACGAAGCTCGGGGTCTTCGTTGATTTCCTGCAGCCAGCGGCTGTCGTAGGAGGTGCGGATGAAAAGCGTCTTCTTCCAGTCCTTGTAGGAACTGGCCGAGATGAAATCGACAAACGGCAGCTGGACCCGCTGCCCCAGGGCCACGATCAGCCGCCAGACGTCCAGCGACCGTTCGGTCGCCTCCAGTTCCAGCAGGAAGGCCTGCAACAGCTCAGGTGTGTACCTCTCTGCCTGGACAAGCGGGCGCCGCTCGGGTCCGTCGCTCTCAAACAGTTTCTTCCTCCAGATGCAGTTTCATGTCGATCAGAACGCGCTGCAGCTCGAGCGTTTCCTTCAGCAGGCGCCGCGCCTCGTTGGCGGAAATCACACCATCCTCGATCGAGGTGTGATATTCGCCCATCAGCATGGCAAAACGCTGGCTGAGCGCGATGACGTCCGAATTGACGCCGCCAGAGCGATCATTCTTGCGGCGATCCTCGAAGGACAGGGAAATCCCCTTCAACTCCGACAGTGCGGCGGTGATATGCGGATAAGAGGCGGCCTCTTCCAGAGCGGCCACGGCGTCCACCGGCATGAAGCGTTCGGCATGTTCGGGGTAGTCGGAATAGTAGCGCCCCAGCGTGGCCTTGGATTTGCCGGTCAGCTTGCACGCGGCTTCGATACCGACGTCCTTGACCAGCGCCTCGGTGTGCTTTTTCAGATACCGCGCGACACTCGACATTGATGCCCTCTCCTGATCTGTCCAGTCCGTCCGGGGAAAGCCCGCGACCCTTTCCCATTAATCACTCTGCAATCAAATGTCATTTATAAAGCAAGCCCACGGTTTTGGGCATACGAGTGGTCGGCCATCCCGTTGGCCGGTTCAGGTTGGGGCCTGTTCCCGCGTTTGCCGTTGGGGGGCAAAGCCGCATGGCGTGGCAGCTGCGGGCAGGTCCGGTTCAAAGCGGTGGGATCCCGGGCGCGATCCCCCGGGGCAGCCCGCCCCGTTCGCCGGGGGTCCCACCGCGTTGCCGGATGGCGCGGAACCCGTCGTTTCCCGCGGCACGTCACTCACGCAGTTGCGCGCAGCCCCC
Organism: Thalassococcus sp. BH17M4-6; assembly: GCF_049323015.1. Taxonomy (NCBI): domain Bacteria; kingdom Pseudomonadati; phylum Pseudomonadota; class Alphaproteobacteria; order Rhodobacterales; family Roseobacteraceae; genus Thalassococcus; species Thalassococcus sp. BH17M4-6. The sequence continues at coordinate 158,608 of NZ_JBMPGU010000003.1, forward strand.
GGACCTGCGCCTTGCCCTTGGCAAGGCGCGGCCGCTGCGGCATGAACGGCCCATGGCAAAGCTCTATTTTCACTATTCCACGATGAACGCCGGCAAATCGACCTTGCTGTTGCAGGCTGCGCATAATTACGAAGAACGCGGCATGACACCCTATCTGCTGACCGCGGCGGTCGATCAGCGCGCGGGCGAGGGGCGCATCGGGTCGCGCATCGGGTTGGGCCGCGCCGCCGACACCTTTGACACCGATACCGATCTTTTCGACCATTTCAGCCAGCGTCTGCGGCAGGGTCCCGTCGCCTGCGCCTTCGTCGACGAGGCGCAATTTCTGACCGCCGACCAGGTCTGGCAGCTGGCCCGGGTGGTCGACGATCTGGATGTGCCGGTGATGTGCTACGGTCTGCGGGTGGATTTCCGCGGCGCGCTGTTTCCGGGCTCTGCCACGCTGCTGGCGCTGGCCGACGACCTGCGCGAGGTGCGCACGATCTGTCATTGCGGGCGCAAGGCCACGATGGTGATCCGGCAGGATGCGTCGGGCACACCTGTGCAGGACGGCGAACAGGTGCAGATCGGCGGCAATGAAACCTATGTCTCGCTATGCCGCCGCCACTGGCGCGCCGCCATGGGCGCGCCCTGAGGACGATCAGGCGACGATCACCTTCGTGCCCACCGGCACCATGTCATAAAGTTCGCTGACGTGTTCGTTGGTCAGGCGGATACATCCGCTGGAAAACTTCATCCCGATGGTGTGCGGCAGGTGGGTGCCGTGGATGCGGTAGTACGTGTCGCGCCCGTTGACATACATATAAAGCGCGCGCGCGCCCAACGGGTTCTCGGGGTGCCCGCCCGGCAGACCGCTTGCGAAGGGGCCATACACCTCCGGCTCCATCTCGATCATGTTCCGGGTCGGGATCCAGCTGGGCCATTCGGCCTTGCGGGCGATCACGGCGGTGCCTTCGAAATTGCGGCCCACCGCCCCGAGGGCCACGCCATAGCGGCGCGCCTCGCCATCGCCGGTGATCAGGTACAGGAAATGATCCTGCTTGTTCACGTAGATCGTGCCGACCGGCAGGTTGGTCTTGATCTTCACATCCTGCGGGCGGAACTTGCGCGGCAAACGGACCTTGCTGCGCGGACTTGCGGCTTGGGCCGCGAAGGGGGCGGTACCAAGGAACGCGGCACCTGCCGCAATGAAATTGCGTCGTGTGTTCTGCATCTGCTCTGCCTCATCTCTGCCATCCCACGTTGAGCGCCCGGCGTTTGCCGTCGGGTCGTGTTGCGGAATGGCTTTGCTCGTGGCGGCAGCATAGCGCCAAGCGGCCTTTCACGCACTTCCCGTCCGCTCAACCGCCCTGATACGGGCTGGATGTTGCCAAATTGTTACGAAGGCAGCGGCGGCCTGCCGCCCGTCTCAGGCCCGTTCGAGCAGGACCGACCCCACCGAATAGCCGGCCCCAAAGGAACAGATGACCCCCTTGTCGCCGGGCGACAGATCGTCGGAATGCTTTGCAAAGGCGATGATCGACCCGGCAGAGGAGGTGTTTGCGTAATCCTGCAGGATGTTGGGCTGTTCACCGGGGTCCGGCACGCGGCCCAGCACCTTGCGTCCGATGAAGTCATTCATGCTCTTGTTCGCCTGGTGCAGCCACAGCCGCCGAAGGTCCGCCGCCGTCCAGCCCTGATCTTGCAGATGCGCGCCGATATGCGACGACACCAGCGGCAGCACCTCTTTGAAGACCTTGCGCCCGTTCTGCATGAACTGCATGTCGCGCCGGTCGGCCACGCCGTCGGGCCGGGTGCGGCGCAGAAAGCCGTTGTTGTTGCGGATGTTGTTGGAAAACTGCGTGGCGCAGCGCGTCGAATGGATGAGGAAATGCGCGCCTGTCGCATCCTCGGCCCGCTCGATCACCACCGCAGTGCAGACATCGCCAAAGATGAAATGGCAATCCCGGTCGCGCCATTCCAGATGGCCCGAGCAGATCTCGGGGTTGACCACCAGCGCGCAGCGCACCGATCCCGCGCGCACCATGTCCGCCGCCGCCTGAATGCCGAAGGTGGCCGATGAACAGGCGACGTTCATGTCGAAGGCAAAGCCGCCCGCGCCCAAGAGTTGCTGTATCTCGATGGCGATGGCCGGATAGGCGCGTTCGTGGTTCGATGCGGCGCAGATCACCAGATCGACCTCCTCTGCCGCGCGCCGCGCCGCCGCCAAGGCCTTGCCGCAGGCATCCAGCGCCATTTCCGCCATGATCCCCGGTTCGTCATCGCTGCGCTGGCGCAGTGCCGGATACATGCGGTCAGGGTCCAGCACGCCGGTCTTGTCCATCACGTAGCGCTGTTCGATGCCGGATGCCGACAGAATGAACTCCGCGCTTGACGGGCCCATCGGTTCCACCTCGCCGACGGCGATGGCCTCGGCATGCTCCGCATTGAACCGCGTGGCGTAGGCGTTGAAGGCCGCGACCAGTTCGTCATTGGTGATGACCTGCTGCGGCGTGAACACACCGCTTCCGGTGATGGCTGGCTGAAACATCGGCTCCTCCTCGCGTGGCCCCGACCACACCCCAGAGGTCGCACCGGGTCAAGCGCAACGTTGCGCCACCGAGAGCGATGCCCCGGCTTCATCTTGCCGATAAACTCAAAAATCGCGACGACAGTCGCAGGTGCAAGGCCGCCCCGTCAGTGCATACGCCCGCCCGGCGGTACGTCGAGATCCGGCGCCAGCAAGACGATGGCGCCGTCTTCGTCCGCGACGCCCAGCACCAGCACCTCGGACATGAACGGGCCGATCTGGCGGGGTGGGAAATTCACCACCGCCATCACCTGCCGCCCGATCAGGCTTTCGGGGGTGTAATGCACGGTCACCTGGGCACTGGTTTTCTTCTCGCCGATCTCGGGGCCGAAATCGATCCACATCTTGATCGCGGGCTTGCGTGCCTCGGGGAAGGGTTCGGCCCGGACCACCCGGCCCGCGCGGATGTCCACGGCCAGGAAATCGTCGAACGTGATCTCAGCCATCGGCCAGCGCCTTGGAGCGCGCCGCCGCCGCCCGCACCGTGGCGCGCATCAACGGCGGCAGGCCGTTCTCTTCATCCATCAGCACCTCGAGTCCCGCCTGCGTGGTGCCCCCCGGACTGGTCACGTTCTTGCGCAATTGCCCCGGATCCTCGCCCGCCATGGCAAGCGCGCCCGCGCCCGCCACGGTGGCCCGCGCCAGTTGCAGCGCGAGGTCGGGGGCCAAGCCTTCGGCCTCGCCCGCCGCGGCCAGGCATTCGATCATGTGAAAGACATAGGCCGGGCCCGACCCGCTGACCCCGGTGACCGCGTCCATCTGCGCCTCGTCATCAAGCCGCACAACCTCGCCCACGGCGGACAGCAGCAGTTCGGCCTGGTCCATCTGTTTCGCATCCGTGCGGGCGTTGCCGATGATCGCGGTGATGCCGCGCCCCACCGCAGCGGGCGTGTTGGGCATGGCGCGGATCACCGGCGTGTCACTGCCCAGCAGCCGTTCGTAGGTCGCAATCGGAATACCCGCCGCCACCGACACGAACAGCGTCGCACCGTTGCCAAGTGCCTGCAGGCCCGGCAGCGCATCGCCCATCATCTGCGGCTTGACCGCGATCAGGACCACCGCCGGATCGTCGGGAAGACCGTCGTTCAGATGCACACCGCTTGATTGCAGCCAGTCCGACGGTTGCGGGTCCAGAACCCAGACCGATGCGTTGGGCAGACCCCGGTTCAACCAGCCTTCGAGCATGGCCGACCCCATCTTGCCACAACCCAGAAGCACCAGCCCCCGGCGCGCGATGTCTGTGTCTTTCATTGGTCCCGCTCCCTTTTCCGGTGGCCGCACAGAGGAAAGGACCGGTCGCCCGGTCCCTTCCGACGCACGTCAGGGAGGAGGATTACGCGCGCCCGTACGCTTCTGCAATGGCGACCTGCAGCGCATCGCGGGGGGACTGGTCGCTGTAGATCATCAATTGGAAAGCGGGATAATACCGCTCGGCGCTGATCACCGCGGCGCTGATCAACGTGTCGATCTGTTCGGGGCTGGCGACGTTGCCGCCCGACAGGACAAGGCCGTAGCGATAAACCATGAGCTGCTGTTCCGCCCAGAAGGAAAACGCTCCGGCCCAGCACTGGTCGTTGACGGCGTTGAGCCCTTCGTAGAGCGCGGGAAGCCGGTCTTCGGGCGGCTCCATCTCGAAGGTGCAGATCATCCGCAGGGTTTCGTCGTAGCCCGACCAGGCCAGAGTGATGGAGTAGGTCCGCCACTGCCCCTCGACCGCCATGGCGATCTGGTCGTCGGCGATGCGGTCGAAATCCCAGTCATGGTGTTCGGCCAGATGTTCGACGATGTCGATGGGATGAATGTCGTCTTCCAGAAACTGCTCGGACAGGGCCATGGCGCCACCTCTGTTGTTGTGTAGCGACCGGGCCTGGCAGTGTCCCAATCGCTAGGTGCCTGCTCAAGGGTCAGGGGCTGATCCCGCGACCCTTACCAAATATGGTGCCTGCGCCAAGGTGGGTCTGTAAAGCTATATTTGGCCGATCTACTCAATAAGTTGTGGATGACTGCCAACTGACGCCTAAATGCCCTTCCCGACCGGTGTTCGGGTGGGCGTTTCGCGGTCTCTTGCAAACTGTCGCTCCTGTAGCGTGAGATCGGATCTTGCAGAGCCTCGCAGACCCAGCGCAGCGGCTCTCGACGGGCGCACCACCCGGCGACGCTGGAAATAGATGCATTCCGCCCTCATCTTTTCGGGGATGTTTCCGAACACCCCTTGACAGCGGCGGGGTCAGACACATTCTTCTGGGTTTAAGGCCTGCGACATCGCTTCGGGCGGTGGCTAGGCCGTGCAAGTGTAAACCTACGACTTGCGTACCGGGGATGGTGTGACACGCGATACAAAAATCAGGGGCGTCGTCGGGATCGGCGCGTCTGCGGGCGGGCTTGAGGCGCTGAACGAAATGGTCGCAGCAATCCCCGAGCGCAGCGGGCTTGCCTTCGTGATCGTGCAGCACCTGTCGCCCGATCATCCGTCGATCATGGACGAACTGCTTGCCTCTCACACGGCGTTGCCGGTCCGCAAGATCAAGGACGGGATGCAGATCGCCCCCGACTGCATCTTCGTCATTCCCGCCGGTCCGTCGCTGGAAATCGCCGACGACCGCTTTCGCCTTGTCCCCCGCGACACGCGCAAGGGCGTGCGCACCCCCATCGACAACTTTCTGACCTCGCTGTCGCAAGCCTATGGCGAAACGGCGAGTTGCGTGATCCTGTCGGGCACCGGCACCGACGGAACACTGGGCCTGAAGGCGATCAAGACCGGCGGTGGCATCGCGCTGGTGCAGGAATCCGCCTCGGCACGGTTTCCCGGCATGCCCGACAGCGCTGCGGCCACAGGCGTGGTCGATGCCCGGCTGCCCCCCGGCGATGTGCCCGCCAACCTGATCTCCTTGCTCAACCACCGTGACGACTTACGCAACGGGCACCGCGAGGACCGCGCCTTTGCCTCGATCGAGTCGCGGCTTGGCGACGTGCTCGACCTGCTCAACACCCAGGACGGCCAGGACTTTTCGAGCTACAAGCCCGGCACGCTGGTGCGCCGGATCGAACGGCGGATGATGCTGCAGCTTCAGCCCGACATCGACGGCTACCTGTCGCGGCTGCGGCGCGAACCCGATGAACGCACGCGCCTGTTGCAGGATTTCCTGATCGGCGTCACACGCTTTTTCCGCGATCCTGACTCCTTTGCGGCGCTCACCGATGAGGTCATCGCACCGCTGCTGGCCCGCGATCAGGACAGTTTCCGCATCTGGGTGCCCGGATGCGCAACCGGAGAGGAAGCCTATTCCATCGGCATCCTGTTTTCCGAGGCGCTGCGCAAAGCCGACGACCGGCGCGAATTGCAGATTTTCGGCACCGATATCGACCTCAACAGCCTGCGGCACGCGCGGTCGGCCATGTATTCGGATGCCACGCTTGAAAAGATGCCCGAAGAGTTGATCGAACGGTATTTCACAGCGCACCAGGGACATTACCAGATCAGCACGCGGCTGCGCGAAAAGGTGGCCTTTGCGCCGCACAATCTGCTGCGCGACCCGCCGTTTTCGCGGATCGACTTCATCTCCTGCCGCAACCTGCTGATCTATCTCAATGCTGACGGACAAAACGCGGTGATGCCACGGTTCCATTACGCGCTGCGCCGCTCCGGGTTTCTGTTTCTCGGACCGTCGGAGTCGGTCGATGGTCGGGGCAACTTTTTCACACCCGTGTCGCGGGATCACCGGATCTACCGGCGCAACGATGCCGTCACGGTCGGGTTTTCGGCGCTGACCGGGCGCCGCCCGCCGCAAAGCCTGATGCCGCAAAGGCATATCGACACCACCGACACATCGCAGTTCGAGGCCCCTCCGATCATGCCGGACTACGAGAGCCAGATCGACCAGTTCTTTCTCACGCGACATTCGCCGCCCTATTTTGTGGTCAATTCCGCCGACGAGGTCAGCTATCTTTCGGGAACGCTCGGGCCCTACATACGTCCGGCCAAGGGTGTGCTGTCGGCCCGGCTCGAGGATCTGCTGTCGCTCGAGATCCGGTCGGTGGTCCGGCCGCTTCTGGCGCAGGTCCGCGACGACGGGGGATCGGCCGCCGACGTCGTGTCCTTGACGCTTGAAGGCGCGGCGCCCACCGTGCGGGTTACCGCCGAAGCGCTGCCGTTTTCCCAGGGCGACACGATGATCGTGATCCAGCCTGTCGAGCGCGCAGACGTCGATGCGGGCCGCGGCGCGTCCGCAACCTCAGATACCGTTCAGGCGGCAGAGGACGAGCTTGCCAAGGTCCGCCGACGGCTCAACGTGTCCGAAGCCGGGCACGCGGTCGCCGAGCAGGAATTGCGCAGCGCCAACGAAGAGCTGCTGTCGATGAACGAGGAACTGCAAAGCTCGAACGAAGAGCTCGAGACGTCTCGCGAAGAGCTGCAGTCCATCAACGAAGAGCTCGAAACCATCAATGCGGAGCTGACCGAGAACAACACCCAACTCAACGAGGTGAATTCCGACCTTAAGAACGTGCTCGACAGCACCGATATCGCCAAGCTGATCCTGGCGCCGGGCCTGATCGTGCGGCGGTTCACGCGCACCGCGCAAACCATCCTGCATATCGACGACCGCGATATCGGGCGCCGGGTCACCGACCTGAAATGGCAGCTCGACTATCCCGAACTGGTCGAGGACGTGGCCCGCGTCGAAGAGACGTTGCAGGTCGTCGACCGGGAGATTCCCAAACCCGCCACCGGTGAATGCTTTCAGGTGCGCGTGCGGCCCTATCGCCGCATCGACGACCGGCTTGACGGCTGCATCATCACCTTTTTCGACATCACCCGGCGCAAGCAGGCCGAACTGGACCTGCGCGAAAGCCAGGAGCGGCTGACCGCGGCGCTCGAGGCTGGCAAGCTTGGCGTGCATGTCTTTTATCCCCAGAGCGGCAAGATCGTCTGGGACGACCGGATGCGCGAAATCTGGAGCGTGGCCGAGGGGCGCGAGGTCGATTACGACCTCTTCATGGACCGGCTGCACCCGGACGACCGTGCAGCCACGCAGGCGGCCGTCGATGCCGCCCTGGACCCCGACGGCGACGGGAAATACGTCGCCGAATACCGCGTCATGCAACCAGACGGATCGCCGCTTTGGGTCCGCGCCGACGGCACGGTCACCATCGAGGATGGCAAGGCCGTGCGGCTGGTCGGCACGGTCAAGGACATCACCGAACGGCACCGGGCCGAACAGCGGATGCAGGAATATGCCGCGCGGCTGGAATTGACCTACGAGGTCACCGGTATCGCCGCCTGGGAATGGCAGGTCAGCGGCGACGAATCGCGCTGGACGCCGAACATGTTCGATCTTCTGGGCGCGCCGCTCGACGCGAAACCGTCGCTTGCCACCTTTGCAAGCTACGTCGTGCCCGAGGATCGCGACCGGGTGCTTCAGGAACTCGACAGCGCGATGGAAAGCGGCAAGCTTTTCGACAGCCAGTTCCGGATCCGCCGTGGTGATGGCGATGGTGATGGCGACGAGCGGGTGTTCGTCGGCAAGGGGCGCATCATCTACAACCGCAGCGGTGAGCCCACGTCGATGATCGGCATCAACTACGATGTGACATCCGACGTTGAGAAGGAAGAGCGCCGCACCCTGCTGACCAGCGAGCTTAATCACCGTGTGAAGAATTCGCTTGCCACGATTCAGGCGATCGCCTCGCAGACCGTGCGCCACGCCCCCGACATGGACAGTTTCAAGCAAAGCTTCATGGGCCGTCTTCGGGCGATTTCGCGCGCGCATGACCTTCTGGTCAATCTCGAAAGCCGCGACGGCACCGTGGCCGAACTGGTCGCGTCGCAGGTCGGCCCTTACGCGTCCCAGGCGGACCGCCAGTTGCAGGTCACCGGCCCGCGCATCCAGGTCGGGCCCAGCGTGGCGCACGGGCTGGGCCTTGTGCTGCACGAATTGGCCACCAACGCGTCGAAATACGGCGCGCTCTCTGTCGAAGGCGGCCGGGTCGAGATCGACTGGACAGAGCGGCAGATCGACGGTGAACCCGGCCTGCGCCTGGATTGGCGCGAAATCGGTGGGCCGCCGGTCGACCCGCCCGATCAGACCGGCTTTGGCACAGTTCTGATCGCCGACTCGCTGTCGCACAGTCTTGGCGGCAGGTCGCGGATCGATTATGCGCGCGATGGTCTCGTGGCCGAGATCGAATGCAAGCTCCGTGGAGGCGAGGATTGATGGGAAAATCCGTTCTGGTACTGGAAGACGAAGCCATCGTTGCGATGGACCTTGCCGCCGAGCTTGAGGATGCGGGCTGGCGCGTGATTGGCCCCGCCGGATCGATTGCCGAAGCCGACCGGCTGATTGAGGTCGAGATGCCCGACACCGCGGTGCTTGACGTCAACCTGTCGGGTGCGCAATCCTTCGATCTGGCCGCACGTCTGCGCGCGCGCGGATGCCCCGTGCTGTTCCTGACCGGCTATGCCGAAGGCAGCCTTCCCGATCACCTGTCGGATACGCCCATCGTCTCGAAGCCGGTCGATCCGTCCCTGCTGACACGGCAACTGGCCAGTCTGTCCGCCCCGACCTGAGGCCACCGCCGGCGGCCGCCATTCGGCCGGCCGGTCTGCGCCCGCATCGCTTGCAAAGCGGTCACACCCCTGTAACCTGCCGTCACTAGGGAGAGGCAGCAGCCCCCTGGCTGCGTCGGAAAGGCACGGCCTACCGTGCAATGGAGGATTCATGAAAAAATCAATCATCACCACGCTTTTGGCCACCGGGACGGTCCTGTCGCCGTTGGCGGCACAGGCGCAGACCGAGATTCAGTTCTGGCACGCCTTCACCGGTCGGCTGGGCGAGCTTGTCGCCGCGCAGGTCGAGGAATTCAACGCCAGCCAAGACGCCTACACCGTCGTCCAGAGCCACAAGGGCAACTATTCCGAAACGCTGAACGCCGGGATCGCCGCGTTCCGCGCGGGCGAACAGCCGCATATCCTGATGGTCTTCGAAGTGGGCACCGCCACGATGATGGCCGCCGAGGGCGCCACCCGCCCGGTTTACGAGGTCATGGAGCAAAGCGGCGCGACCTTCGACCCCGACGCCTATATCGGCGCGGTCAAAGGCTACTACACCACCACCGACGGTCAGATGCTATCGCTGCCCTTCAACTCCTCCACCCCGGTGCTTTGGGTGAACCGCGACGCGTTCGAGGCGGCGGGTGTCGACCCCGACACGGATCTTTCGACCTGGCAGAAGGTCGGCGAAACGCTCGACGCGCTCAAGGCAGGCGGCGAGGATTGCCCGCTCGTGACCGCGTGGCAAAGCTGGATCCACCTTGAAAACCTGTCGGCCTATCACGACGTGCCGTTCGCCAGCCAGGAAAACGGCTTTGCCGGTCTGGATACCGAGCTGATGCTGAACGGCGAAACGCAGGTCGCGCATCTGGAGGCGATGGGCGAATGGGCCAAGGACGGCAAGTTCATCTACACCGGTCGCCGCAACGAAGGCGGGGCGAATTTCCGGTCGGGTGAATGCGCGCTCTTCACCGAAAGCTCGGCCGGCTATGCGGGCATCAAGGCCGAGGCAGAGTTCGATTTCGACGTGCGCCCCCTGCCCTATTGGGAAGGTGTCGACAACGCGCCGCAGAACACCATCATCGGCGGCGCGTCGCTTTGGGTGCTCGAAGGGCACGAGGCCGAGGAATACAAGGGCGTCGGTGAATTCCTGGCCTACCTGTCGTCCACGGATGTGCAGGCGCAGTGGCACCAGGACACCGGCTATCTGCCGATCACCGCCGCCGCTGGCGAAGCCACCCGCGAATCCGGCTTCTACGAGGAAAATCCCGGCACCGATATCGCGGTGATCCAGATGACCACGAATGAACCCACGGCCAATTCCAAGGGCATCCGCCTGGGGTCCTTCGACCAGATCCGCGGCATCATCGACGAAGAGCTCGAGGCGATCTGGGCGGGCGACAAGACCGCGCAGGAAGCCATGGACAGCGCCAAGGAGCGTGGCGACGCGCTGCTGCGCCGGTTTGAAAGCGCCAACCGCTAAGCCTGACCACAGCGCGCGCCCCGGGGGCCCGGGGCGCGCGTCATCCATTTCAGATCAGGGGATTGCTTCGATGCTTGCCGTATCCGTCGCTCTGTACAGCCTCGTCGGGATCGCGCTGATCTCCATGGGGTATCGCTACATCACAACGATCCCGCCGATCGACTACCATGCCGACATCCTTTCGGGCGTGTCGGTCACCGATGAGACGGTGCTGATCCTGGGCGCGCTTTACAAGGTCATGGGCGGGGCGTTCGCCGCCCTGGGCGCGGGCATGCTGGTGATCGCCGTCTTCGGCGTCCGCGCCGATCTGCTCTGGGCCAAGCTGGCGCTGCTGTTGATGTCGGGTGTCGTGGGCTATTTCGCGACCATGGTGCCGCGGCTCGTTGAGGCGGAAACGGATGTCCGCACCCCCTGGCGCATCGCCGCCGGGCTGACGGCGGTGAGCGCGCTGGCCTTCGTGCTGGCCTTCTTCTGACAGGGAGTACGGCGGCGCATGGAAAAACGTGTGAAATTCAAGGGCTGGATGCTGCCGCTGCTGCTGATCGCGCCGCAAGTGGTGATTTCGGCGGTGTTCTTCTTCTACCCGGCGGGCCAGGCGATCTGGCAATCGCTCTTCATCCCCGACCCGTTCGGCCTGTCGTCACAGTTCGTGGGCCTGGGGAATTTCGAATTCCTGCTGAGCGATCCGTTCTACCGCGCGTCCTTCGTGACGACGGCGGTGTTCTCGATCCTCGTCACGCTTTGCTCGATGATCCCGGCGCTGTTCCTCGCCGTCGTTGCGGACAGGCTGATCAAGGGATCGGGCGTCTACCGAACGCTGCTGATCTGGCCCTATGCGGTGGCCCCGGCGGTGGCGGGCGTGCTGTGGCTTTTCATGTTCAACACCCGGGTCGGCGTGATCTCGTGGTATCTGGGCACGCTGGGCTATGACTGGAACCACGTTCTGAATGGCAACGAGGCGATGGGCCTTGTCGTCGTCGCCTCGGCCTGGGGGCGGATCAGCTACAACTTCCTGTTTTTCTTTGCCGCGCTGCAGGCCGTGCCCCGGTCGGTGATCGAAGCGGCGGCCATCGACGGCGCGCATTTCTGGCGGCGGTTCTTCACCATCGTGCTGCCGCTGCTGTCGCCCACGACGTTCTTTCTGCTGGTGGTGAACGTGGTCTATGCGTTCTTTGAAACCTTCGGCGTCATCCACACCATCACCGGCGGCGGGCCGCAGCAGGCGACCACGATCCTGGTCTACAAGGTCTTTTCCGACGGCTTTGTCGGGCAGGATCTGGGGTCAAGCTCGGCGCAGTCGGTGATCCTGCTGATCGTCGTCGGGTTGCTGACGGTGGTGCAGTTCAAGTTCATCGAAAAGCGGGTGCACTACTGATGGCGCGCGACACGCATGGCATGGTCGAAAAGCGCGGCGCGGGGCTGTGGCTGACCCATGTGTTCATGATCCTGGGCGTGCTGGTGATCTTTTTCCCGATCTGGCTGGCCTTTGTCGCATCGACCGTCACCCAGTCCGAAATCATCCGCCCGCCGATGCCGGTCTGGCCGGGGGATCAGTTCTTCATCAACTACCGCAACGCGCTTTTTTCCGGTGTGAACGTGCCTGTGGCAACGATGCTGTTCAACAGCCTTGTGATGGCCGTGGGCATCGCCGTGGGCAAGATTGCCATATCGCTGCTCTCGGCCTTTGCCATCGTCTATTTCAAATTCCCCGGTCGCGGCCTCTTCTTCTGGATGATCTTCCTGACGCTGATGCTGCCGGTCGAGGTGCGGATCGTGCCCACGTTCGAGGTTGTGGCGGGATTCGGCATGCTCAACAGCTATTCCGGGCTGATCTTTCCGCTGATCGCAAGCGCCACGGCGACCTTTCTGTTCCGGCAGTTCTTCCTCACCATCCCGGACGAGTTGGCCGAGGCCGCGCGGGTGGATGGTGCCCGCCCGATGCGGTTCTTCTGGGATATCGTCGTCCCGATGAGCCGCACGAACATCGCCGCGCTGTTCGTGATCCTCTTTATCTACGGCTGGAACCAGTACCTCTGGCCGCTGCTGATCACCACCGATCCCGAGATGAATACCATCGTCATGGGCATCAAGCAGATGTTCCCGTCGGGCGACGACTTTGCCCACTGGCCGACGATCATGGCCACCTCGATCCTGGCGATGATCCCGCCGGTGATCGTGGTGGTGGGCATGCAGCGGCTTTTCATCCGCGGCCTTGTAGACAGTGAGAAATAAAAGATGGCGACAGTCACGCTTCAGGGCGTCAAGAAGAGCTTTGGCAGGACCGACGTGATCCACGGCATCGACGTGGACATTGCGGATGGCGAATTCATCGTCATTGTCGGCCCGTCGGGCTGTGGCAAGTCCACGCTGCTGCGCATGGTCGCGGGGCTGGAAACCGTGACCGACGGCAAGGTGCTGATCGGCGGCCAGGTGGTCAACGACAAGGAGCCGATGGACCGCGACATCGCCATGGTCTTCCAGAACTACGCGCTTTATCCGCATATGTCGGTGCGTCAGAACATGGGCTATGGGCTGAAGATCGCGAAACTGCCCAAGGACCGGATCAACGCCAAGGTCGAAGAGGCAGCAAAGCTCTTGCAGCTGGAGCCGCTGCTGGACCGCAAGCCGCGCGAGCTTTCGGGCGGCCAGCGCCAGCGCGTCGCCATGGGGCGGGCCATCGTGCGCGAACCGGCGGTGTTTCTGTTCGACGAACCGCTGTCCAATCTCGACGCCAAGCTGCGCGTACAGATGCGGCTGGAGATTCGCGAGTTGCAGGCCAAGCTGGGCATCACCTCGCTTTACGTGACCCACGACCAGGTCGAGGCGATGACAATGGCCGACCGGATGATCGTGATGAACGCCGGGATCGCCGAACAGGTCGGCACCCCGCTCGAGGTTTACGAGACACCGCGCACGCTCTTCGCCGCGCAGTTCATCGGCAGCCCGTCGATGAATGTGGTGGACGCCAAGGTGAAAGGCGGCAAGGTGCTGATCCGGGGCACGCCGGTTGCCGATGGTGCGGGCCCGGACGGGCCGGTCAGGTTCGGCGTGCGGCCCGAACACCTGGTCCCCGATGACGATGGCCCGCTGGCGCTGAACGTGCAGATGTCCGAACCGCTGGGCGCCAACACCTTGCTGCATGGCCGCCTGCCCGACCATCCCGACAGCTTTACCGTCAGCCTGCCGGGGGTGCACACGGTGCTCAGGACAGGCGCGCCGCTGCGGTTTTCGGTGCAGGACGGCCAGTCGCATGTGTTCGACCCGCAAACCGGTGTGCGCCGGATCTGACGCCTTCGGCGCCTATGACGTGACAGGCTCCGGCGCCTTTGACGCGATGAAAAGGCGCGCGGCGGTGTCGGCGCCCTTATCGACCCGCAACCGTGGATCGGTACGCAGCGCCACGATATCCCGGGCAAAACCCGCCTGATCATTTTCGAGGATCTGCGCGTCCAGATGTTCCAGCGTGTCGATCAACTGCCGCCGCGCGGCGTTTGCATAGGGGTTGTTGCGCTGGATCTCCCACGGGATATGCGGCGCGCCCGACACAAGCCGGGCAAAGATCGCCGCCGTGCAGCGATAAGGCGGCGTGGTCGCCGTATCGGGCGGCGGCCCCATCGCCTGAAGCGCCTGACCGAACGCCAGCGCGGTGATATGCGTCAGCCCCTGAACCGCGCCCATGATCCGGTCGTGCTGATCAAAGGACATGTCATCGACATCGCATCCATAGTCGCGGATGTGGTCGAACGCTTGCGCGATCCTGGCATCCGGACGGTAGACCGTGGCAAGTACCCGTCCCCCGGGCAGGCCCCGCTGCGGGCGGAAAAGCGGGTTCACCCCCGCAGCGCCTAGCCCCGGCAGACGCTCGGCCAGCCTTTCGGCAAAAAGGCTTTTGGTCGACAGCGTGTCGATCACCGCGCATCCCGTTTTCAGATGCGCGCCCCAACGGTCCAGCACCGCCAGCGCCACGTCCACCGGAACCGCGAGAACCAGCAGATCAGCGCCGGTGATGGCTGCGGCCGCCGCATCGCCCGGGTTCAGAACATCCACCGGCAGGACCGGCATGGGGAACCCGTCGGCCACCGGCCCCGGGTCCAGCGCCACGCGGTCCCGGGTTTCGGGCAGAATCTCTGCCAGCCAGGTGGCGACGCAGCCCGCGCCGACAAAGACGGTCTTCATCCTCTCACCCCACCCGCGCCGGACCGGTCTCGGGCGCGATGGCGCTGCCCAACGCCTCGACCGAGGTGCGCGCCTTGACCAGCGTTTCGGCATATTCCTCGTCGATGTCCGACAGGGCGATGATCGCCCCGCCGACCCCGAAGGTCGCCACGCCCTTGTCCAGCACGATGGACCGGATGACGATGTTGAGGTCCGCCGCCCCGCAAAGCGACAGATACCCCAGGCTTCCGGAATAGACGCCGCGCGCGCCGTCCTCGAGGCTGTCGATGATCTCCATCGTGCGCAGCTTGGGCGCGCCGGTCATCGACCCGCCGGGAAAGGTGGCGCGCAGCGCGTCAACCGCCGTCTGTTCGGCGCGCAGCTGCCCCCGGATGGTCGAAACAAGCTGATGCACATGCGAATAGGATTCGACCTCGAAAAGTTTTGAGACATGCACGCTGCCCACCTGGCAACACCGGCTCAGGTCATTGCGCAGCAGATCGACGATCATCAGGTTTTCGGCCTTGTCCTTGGCGTTGCTGCGCAGGTCGTCGATCATCGCCTGGTTTTCCAACGGGTCGGGTTTCACCGGGCGGGTGCCTTTGATGGGTTTGGATTCCGCCATGCCGTCGGCGGTGACCGACAGGAACCGTTCCGGCGACGCGCACAGGATCTGAAGATCGCCGAAGCGCATGAAGGCGCCGAAAGGCACCGGGCTTACGCTGCGCAACCGCCGGTAGACCGCGATGCCCGGCAGCTGGCAGGACGCCATCGCCATGTTGGTCAGGCACACCTCGTAGGATTCGCCCTCGTGAATCTTGTCGAGGCATTTGGAGATCCGGCTGTAATACCCTTCGCGGTCGTGACGGAAGGAAATGGCCCCCACCGCCCCCGGCGTCGCGCGCGCCAACATCGCCAGCCCCGATCCGCTGGCCGCCGTCAGCACGTTTTCGATCGTGTCCAGCCAGTCCGTCGCCTGCTGCCGATCCTGCGCGGTTTCGCTGAGCACCAGCAGCCAGTAGTCGCCGGTGATGTGGTCGAACCCGATCAGCCGATCGACAAAATAAAGCTGTGCATCCGGGACGGACGCCGGATGGCACGGTCGCGCGCCGGTCAGGGCCTTAAGCTCATACCCGAAATAGCCCGCGTAGCCCAGGTTGAACTGGAATGGCACGCCGTCCGGCACCGGCAGACGGCGCTGCGCCAGACGTTCCCTGAGGTAGGTAAAGAGGTCGACGCCCAGCGTCGTGTCCTGCTGCCCGCCCGCGCGCCGGGTCAGGGTGCGGCTGTGCACGCAATAGCTCAGGTGTTCGAAAAGCGGGCCGTTCTGATCGGCGATGAAGGAAAACCGGTGCTCGGCCGTCGGGCCGCCGTTATCGAGCCAGAGCGCGGTGTCGCTTTCCGAATAGAGCAGATCGAACAGCTCTTGCGGCTGGCAATCGGCGCGGACCCGGCGGGTCAGGATCTTGGGCGCGGCGGCGTGTGTGTCTGCCTGCCACGCGGCGGCCAGCGTCACGAAATTGCGGATGATCTCGGCCCCGAAGTCGCTGCAGATGGATTCGGGGTGGAACTGCACGCCCCAATGCGGGCGGTCGTTGGCGGCCACCGCCATGATGATCCCATCCTCGGCATGGGCGATCGCGCGGAAGTTAGGCGGCAGGTCCGTCACCGCCAGCGAATGATAGCGCACGGTGCGGAAGGGCGAGACGATGCCCTGCAGGATGCTGTCGCCGTCGTGATGCACCTCTGCGACGATGCCGTGGCAGGGCGTCGGCGCATGGCTCACCCGGGCGCCGCTTTCGTGACAGATGCCCTGATGGCCAAGGCAGATGCCGAGCACCGGAAGATCGCGGCGACGGGTGATGTCGCGGCAGATGCCGAAATCGCCGTCGTTCTTGGGATGGCCGGGACCGGGCGACAGGATGATCGCGTCAAAAGCGTCATAGTCCAGCGGATCGGGATGGTCGTTCTTGACCACAAGCGGTTCGACCCCGGTTGTCTTTGCGATGAGATCAAAGACGTTCCAGGTAAAGGAATCGTAGTTATCAACCAGCAGCAGTTTCATTTTGGGGGTCGCCTCCGGACTGCGAAAGACCGGCGATGTACCGATCCTCCAATCGGCATGCCTCGCCGATGATAAGGTCGTAGATGTTGATCAGCAGATCGGCCGAGATGTCGTTCTGCGCCGCATAGGTTCGCAGCTTTTGCTGAATCTCGTCGATCCGCCCGTGTTGCATGACGGCAATCTGGTGCGTGTGCTTGAGCTTTGAAATCGTGGCGATGATCGCCAACCGGTCGCGCAACGTGTCGAGCAGCACCGCGTCGCAGCGATCCAGCGCCACGCGGTGTGGCCCGAGGATTTCGGCGATCCGGCTGTCGCTGGGCGCGGTCATGGCGCAATGGCCCGGTCGGTGCGGGCGGCAAAGCTCCAGCGGGGCAGACCGTAGGCGTCGCGGTTGCAGCGGACCGCCTCGAACAGCCCCGCGCCGGTCAGCACCCCGTCGACCGAGTCGGCCTGTTCTTCGCCGTGTTCGACAAAATACCAGCCGCCGGGTTTGAGGGTCGAGGCCGCGACGACGGTCGCTGCACGCATGGCATCGAGCCCGTCCTCACCGCTATAGATCGCCTCGCGCGGCTGATATCTTGCGAATTCGGGGCGGATGATCTTGGCCAGCGGAACGTAGGGCGGGTTCGCCATCACCAGATCGCAGCTTTGCACAAGATCCGCATACCAGCCGTCGTCGAAGATATCGGCCTGAACAAGGTCGATGGGCGGGTCGCCCGCCAGCGCGCGGCGGCGGCGGTTGGTTTCGGCATAGACCAGCGCGTCGTCGCTCAGTTCAACCGCCGTGACGGCGGCATCGGGACGGTGGTGCGCCACGATCAGCGCAAGCGCCCCCACCCCGCTGAACAGATCCAGCACCCGCGGCGCCGCGACCGGGCGGATGCTGTCCAGCGCGCGCCGCACGTAATCCTCCGACTCCCGTCGCGGCACGAAGGCCCCAGGCCCTGCGGCGAACTCCAGCCCCAGAACGCGGGCGCTGCCCGTGAGGTAGCCCAGCGGCACCCGGCGCGCCCGTTGGTCCAGCAACGATGCCAGGCAGCGGTCGAAAACTTCAGGCGGGGCATCGGCGAATGCCGTGTCGGCATAGTCGAGGATCGCGGCGGCATCGGCCACCGGATCGGTCACACCGGCGTCGGTCAACAGGCGCACCGCTTTTGCCATCGCCGCGGTTTCGGAAAGGTGCGGAGCCAGGTCCGCCGCATATGCCAAGGCCGTCATTGTGCAGGTCCCTCAAAGTCATACCGGGGTTTGTCGGCGGTCAGAAAGGTCGGCGCGGCCATCGTCACGCCCAGTTCGGCGGCGCGTTGGGTCAGCCGGTCGCCCAGCTGCGCGAGGTCTGCCGGGCCGTCGGCGTGCATCGCCTCTGCCACGATCAGGACGTCGTCCGATGCGGCACCGACCGTGGAGGTGGCCGCCTGGCGGTAGACCCAGCGCCGCGCGTGCGCGCGGTTCTGCGCATCGACAAAGACAACCTCATCCTCTGCCGGGGTCTCGACGTCGCCTTGAAAGGTCTCGTAGGTCTCATTCCCGGTGGCGGGGCGGACGCAAAGCCCGTCGGCCACCCGCGCCAGATCGTAGACCGCGACGGGGATCGCTGCCCGCATCGATTCGGCGTTGAGCGAATCAACCACAGGGTGAAACCGCGGCAACTGCCCATCCTTGCGAAAGCGGCGCAGCAGCGCCTCTGCCGCACAGCGGTACTGCGTGGGCTTGAGTCCCATCTTCGAATAGGCCTGCCGCCACGCCTGGATCGCGGGCAATTGCCCTTCGGGCGAGGCGTCCAGCATGTCTGAAACCTCTGCCAGGATGGGCGCGAACGCCACTTTGCCATCCTGCGCCGAAGCGACGCCGCGGGCGGTCGTGACCATGACGCTCAGTTCGGGAAAGCGATCCCAAAGACTGTCTGCGTGATAGAAATACATGTCTCGAACGGGCTCGCTTACGTGGCGTTCAGCGCTGTCTTGCATCGGTTACCTTGCACTCATACAGTGAGTGAAATCCAAGTCAAACCCTTTAAGGTTGAGCGATACATGAAGCCCGAGCCACTTTGCCCCTGCACTTTTGAATTGATTCGATTATTTTTTATTCCCGTTAAGGGTGAGCGGACATTTCGGGAACTCGCGTCCCGCGCCAAGCCCCCCGAATCGCCCAGGCGCTGCGGATCGCAAAGCCTGAACTCACCTCATCCCGCCGCCGCAAGGGAACTGGCGCTCCAATAGCCATCTTTTGCCAGCCACAGCCCTTCGGAGCCGTCCGTACGCGGGTGGCTCGATCCCTTGAAATGGAACGAAAATGCGAAGCGTAACGACACTACCGCAGCTTCTGTGCATCGGCGCAGGCCCCGGCAATCTGGGCCTTGCCGCCTTGGCCCGGTCCCTGACGCCGGGACAGATCGACATCGGCATCATCGAGCGGCGGCATGACCTGACCTGGCACCAGGATCAGATTCTGCCGGGCACCACGCTGCAAAACAGCTGGTACCGCGATCTGGTGATGTCGGCCGATCCCACCAGCCATTTCACCTTTGCCAACTTTCTGCATCGACAGGGTCGTTTTCAACGCTTTCTCAGCAGCGGCATCACCGCCCCGTCGCGGGCCGAAATCAGCCAGTATTTCCAATGGGTCGGGGCCGAGCTTGGCGTGGTCGAAACCGGGACGCAGTGCACTTCGCTCCGCTATGACGCGGCGAGCGACCGCTTCGAGGTCGGGCTGAAAACCGGCCCGCTGGCCACCACCCGCACCGCCAGCCATATCTCGGTCGGCACGGGCACCACGATCAACCTCTTTCGCGATCGGAACTTTGCCGAGACCGACAGCATCGTCTACGCCGACGCGCTGGCCCGGTCGCGCCGCTGCCGCACTGCCGGGCGCATCCTGGTGGTGGGCGGCGGCCAGTCGGGCGCGGAATCCTTCCTTCACGCCATCACCGCGGCCTGGGATGGCGACACCCCGCGCGAAGTGGTGTGGATCACCCGCGACAGCTGTTTCCGGGGGCTGGACACAGGCCATTTCGCACGTGATTTCTTTGCCGCAGGCTTTCCGCAGCAGTTCTTCAATCTGTCCTGGGCCGAGCGTCAGCGCCTCAACGCGGAAAATGTCACAGCGGGCCGCGGGATTTCGCCCGGCACCCTTTCCCGGATCTGCGAAACGCTTTACAACGGCCAGCTTTCGTCCGGTCCGCAGGTGCAGACACGCCTGCGCCCCTTCACCGAAATGCTGGAGCTTGAGCTGCGCAACGATCAACCCGTTGCCACCCTGCGCCGCGGCACCGAGGCCGCGCCCGAGGTCGAGGCCTTCGACCTTGTCATCCTGTGTCTGGGCCATCGCCAGGGCGCGGGCGCCTTTGCGCAGGACATGCTGGACCTGGACGACATGGCCCTGAACCCCGACTATTCCGTCGCCTGCGAAACGGTGCCACCCGGGCGCGTCTTCCTGCAATCGGACGCGACCGGGTCGCACGGGTTGAGCGACACGAACTTTGTCGCCGCGCCGCATCGCAACGCCATCATTCTCAACAGCCTTCTGGATCATCCGCATTTCGACACCCAGCAGGACGATCTTTTTGCCGAATTCTCCCCCGCCGTTCCCCCGGCCCCGGCGCGAGGTGCGGCATGCCTGTCGAAGTTTGGCTGATTTTCGTCCTCTCCAGCCTCGGGATCCTGCTTGTGCCGGGCCCGACGATGCTGCTGGTCGTGGGCTATACGGTGATGTACGGGCGCACCTCGGCCTGGGTGACGGTGCCGGCGGTGACGCTGGCCGGGGGGCTGGCGCTGTCGCTGTCGATGCTAGGCCTCGACGCGATCAAGCAGATGTCGCCGGTGATCTTCTGGCTGCTGAAGATGGCCGGAGCGGGGTATCTGCTCTTTCTTGCGGCGAACCTCTGGTTTGCTGCGGGGGTGGAGGCCGGGCAGGAAAAGGTGGTGACGCAGGATGCCAGGCGCCGGATTTTCCTCAACGTCTTCACGGTGACCGCGCTCAACCCCAAGGGGCTGGTTTTCTTCATCGCCTTCATCCCACAGTTCATGGCGCGCAGCACCGAAGGACCGGTGCTGTGGATGACGATCGAGGTCACGTACATGAGCCTCGTCGCGCTGGTGTTTCTGGGTTATGCGCTGCTGGCGGCCAAGGCCGCGAGCCTGTTCAAGCGGCAGGCCGAAAGCGCCCTCATCCCCCGCTGCGCAGCGGTGATGCTGGCCACCGCCGCGGTCGCGACGGCCTGGATCTGAGGCCACTCTGAAGCGCGATGCAGGCAGATAGGTCGCACGCGACGGTGCTGTAACGGACCTTGTGCCACCGTGAGAAAAGCCGCGCCATTGCGGTCGCGCGCGGCTGCGATCCGACCTATGAGCTTAGGCGCTTTATGCCTGCCAAGTTCGCACACCACCCCGGCTATGCGCCAAGCTCAGCCAAATCGCAGACGCGTTGGGGCGCGACTGCGATGGCGCGGTGGCCTTCGGCCTCGATTCCGCGCCGGGTGCTTGGCTCGTACGTCGGCGCAATGCCGTTTCAAGCCAACCGCATCTCGCCATAGCTAGGGCAAAATGCGGCAGGGCATGGCGGGCGGCATCGCCCCGCCACGCATCGTTTCAACCAGAGCTCATCCCGCCCTACAGCACCCCCGGCAGCCAAAGTGCGATCTGCGGAAAGGCGATGAGCAGGCCCGCCATCAGCAGCATCATCGCCACGTAAGGCAGCGCGCCCAGCATCACGTCGCTCATGTTGCCGCTCTTGCGGGCGCCCTGCACGACGTACAGGTTCAGACCCACCGGCGGGGTGATCAGCGCCATTTCGATGAGCACGATCATCAGGATGCCGAACCAGATCGTGTCGAACCCCTGCGCCGCCACCAGCGGCACGATGATCGGGATCGTCACCACCATCAGCGACAGCGTTTCGATGAAGAACCCCAGCACGATATAGATCAGCACAACCACCAGGATCGTGCCCATCGCATCCAGCCCCATCCCTTCGAGGAAGCTGCGCAGCTGGTTGCCAAGCCCGGCCGAGGACAGGGTGAAGTTCAGGAACGCCGCCCCGATAACCACGAGCATGATCATCGAAGTAATCTTGACCGTGCCGGTCAGGCTGTCGCGCAACATGGGCAGATTCACCCCGCCCACGAACAGCGCGATCACAAAGGCCCCCGCCACGCCCACGGCGGCCGCTTCGGTCGGGGTGGCCCAGCCCTTGTAGATCGTGCCGATGATCACCGCGAACAGCAGGATGATCGGAACGAGATCGACAAGCCCGCGCAGCCGCTCGCCCATGCTGAATGATCGTGTTTCGCCGCCCAGGCGTGGCTTCCACAGGCACAACAGCGCGGTGATCACGACGAAGGACAGCGCCAGCAACAGCCCCGGCACCAGTCCGGCCAGGAACAGCCGCGGGATCGAGGTCTGCGTGAGGAACCCGTAGACGATGAGGTTGATCGACGGCGGGATCATGATGCCGAGCGTGCCGCCTGCGGCGATGGCGCCCGAAAAGAGCTTGGGATCATAGCCCAGCCGTTCGGCCTGCGGCATCGCCACGGTCGCGACGGTGGCCGAGGTGGCGACCGATGACCCCGAAGTGGCGGAAAACATCGTCGCTGTGGCGATATTGGCGTGGATCAGCCCGCCGGGGAGCCAGGAAATCCACTTGTCGAGCGCGGCATAGGTGCGCGTCGCCACGCCCGACCGCACGAGGATTTCGCCCAGCATCACGAACAGCGGAATCGCGATCAGGGTCGCCGAATTGGACGACGACCAGACGATATTGCCCATCCCGCGCAACAGCGGAAACGGGGTGAAAAACTGGTCGATGCCGATGCCCAGCAGGAAAAGCACGATCCCCACCGGAATCGACAGCGTGAGCAGGCCCAGCAGCCCGACAGAGACATAGGTGATCATTCCAGCAGCTCCGTTTCGGGGAAGGCGCCGATGGCGGCCTCGCTTTCGTCAAGGCGGCCGGTCACGACCAGCACACAGGCGGCAAAGAGGGTGATCCAGGAGGTCAGTGCGAACCAGATCCAACCGGCAAGCCAGGGGATCTGCACCCAAGCCAGCGGCGTTTCGAGGTTGGTGTTCGCGGTCGACCCGTTGGCCAGCGAATTGGCCAGCACCGGCCAGCACTGCCAGGCGATGAGCGTGATGACCGCCGACAGGATCAGCATCGAAAAGAGGTCCATCAGCGCGCGGCCCATCGCGGGCAGGCGCGTGCGCAGAAAGTCGATGCGCACATGCGCCAGTTCCATCAGCGCATAGGCCATGCCCCAGGACGTGGCCACCGCCATGACATAACCCGAGATTTCATCGGTGCCGCCAAAGCTGTCGCCCAGCTGCCGCAGCACGATATCGGCCAGGATGAAGACGGCGCAAGCCACAAGCAAAACCCCCACCAGAAGGGCGACGCCAAGGTTGAGGCGTCGCATGGTCTTGAGGATGGTATCGGGTGTCGTCATGGGCCTGCCCCTTTCGCCGGGTCGCTTAGTTGGTTGCCACGGTAACACCGACAACCTGACCGACGCTGTCGTTCCAGCGCTGCGCCCAGTCCGCCCCGGCGCGTTCGGCCCAGCCCGGCAGAACCTCGGATTTGAGGATTTCCGCCGCTTTGGCGAAATCGTCCTCTGACACCTCGACCAGGGTCATGTCGCGGACATCGCCCGCGCATTCGCCCGAACCCTGTCCGGTCAGACAGGCGATGTCGTTCTCAAGCGCGGTCTGTGCGGTGGCCCAGGCCGGATCCTCGAATTCGGTCTTGAGCTGTGACTGGATGGTTTCCTGCGTCGCGGCATCCAGGCTGTTCCACTTGTCCATGTTCATCGCGGTCACGACCGGATCCCAGCCGCCCAGCGGGATCGGCATCAGGTGGGTCGACACCTCCCACCAGCCCGCGCTGTAGCCCGACCCGGCCCCGGTGACGGCGCAGTCCACGACGCCCTTTTGCAGCGCGCCCGGCACTTCGGAAAAGGCGACGTTGATGCCTTCTGCGCCCAGCGCCTCGAGCAGTTTGGCGGTCATCCGACCCGAGGCGCGAACCTTCTTGCCCTCCAGATCGGCCAGGCTGCCGACCTCGGCGTTGCAAAAGACGACCTGCGGCGGATAGGGCGCGATGGCCAGTACCTTGGAATTGAAGGTGTCGGCATAGATGTCCTCGACCATGGGGCGGGCCGCTTCGATCATTTCACGGGCCGACGCCGCGTCGGTGGCGACCAGCGGCACGTCCAGCCCTTCAAGCTCTGGCGCGTCGGCCACGGCATAATCGGCGACGGTCATGCCAACGTCATAGACCCCCTGCCCCAGCAGCCGGTAGACGTCGGCGACGCCCAGGCCCATCTGGTCGTGTGTGGTCATCGTGACCGTGATGTCCGAATTCGCAGGCAGCGTTTCGGTCCAGAACGGCGTTTCATACTGCTGGTTGAGTGGCAGGCTCGACCAGCTTCCGACCACGTTCAGCTCCTGCGCGGCGGCAGGAAGGGCGGTCAGCGCGGTGGTGGCGGCAAGGGCTATGGCGACGGTTTTCATTATGGATTCTCCCGTGTTGATGATTTTTGTGATGGGTTCAGTTCGGGCGCAGGACGGGCACTTCGGCGTCCTCCGGCACGTCGGTGATCAGCATGTGGCCGGGCTTGTGCGTGATGCAGATATCAAGCCCGGCGTTTTCCAGCGCCACCTGCGGCGTGACCCCGCACGCCCAGAACATCGGCACCTGACCCGCGCCCACCGGCGCCGGATCGCCCCAGTCGGGGGTGGCCACGTCGGCGATGCCGATCCCGGCCGGGTCGCCCGCGTGCACCGGCGCGCCATGGGCCAGCGGATAGCGGGCCGCAATCTCGTGCGCGTGCTCCACCTGCGCGGCCGCGACCGCGCGCATAGACACGACCATCTGGCCGCCGAATGGACCCGCCGGAACGGTCTGGATGTCCGAGCGGTACATCGGCACCGTGGTGTCGTTGTCGATATGCCAAAGCGGGATGCCCGCCTCGGTCAGGGCCGCCTCGAAGGTGAAGGAACAGCCCAGCGCGAAAGCGACAAAATCGTCCTGCCACAGATCGGTGATGTCGGTCTCGGACCGGTCCAGCCGACCGTTGCGGTAGATGTTGTAGGCGGGCACGTCGCTGCGGATATCGATCTGCCGCCCCAGGGTCGTCATCATCGGAACGCCGGTGTCTGTGACCCCGACAAGCGGGCAGGGCTTGGGATTGCGCTGGCAAAAGCGCATGAAGTCCAGAGCCGCCGCTTCGCGCATGATGGCGATGTTGGCCTGCAGCTTTCCGGCGGCCAGCCCCGCCGTATGCGACCGATAGCGCCCGGCGCGGATCGCCGCGCGGACATCCGCAACGCTGGCCTTCTGCAAATCTCGATAGCTTTCCGACATGATGCACCCGTTTGCTTCTGCCAGACCATCACCCGGGGTGAGGCATCAGCGCAAATCGTATGAATCACTCGATATGCATCAGGTTTTTCTATAACGCGGCTGTTTCGGCCACCTCCTGCGCGATACGGGCGGCCTTTTCGGCCAATGGATCCGGCGGCTCTCCGATCCAGCTTGCGGTGAAGAGCAGCGGCTTGGGCCGCCAGCCGGGATCGAATTCGACGATGCGGCCCTGCGCCAGCGCCGTCCGCGACATGGCGCGCGGCAGGGCGGCGACGCCGATGCCGGATTCCACCAGCCGAAAGATCGCCGAGAGAGAGGACGAGGTGAAGATCCGCGCAGAGGGGCCCACCGCCTCGATCAGCCGCTGGCGCAGTTCGCGATAGGGACGGGTCTGCCGCACATATGTGACCACCGGCAGGGACAGAAGCGCATCTGGCGCGATCCGCGCGGCATGTTCGGACGATACGTACCAGGCCAGTTCGAAAGCCGGCAGATCCAGGTTCTCGACCGTCGGTTCCGACACGGGCCCCAGCAGAAAGGCCAGATCGATTTCCCGGGTCAGCAGACCGTCGCGCAGGTTCGGCGAGATATCGACGTTGATGTCCACCGTGATCGCGGGCAGTTCGCGGTGCAGCCGCAGGATGAAATCCGGCAGCCAGGTCTGTGTGACCGTTTCCGACGCCCCGATGCGCAAAAGCCCGCGGTGGGCGGCGGCATCGACCATGTCCCGCTCCACCAGGCTCGCCAGCAGTTCGAACCGTTCGGCATGGCCCGCCAGCAGTTCCGCCTCGCGCGTGGGCAACAGCCCTTTCGGCGTCCGTTCGAAAAGGGTCCGGCCCAGCGCCGCCTCGAGGTTCTTGATGCGTGCGGTGACCGCGGGCTGCGACAGGTTCAGAACCGTGGCGGCGCGGTTGACCCCGCCATGGCGGAGCACGGCCAGAAAGGTCCCAAGCTGGTCGAGGTTGAGCGATTTCATGCGCCACGTTAGCAATCCGGTCCGGCCCATGGCCAGAGCGAAACGGAAAGCGGGCACTGGTCCCGATTTCGCCCATGACAAGCGACCTTGACCGCCCCCCCAAACCGCATCATATCCTCATTCCATGACCCCCATTTCGCGCATTCGCAACTTCTCCATCGTCGCCCATATCGACCACGGGAAATCCACCCTGGCCGACCGGCTGATTCAGTCCACGAACACCGTCACCGAACGGGAGATGAAAGAGCAGTTGCTCGATTCAATGGACATCGAGCGTGAACGCGGCATCACCATCAAGGCCAACACCGTCCGCATCGAATATATCGCGCAGGACGGCGAGAAATACATTCTCAACCTGATCGACACGCCCGGCCACGTGGACTTTGCCTATGAGGTCTCCCGCTCCATGCGCGCGGTCGAAGGCTCGCTGCTGGTGGTGGACGCGACGCAGGGCGTCGAGGCGCAGACGCTGGCCAATGTCTACACCGCCATCGACGCGGATCACGAGATCGTCCCGGTCCTCAACAAGATCGACCTGCCGGCGGCCGAGGTCGACCGCGTCAAGGAACAGATCGAGGATGTGATCGGCATCGACGCATCTGACTCCTGCCTGATCTCCGCCAAGACCGGCGTCGGCATTCCCGACGTGCTTGAGGCGATCGTGAACCGCCTGCCCCCGCCCCATGGCGGCGATGCCGAGGCACCGCTGAAGGCCATGCTGGTAGACAGTAAATATGACCCCTACCTGGGCGTCGTGGTCATTGTCCGCGTCATCGACGGCGTGCTGAAAAAAGGTCAGCGCATCAAGATGATGAAAACCGGCGGCACCTACGACATCGACCGCATCGGCGTCTACCGTCCCGCGATGCAGGAGGTGAAGGAGCTTGGCCCGGGCGAGATCGGCTATATCACCGCCCAGATCAAGCAGGTCCGTGACACCCGGGTCGGGGATACGATCACGACCGAAAAGAAGGGCACAGAAACGCCCCTGCCTGGCTTCAAGCCGTCGATCCCGGTGGTCTTCTGCGGGCTTTTCCCGGTCGATGCCAATGATTTCGAGGATATGCGAGACGCCATCGAAAAGCTGGCGCTGAACGACGCGTCCTTTACGTCCGAGATGGAAACCTCTGCCGCGCTTGGCTTTGGCTTCCGCTGTGGCTTCCTGGGGCTTTTGCACCTTGAGGTGATCCGCGACCGGCTGGAGCGGGAATACAACATCGATCTGATCACCACCGCGCCGTCGGTGATCTATGATGTCTACCTCAAGGATGGCGAGTGCATCCAGCTGCACAATCCCGCCGACATGCCCGACCCCAGCAAGATCGACCACATTGAAGAGCCGCGAATCAAGGCGACCGTGCTGGTGCCCGACGACTATCTGGGCGACGTGCTGAAGCTTTGCCAGGACCGGCGCGGCATCCAGCTGGATCTGACCTACGCCGGGTCGCGCGCGATGGTGGTCTATGACCTGCCGCTGAACGAGGTGGTGTTCGACTTCTACGACCGGCTGAAATCGGTGACCAAGGGCTATGCGTCCTTCGATTACCAGATGATCGGCTACCGCACCGACAACCTGGTGAAGATGCAGATCCTGGTGAATGACGAACCGGTCGATGCACTCTCGACCATGGTCCACCGCGACCGCGCCGAGATGCGCGGCCGGGCGATGTGCGAAAAGCTCAAGGACCTGATCCCGCGCCACATGTTCAAGATCCCGATCCAGGCCGCCATCGGCGGCAAGGTCATCGCGCGCGAAACGCTGGCGGCCCTGCGCAAGGACGTGACCGCCAAATGCTACGGCGGCGATGCCACGCGGAAGAAGAAGCTGCTAGAGAAGCAGAAGGCGGGCAAGAAGAAGATGCGCCAGTTCGGGAAGGTCGACATCCCGCAGGAGGCGTTTATCTCCGCCCTGAAAATGGACGGCTAAACTTAACATTACCTGCTATTTGGCGCATTTCCTATCCCAAAGCGGTCGTTTCGGATCAGGAAAGCCCAAGCGCCCATTGGACCTGTTGCGGATTTTCAATTTACAGGGCGGATTGCCCAATCTCTTAGAGAAAGAGGGCAACCGCCTAGCTGCGTTATATCCACTTTAGGCTATCGGAAGCCTGCTTGAGGGCCGAACACGCAACCTCATCGCCCCCGTCCGTAAGAAAAGCGAGAACTTCAGCCGAGATTACAGTTATTTGGGGCGCCTTCCGCCACAATTTCCTGCCATTGCGGGCCGAGTATTTGTCGAGCCGACAATCCATTGGAGTACTCGGTATCCCTTGGATCTAGCAATTTCACAACCATGTCCTGCCTGTTGTCAGTGTAGGTTTGGAACCCGGCGTAGGGGTTATAGGTGAGGTTGGTCTGTCCCGGCCCACCTTGGTCAGCCAAGACAATGAACTTGTCCTTTCCCTTCTTGATGACTTCTATCGCGGCAGTGCGGAAGGCTACATCTCTTGCGCCCTTGGCACCACAGGCTGGTGCGGCGACTGTCGCAACCTTGAAAGTGTTTTGCGACAATGGCTGAACAGAGGTCTGCGCGCACGCCACGAGCGAAAGAAAGGCCAAGCTAATTACGAACTTTTTCAAGATTGTCACCTCTTTGGTTGTTTCACCCTAGCTCGACAAAAAAGAAGGCCGGATCAAGGCAGTAATTTGATTAACTAAAGATTTACTAATTTCTTAGCAGGATGGCCCAATGGAAAATTACCTCAAACCAAGACTTCTGATTTCCGTAGTTTTCTTGTCAGCACTCACAGGTTGCGCATCGCCGTCGCTCAGATTTACGGGATCAGAGAAAAGGAATGTCGCAATTGATGGCTTCTCCATCTCGGTCTTTTCATCTCAAACCGAAGCGCAAGCGATAAGAACCTCAAGAAGCAGTCTAGCAAAGAAGGGACTTGCAGAGAAAGCTCTGAAGAAAGCAATAATCGAAGTCACCGGTTGCGCAGAGTTATCAGCTAAGGATCCTAGTGACTGGGCGATCTTGACCGTCGACCTCGAGTGCTAAACTTCATGCTGCTCGGGGAAACCTACGATCGGTCATAGGGGCCTGGATTAATCACCAGACTCACGGGCTGGGGATCCGACTGTTCTGCAAGGCCCATTATCCCCACCAAATCCGCACGCCCGCTGAACGACGCACCAACACCGGCCAAATCGCCAGACAGTCACGCCGATGGCGCGCCGCATATGATTGACGCACCTCTGGTGCGACGGGCGGTCTGGCGATCCGCGGCGGCCGCGGCGGCCGCGAGCGGGCTTGATTCCGCGCGGCAATATGCTCCAACTGATCTTGGAACACCAACTTTACACCCCGCGTAGGGTGGGTTTTCAACCCGCCTTGCCGAGGTCGTCCAACAACCCCTCCGCCGCCTGTTCGACCAGGTCCAGACAGCCATGGAAATCGCGCGTGTAGTAAGGGTCCGGCACGTGGTCCATGCCCGCGCCGGGCGCATAGTCGGTCAAGAGCCGCAGCGCCGCCCCCGCCTCGCGCGGCTGCAAGCGGCTCAGGTTCGACAGGTTGTCGCCGTCCATCGCCACGATCAGATCGAAGCGGTCGAAATCGGCGCGGCGCACCTGCCGGGCGCGCAGGTCCGACGCGTTGTAGCCGCGTGCCGCGAGCGCCTCTTGCATCGGCCCGTAGGGCGGCGAGCCGACGTGCCAGTCACCGGTGCCGGCGCTGTCCACCTCGACCGTCACACCGCGCGCGGCGGCCTTGGCGCGCACCACCGCCTCGGCCGAGGGGGAGCGGCAGATATTGCCCAGGCAGACAAAGAGGATACGTTGGGTCATGCCCCACCCTAGCGAGCAAGCACCATGCACCGAAAGTCCAAAATCACCATCCTGACCGGCGCGGGGATCTCGGCCGAAAGCGGGCTGGGCACGTTTCGGGACCGAAACGGCCTTTGGACCCAGGTGAATATCGAGGATGTCGCGACGCCCGAGGCCTTTGCCCGCGACCCCGCCAAGGTCCACGCCTTCTACAACATGCGCCGCGCCAACGCCGCCGACGCCAGCCCCAACGCCGCGCATCACGCGCTGACAAAGCTGCAGAACGACTGGCCGGGCGACGTGGTGCTGATCACCCAGAATGTCGACGGGCTGCACGAACGGGCGGGGTCGGAAGTGCTGCACATGCACGGGCAGCTGGACCGCGCGCTGTGCGCCGCCTGCGGCCACCGCTGGGACGCGCCGCGCGTGATGGACCCGCAGGACCCCTGCCCCGATTGCGCGCGCCCCGCGACCCGGCCCGACATCGTCTGGTTCGGAGAGATGCCCTATCACATGGAGGAAATCGCGGAGCACTTGCGCGACTGCGACCTCTTTGCCGCCATCGGCACCTCGGGCGCGGTCTATCCCGCGGCGGGCTTCTGTGCCGAGGCGGCGATGGCGGGGGCCGAAACGGTGGAGCTCAACCTGGCGGAATCGGATGTCTCTGCCAGCTTCGGTCAGCGGATCGAGGGCCCGGCCAGCAGCGCCGTGCCGGACTGGGTGGCCGGGCTGCTGGCGGGCCGCTAGGGCTGGATCACTTGTCCGAGGACATCGCCCCGTGATCCATGCCGCCGTGATCGGGCATCCGCTCAAGATCTACGGGGATCTCGACCACGACATCGCCCGCCTCTTGGAAACTCAGCGTCACGGTCACCGTGTCGCCCTGCGCGAGATCGGTCTTGAGGCCCAGGAACATCACGTGGTCCCCGCCGCGCTTCATCATGTGGCTGGCCCCGGCGGGCA
This sequence comes from Thalassococcus sp. BH17M4-6, assembly GCF_049323015.1. Classification (NCBI taxonomy): domain Bacteria; kingdom Pseudomonadati; phylum Pseudomonadota; class Alphaproteobacteria; order Rhodobacterales; family Roseobacteraceae; genus Thalassococcus; species Thalassococcus sp. BH17M4-6. Next base: position 189,486 of record NZ_JBMPGU010000003.1, read on the forward strand.
GGGCGATACCGCCCTCGATCTCGCGCATCTGCATCACGCCGTTGCCGTCGTCGATATGGGTGTGCAGTTCAACCCGGTCGGCGATGTCGGAGCTGGCCGCGACCAGCCGGTCATCGGCTGTGCCGGTGTTTTCCAGCATCATAAAGGCCGCGCCTGACGGCGCGCCGGGGCGCGAGGTGCGGGCATAGGGGTCGTGCAGCACGATATCGGCGAGCGCGGGGGTGGCACAGGCCAGCGCGAGCGCGCCCGCCAGAAGTCTTTGAAAGGTCATGTCTTTCGTCCTTTGATCTGAAATTCGGGAAAGTGGGATCAGATCAGAACGGGCGGCCCCCGGGCACGGGCGGCACGGGTCGTGCGCCCGACACGATGCTGGTGGGTGATGACATGGCTCAGGGCCACATAGGCCTGCGGGCGCGACACCGTCGGTGGCGTGTCGTCCAGCGCCACGATCAGCGACATTACGCAGTCGGGGCAGAAATGCACCGGCCCGGTCGGCTTGCCTTGGGCATCCACAGCGACGGTGACGACGCCCTGGCCCAGACACAATTCCATCATCCCCGCCGGGCCGCCTGCGCCGCGGGCCGCAGCCATCTGCAGGCTGGTCAGCGCCAGAACCAGCGCCAGCGCGCAGGCCGTCAGGGATCGGAAAAGCGACATCATGGCCCTGCGTAGCCCGGCCCGGACAGGCACGGCAAAGCGACAAAAGGAAACAGCCCCGTGCCAAGGGGCACGAGGCTGCATGTTCCGGAACACCGCAAGGTGTTACGCTTCGGCGGTCTGCGCCTTGGCGATTTCCTTCTTGACCTTCAGCGCGGTTGCCGAAAGCTCGGTATCCTTGGCCTTGGCCAGGTACTTGTCCAGACCGCCCCGGTGATCGACGCTGCGCAGGGCCGCGGCGGAGATCCGCAGCTTGATGCCACGGTTCAGCGTTTCGGACTGCAGCGTCACGTCGTTCAGGTTCGGCAGGAAACGCCGACGGGTCTTGTTGTTGGCGTGGCTGACATTGTTGCCAGTCATCGGGCCTTTTCCGGTCAGTTCGCACACACGCGACATGGGTTCATCCTCGTCTTGTTCGGGCAGGCCCGAATCGGCCCAACCAACTGATAAGGGCGCCGCCTGCGCTGCGCCCGGAATCTCGTCTGCTGTCCATAGGCAAAGGGGCCAAAGGCGTCAAGGGCCAAAGGGTCAGGCGTGCAGATAGTCCTGCAAGAGCTGCTCTGCCGCCGCCGCCGCTGTCAATTCGCCCTGTTCGACCCTTGCGGCCAGATCGCGCATCGCGCCCTTGACCGGTTCGCGCCGCAGCCGCGCCAACAGCCCTTCGCGAACCTCCGCCTCGAACCAGTATCGCGCCTGTTCGGCCCGCCGCGCCGCGAAATGCCCGGTCTCGCGGCGCCAGTCGGTCAGCGACTGCATCTCCTCCCATGCCGATGCCAGCCCGGTCTCCTCGACCGCCGACACCGTCAGCGCCTTGGGAAACCCGTCGGGGTCCTGCGGACGCTTGCGCAACAGACGCAAGGCCCCGCCGTAATCGGCGCAGGTGCGGTTCGCGGTGGCTTTCAGATCGCCGTCGGCCTTGTTGATCAGGATCATGTCCGCCATCTCCATGATGCCGCGCTTGACGCCCTGCAGTTCGTCCCCCCCTGCCGGCGCAAGCAACAGCAGGAACAGGTCCGACATCTCGGCCACGACGGTTTCCGATTGTCCGACGCCCACGGTCTCGATCAGGATGACGTCAAAGCCCGCCGCTTCGCACAGATCGATCGCCTCGCGGGTGCGGCGGGCCACGCCCCCCAGGTGGGTCTGGCTGGGCGAGGGGCGGATAAAGGCGTTGGGATCGCGGCTCAGTCGGTCCATCCGTGTCTTGTCGCCCAGGATCGACCCGCCGGACCGCGCCGAACTGGGATCGACCGCCAGCACCGCCACGCGCAACCCCTGACCCGTCAGCATCATGCCGAAAGCCTCGATAAAGGTCGACTTGCCAACCCCCGGGGTGCCCGACAGGCCGATCCGCAGCGCCTCGTGGCCGTGATCCTTCACCGCCTCCAGCAGGTCGGTGGCGCGGGCCCGATGCTCGACCTTCTGGCTTTCCACCAGCGTGATCGCGCGGGCCAGCGCCCGCCGCTCGCCCTTCATCAGACGCTCTGCCGTCTCGCTGATCTCCATGCAGTCCCGGCTCCCTTGTTGGCCTGCCCGTGATGCCCTTTGCCGGGGCGGATTGTCCAGACCCGCCGTGGCATCGCACAGGGCCACCTTGCCCGGCCCGCAGACATCGCCCATACCTGCGGGCATGACCCGCCTGCCCATCGACGATGCCCTGCCCGAGCTGCTGGAGGCGCTGCGCCGCACAGGCCGCGCCGTGCTGCAGGCCCCGCCCGGCGCGGGCAAGACGACGCGCGTGCCGCTGGCGATGCTTGATGCGGGCCTCTGCGACGGCACCATCTTGATGCTCGAACCCCGCCGCCTGGCCGCCCGCGCCGCCGCTGAGCGCATGGCCGAAACGCTGGGCGAATCCGTGGGCCAGACCGTCGGCTACCGCATCCGGGGCGAGGCCAAGGTCGGCCCCGCCACCCGGATCGAGGTGGTGACCGAAGGCATCCTGACCCGCCGCATCCAGTCCGATCCGGGGCTGGCGGGTGTGGGCGCGGTGATCTTTGACGAATTCCACGAACGGTCGCTCAACGCCGATCTGGGGCTGGCGCTGTGTCTGGAAATCGCGGGCGCCCTGCGCGACGACCTGCTTCTTCTGGCGATGTCGGCGACGCTGGACGCGGGGCCGGTGGGCGATCTGATGGCCGCGCCGGTGATCACATCCGAAGGGCGCAGTTTCGACGTGACAGCCCGCTGGCTCGACCGGCCCGTGCCAAAGGGGCAGCGGTTCGAACCGGCCCTGGCCGATCTGGTGGCGCAGGCAGCCTCCGAAACCACGGGGGGCGTCCTGGTCTTCCTGCCCGGCGAGGGCGAGATCCGCCGCACCGAGGCACTGCTCAAACCCCGCCTGCCCGCCGATCACCTGATCCGCCCGCTTTTCGGCGCGATGGAGTTCGCAAGGCAACGCGCCGCGATCCGGCCCGAGCCAAATGGCCGCAAGGTCGTGCTGGCCACAAGCATCGCCGAAACCTCGCTCACCATCGAGGATATCCGCGTGGTGGTCGACGGGGGCCGCGCCCGCCGCGCGCGGTTCGACCCCGGTTCGGGCATGTCGCGGCTGGTGACCGAACGGGTGACCCGGGCCGAAGCGACGCAGCGCGCGGGTCGCGCGGGCCGGGTGGCCGAAGGCACGGCCTACAAGCTCTGGTCCAGGGGCGAGGAAGGCGCGATGCAACCCTTCCCTCCGGCTGAAATCGAAGCGGCGGATCTGGCCGGTCTGGCGCTGGAGCTGGCGCTCTGGGGCGCCGGGGCCGCGGATCTGCCATTCCTGACCCAGCCGCCAGAGGGGGCGCTGGCCGAGGCGCAGCAGCTCTTGCAGATGCTGGGCGCGCTGGATGCCAGAGGCCTGATCACCGCTCACGGCCGCGATCTGGCCCGCCTGCCGCTGCACCCCCGGCTGGCCCATATGCTGGCGCTTGCAGGGCCGGACGCCGCCCCGCTGGCCGCGCTTCTGGCCGACCGCGACCCGCTCGGCAACGCGCCGTCGGACCTGATGCTGCGGCTCGAGGCGCTGCGCGATCCCGCGCGCTTTGCCGACACCCGTCCCCATACGGTGAACCGGGGCGCGGTGGAGCGCATCCGCAGCGAATCCCGCCGCCTGGCCCGCGCCGCACGGGGCGGCACCGCCGTCAGCCCCGCCGAGGCTGCGGCGCTGGCCTATCCCGACCGCATCGGTTTGCGCCGCAAAGGCGACGCGCCGCGCTTTCAGCTTTCGGGCGGCAAGGGGGCGGTCCTGCCCGAGGGCGACACGCTGGCAGGGGCCCGGCTGATCGTCGTGACAGACACCGACGGCAACCCGCGCGAGGCGCGCATCCGACAGGCCATCCAGATCACCGAAAGCGAGCTGCGGCATCTCTTTGCGGACCGCATCGCCTGGCAGCACCACTGCACCTGGTCGAAGCGCGACCGGCGGGTGGTGGCCCGCAGCCGGGAAATGCTCGGGGCCATCGCGCTCGAGGATCGCATCTGGAAGGAAGCGCCCGACGACGCGGTGGCGCGCGCCATGCTGGACGGCGTGCGCGACCTTGGGCTGGCGCTGCCGCCACCCGCCCGCCGCTTTGCCGCGCGGGTGGCGCTGGCGCGCGACGCGGGCCACGATCTGCCTGACCTCACGGATGAGAACCTGCTCGCCACGCTCGATCTCTGGCTGCTGCCCTACCTCGGCGGCGTGCGCAGCGCCGAGGACTGGAAACGCTTCGACCCCTTGCCCGCCTTGCGCGCCCTGCTGGACTGGAACCAGATGCAGACGCTCGACCGCGCCGTCCCGGGCCGCTTCACGACCCCGCTGGGGCGCGAGATCGCCATCGATTACACCGGCGACCACCCCGAGATTTCGCTGCGCCTGCAGGAAATGTTCGGCCAGACCACCCACCCCACCGTGGGCAAGACACCGCTGCGCGTGACGCTGCTGTCCCCGGCCGGGCGCCCGGTGCAGACGACGATGGACATCCCCGGGTTCTGGGACAGCTCGTACGACGACGTGCGCCGCGACATGCGCGGCCGCTATCCGCGCCACCCCTGGCCGGAAAACCCGCGCGAGGCCGACCCGACCCTGCGCGCCAAACCGCGGGGGCGGTGACCCGCTTCTATCTTCTCTGGTTCAAAAATACCTCGGAGAGCACGAGAGGCAGCGCCTCTCGTATCCCGCGTGCGGGATGTCAGGCCCCGAGACACCATCGCATGATCGCCTTTTGTGCGTGCAACCGGTTCTCCGCCTCGTCCCAGATCACCGAATTGGGCCCGTCCATCACCTCGGACGTGACCTCTTCGCCGCGGTGCGCGGGCAGACAATGCATGAAGAGCGTGTCGGGTTTCGCCGCATCCATCAGATCGCGGTTGACCTGGTAGGGCCGCAGCATGTTGTGCCGCCGCTCGCGCGCCGATTGCGCGTCATGCATGCTGACCCAGGTGTCGGCGACGATCAGATCCGCGCCCTCGACCGCCTTGAAGGGGTCGCGCTCGATCCCGATGGTGGCCCCGGCCTGGCGCGCCAGGCCGACGAATTCCATCTCCGGGTCCAGCTGCACCGGCCCGGTAAAGGTCAGATCGAACCCGAACTGCCCCGCCGCATGCAGCCAGGACGCGCAGACGTTGTTGCCATCCCCGGCCCAGACTACCTTCTTGCCCCTGATCGGGCCGCGATGTTCCTCGAAGGTCAGCACATCCGCCATGATCTGGCAGGGATGCGTGCGATCGGTCAGCCCGTTGATCACCGGCACATCGGCAAATTCGGCCATTTCGCTCAGCACCGCCTCGTCGAAAGTGCGGATCATGATCATGTCGACATAGCGGCTCAGCACCCGCGCGGTGTCGGCGATGGTTTCGCCGTGGCCCAGCTGCATATCGGTCCCCGACAGCACCATCGTCTCGCCGCCCATCTGGCGCACGCCAACGTCAAAGCTCACGCGTGTCCGCGTCGACGGCTTTTCAAAGATCAGCGCGACCATGTGGTTGGCCAGCGGCTGTTCAGCGTCGGGGGTGGCCTTGGGCGCGCCGTTGCGGGCGGATTTCATCGCCTGCGCGCTGTCGATCATGTGCCGCAGGTCGGCGGGGTCGGTTTTGTGGATATCGAGGAAATGGTGCATTTGTCTGTTCTTTTGGTGAAGGCCGGACCGGGGCGTTGCCCCGGACCCCGGAGGTTTGACCGCGGGTTTTGCACGGCAAAACCTGCGGATGGCACGGTGAAGATCAGGCCAGCGCCTTGGCGGCAGCATCGAGGCGGTTGACGGCCTCGGCGATCTCGTCGTCGGTGATGGTGAGCGGCGGCAGAAGGCGCACGACGTTGTCGGCGGCGGGCACGGTGATGACCTGCGCGTCATAGCCGGCCTTGACCACGTCGGCGGGCGCAAGCTTGCATTTGAGGCCCAGCATCAGGCCCAGACCACGCACGCCTTCGAACACGTCCGGATGCGACGCGACCAGCCCTTCAAGCTTCTGGCGCAGCGTCCCGGCCTTGCGGTTGACCTCGGCCAGGAACTCCGGATCGGCCACGTGATCCATGACCGCGCAGCCCACGGCGCAGCCCAGCGGATTGCCGCCATAGGTGGACCCATGCGTGCCCGCCGTCATGCCGCTGGCCGCATCCTCGGTGGCCAGCACCGCGCCCAGGGGAAACCCGCCGCCGATGCCCTTGGCCACCATCATGATGTCCGGGGTCACCCCCGCCCATTCATGCGCGAAAAGCCGACCCGTGCGCCCGACGCCGCACTGCACCTCGTCGAGGATCAGCAGGATGCCGTGGTCGTCGCAGAGCGCGCGCAGCCCCTTGAGGCACTGGTCGGGCAGCGGGCGAATGCCGCCTTCGCCCTGCACCGGCTCGATCAGGATCGCCGCGATCCGGTCGGACACCGCGGCCTTCAGCGCATCGTGATCGCCCCAGTCGAGATGGGTGAAGCCACCCAGGATAGGCGCGAAACCCTTGACCATCTTTTCCGACCCGGCGGCGGCGATGCCGGCCGACGACCGGCCGTGGAACGACCCGGAAAAGGTGATGATCTCGGTCCGCTCGGTCTGGCCCTTGTCGTACCAGTACTTGCGCGCCATCTTGACCGCCAGTTCGCAGCTTTCGGTGCCGGAATTGGTGAAGAACACCGTGTCGGCGAAGGTCGCCGCCACCAGCTTGTCCGCCAGCGCCTGCTGCTGCGGGATCTGGTAGAGGTTCGACACGTGCCACAGCGCGTTCGCCTGATCGGTCAGGGCCGCGACCAGCGCGGGATGCGCATGGCCCAGGGCGTTGACCGCGATGCCCGACCCGAGGTCGAGAAAGCGTCGCCCGTCCGCCTCGATCAGCCAGCTGCCTTCGCCCTTGACGAAGTTCAGCGGTGCGCGGTTGTAGGTCGGCAGAACAGACGGGATCATCTGCGGTCTCCTTAGATGGAAAGCCCGATTGGTGCCAAGCGCACCGGGGCGAGTCAAGGTTTCAACGGGATGGAGAGGTTTGGAAACGGAAAACGGACAGGCCAGCGCCCTCCCCTTCAGGGGTGGCGTCGATGGGGCGCTCAGGCGCCTCGTCGGATGGGGGCGTGCGTTTTCATACCTGCCCGATAGGCGGGTCGCCGCACAAAGGCAAGCGGAATAACGCGCAGAGGCCGCCACCGGCTCGCCCCTTAAGCTTTCGTTAACCCGCCGACTTGACCCTTGGTCAAAAGAGGGGATCCGCCATGATGGAACAATCCATTTTGCCTCGTTCATCCAGAGACCACGAACTGTCCTGCGACCAACTGGCCGCCTGCGCCTGCCATTTGCTGCACAGCGAAATGGCGGTGATCACCCAGGTCACCGGCAAGACGCAGCGCATGCTGGGCAGCCACGGCCTTTCGGGACCGCTGGTGCAAATCTGCCAAGGGCCGCTGGCCCAGTCGATCTGCGGCCATGCGGCGGAAATGGGGGTGCCGCTGGTGATCGGCAACGGCTTGACCCATCCGCTGGTCAACCGCCATCCGGCGGTGACGGACCTGGGCATCGTCAGCTATATCGGCCACCCGCTCAGGGACGGGCGCGGGCCGGTCCGGGGCGTGATCAGCGTCTGCAACACCCGCCCGCGCGACTGGTCCGAGGATGACTCGCGGCGGCTGGCCGTGCTGGCCAGGCTCGCTGTTCAGGTGCTGCGGCACGCGCGCTTCGCCCCAGCGGCCTGATCGGTACCAGCGGCGCGGCATTTGACGTTTGCCGCGCGGCATCCGGTCGGCTAGCGTCGGCGCATGACCGCGCCCCTGATCGACAACCTGCAATACGCCAACTGGTCCGAAAAGGTCTTTCGCCAGCTGCGCGCGGGCCGGGTCGATGCGATCCACGTCACCATCGCCTATCACGAGGGCTTTCGCGAGATGGTGCTGAACCTCGAGGCCTGGAACCGCTGGTTCGAACGATATCCTTCGCTGATCTTCAAGGGCACGGAGGCGGCGGATGTGACCCGCGCGCAGGACACCGGGCGCACGGCGGTGTTCTTTGGTTTCCAGAACCCCAGCCCCATAGAGGATGACATCGGCCTTGTCGAAATCGTGCATCAGCTGGGCGTGCGGTTTATGCAGCTGACCTACAACAACCAGTCGCTGCTGGCGACGGGCTGCTATGAGGACGAGGATACCGGCCTCACCCGCATGGGCCGCGCCGTCGTGGCCGAGATGAACCGCGTGGGCCTTGTCATCGACATGAGCCATTCCGCCGAACGTTCGACGCTCGACACGATCGAGCATTCGACCCGGCCCATCGCCATCACCCACGCCAACCCCGACTGGTGGCACCCGGCGCTGCGCAACAAGTCAGACCAGGTGCTGCGCAGCCTGACAAACGCGGGCGGCATGCTGGGTTTTTCACTCTACCCCCATCACCTTGCGGGCGGCAGCCAGTGCACGCTCAGCGATTTCTGCGAGATGATCGCAGAGGCCGCCAGCCGCTACGGCGCCGAAAACCTCGGGATCGGGTCGGACCTGTGCCAGGATCAGCCCGACAGCATCGTCGAATGGATGCGCACCGGCCGCTGGAGCAAGGAAGTCGACTACGGCGAAGGCTCCGCCAGCGCGCCGGGCTTTCCGCCGATGCCCGACTGGTTCCGCGACAACCGCGACTGGCCCAACATCCGCGACGGCCTGCGCGACGCGGGCTTTTCCCGGGACGAGACCGAAGGCCTCCTTGGCGGCAACTGGCTGCGCTTCTACGCGCAAAGCTTTGGGCCGGCCTAACCGCTGGTCATCGCAGCGGCAGATCGCCGTAGACCAACAAGAGGGTTTCCTTGTCCAGTTCGCTCAGGACCCCGTCATTGGCGAATTTCGGGTTGCAGAAATTCATCACCGAATGCGGATCGTAGGGAATGCGGGACACGAAATAGGGATCGTCCGTTCCCTGCGGCGGCGATGTGCAATCCGCGGGGCGGTCGGGGCGATTCTGTTCATGCGTGAAGCCAAGCACGTGGCCGAATTGATGCACTGCATAGGTGCGAATGCAATAATCAAGGCGTGCGGCGCAGGATTGGCTGAAGCGTTCGAACGACAGGTTCAGCACCACCCCGTCCGGTAGTCCAGCCAATTTGCGGCCAAGCGCCTTGGTATGCGGTGGCTCGTCGGCGATGCGGATGCGCACGCCGGTGTCGAAACCCGTGCAGGCCACCCAGCCGGTGAATTGTAGCTGCGAATGGGCCTCCCAAGTGTCGCGAACCGTGGCCTGTACGAGCGCCATACCGCTGGCGAACTCTGCGCTGGGATTTTCCCAGCAGACCGGGATCAGGTCCTGCGTCCACATCCAGGTGGGAAACCCGTCGCGCGTCGCCGAGGAGAGTTGCGGGATGATCGTGTCGCCTGGATTGTCCTGCTGCTCCTTGGCCATCTTGGCCAATTCCTCTCCATCCAGCGCGTTCAGGACGCCTGCGCGGACAAGAAAAAGCAGCACGGCAGCCCGGTCTGCATTGCTCTTGCCTTCCTTTTCCAGTTCGGAGCGGACGATCTCATACTGGAATTCCCTTTCCCGCGCTTCGGCCTCCAGACGCGCCAGGTTCCTGCTCGATGCGGTCTCAAGCTCCTGCTTGAGCCGCGTCTCACTTTGCTGCAATTCGGTGCGCACCTGTTCAAGCGTGATGGCTTGTTCCGACGCATCCAACGCAGTGACCCGGTCGAAAACGAATGTCGCGGTGAGCGTTACCAGCCCCGCCAAAGCAGCAACCAACGGCGTGTTCCAGACAGCCCTGCGCTGCTCGGCCTGCAATTGATCTTGCGCCTTCTGAAGATCAGCCTCGATCTGTCTGTTCTGAGGCTCTATCTGCGCCATCCGTTCGGGCGCGCCGAGCAGCTGTGCTGCAATGCTCGAACGAACGGATTCAGGAATATCCGTATCCTTCAATAGGTCAACATCGGCAGCGTCCATGGCGAACTCAAAATGGTTTGGTTTAATGGTCACAAGAATATGGCAGATCCCGTTTTCGGGCAAGTGACGCAGACTGCGGATCTCGGGTCGAGTAAGTCCCTTTCCAACCCGGCGGCGGAATGCCAATCTGCGGCAATGCGCGATAAACCGCCCGTTCCACATACCGCCCTGCGCCCGCCGTCCGAGGTGATGCGCCTGCGCCGTATGGGCGCGGCCTTTCCGACGCGGCTCAGCTTTCTGCGCACGCTCTTGCGGCGGCTCTCGGGCGAAGGGGCGGAACTTCGGCGTCCGGTCTGGAACATCGACGCGCAGGGGTATGGCCACGCCGTCTACAGCATCACATTGGGCGGGCGCGATTACGGCCTTGTGGCTGTCGCCACGCATCTGCCTGACGACATGCGCACCGACCGGGTGATTGCCACCGCCTGGGACAGCTCTTACGTTCTTTACGATGGCATTCCCGATGCAGCAGAGGTTGCCCGCATCGCCGCCGCGGCACCCCGCCAAGAGGCCGCGCGTTTCACCGAACGCGATCTGGTACTGAGCCGCGCAAACAAATCCGTGCGGCTTTTCGATCATGTGGTGACGGCCTTGCGGGCGGGCCGTCAGCCGGATGCGGCGATGATCCAGCAGGTCGGATACCTCATGCGGACCACAGCCGTTTACGGCAACGGCAAGTTCGGCATCGCCGACCGTGGCCTGATCGCGGACCGCCCCGGCCTTTCCGGCCCCTTTGCAGCAGAGATGCTGACCGTCTGGATGATCCGCAGCTTTACCCATGATCTTGTCGAACACATCGGCGGCGCGCCGCTGGAGCCAAGCCTGAAGCGGCATCTAGGCATCGGCAATTCCACCGGGCTGGGCATGGCGCCGTTCCTGGTGTCGCATCCGGTGCTGCTCAACAACTGGATGATGGTGCGCGAAACGGCGCTCGCGCGGGTGCTGGCCCAGCCGTCTGTCCCGCATGACGCACAGGCGCGGTTGCGCCAGCTGGCCGACCGGGCCGCGCGGCATTTGCAGGCCTGGCAGGTGGACGACCCCGCGAGCCAGGCCCGCATCGACACGCTGCGCGCGGAATGGCCGCAGGTGGCCAAGCTGTTGTCGGCGGAAACCTTTTCCCAGGCTCAGCCGTTAACCCGTGTGATGACCGAGACACATACCCTGTCCTGCGACGCGCAGGAACTGACCGCGGCGCTGCTGATCGAACCTTTCGGCGATCTGGTCGACGGGCTAACCGAGTGCATGGACGATCCTTTCGGCCCCGGCCCCGTGGGCTTTGCCGACACAGGCGCGTTGCGCGATGCGATTGACGCCCAGTATGGCTGGGCGCTCGACATCGATTTTGCCGATCCCGAGCAAACCCGCCAATTCTGGTATGTGTCCGAGGAAAAGCTTGAACCGCGGCTGGGCGACCGGCATCTGGAGCCGGGGGCCGAATTGGAAAGCCCGCTCGACATCGCGCGGCGCGTACAAGCGCTGTGGCAGGTGCTGCCCGAAGCGCCGCAGCAGCTGCGGGCATTTCGGGAAGAGCATCCCGAGCATGAACTGGCGCTGGTCCGCGTTGCAACCGCGCTGCGTCATCCTTATTCCGAAATACGCGACAACCTCATCGCCGGGTCTTGCCTGCCCATCGACATGCTGCGCTGCAAGCTCGCGTTCTTCGGCGCCTCCAAATTCGATCCGAAGTCCGACCGCTGGACGCGGATCACCTTGGCGCAAGGTGCTCCCCTGCCCGACGATCTGGGGCAACCCGACGCGGACGACTGGTGGCTTCCGGTCTTTGACGCATGAAACTTTCCGCAAACGAAATTCAGGGCCTCGCCACCAAAGCGGCGCGCGGGGCGGGTTTTCCCCCCGGCCAGTCCGAAACCTTCGGGCGGGCAACTGTGGTGCATCTGGCCGCCGCGCGCGATGCCAAGGCGATCAGTTCGGCCCTTCAGAACGCTGGCAACAGCCCGATCCTGCGGCTGTCGCTGCTTGTGGACGATATTCTGTTGGCCTGCGCGGCGATGAAAGGCGAGGCGGAAATCACGCTCCACCCGCACGACGCACCGATGGCGCTGAGCTATGCTCGGCTGACCCCGGTTCGACTGACCGACTGCGCGCTCATCGACCGTGATGACCAGCCGCGCCTGCGGGTCAGCGCCGATCTGGGCACGCCAAGCCGCCCGTCCCTGCCCCCGCGCATCGACATGCCCGAACGGTTGCACGACGAACTTTCGACGCTCGCCGCCAAGACCTATGTTCCCGCGACCGCCGCGTCGCGCCTGCGCGGTGCCGGGGCCGGTTTGCGCGACAACGACTGATCCAACACAATTCGTCAGTCAAAGACCGGTTCGGGATAGCCCACACCCATCAGATAGAGACCCTGCGGTGGCGCTACCGGGCCGCAGGCCGCCCGGTCCCGGGCTTCGAGCGCAGTTTTCACTTCCTCCGGCGACCAGGCCCCGGCCCCGACCCGCTCAAGCGTACCGATCAGGCTGCGCACCTGGTTGTGCAGGAACGACCGGGCGCGAAACCGTGCCTGCACCTCTGCCCCGGCGCCCGTGTCGACGACCTCGAAAGAGATCTCGTCCAGCGTCTTTATCGGCGATTGCGCCTGGCACATGGTCGACCGGAAGGTGGTGAAATCATGCCGCCCGACCAGATGCTTTGCTGCCTCTTGCATGGCTGCGACATCCAGCGGAGCTGGCACTTTCCAGACCTGGCCCGCCTCCATTGTCAACGGCGCACGGCGCGGCAGCAGCCGGTAAAGGTAGCGCCGTTCCGTCGCGCTGAACCGCGCGTGCCACTCCTCGGGCACCTCGGCGCAGGCGGTGATCGCGACGGGCTGCGGCTTCAGATGATAGTTCAGCGCCTCGGACAGCCGGAACGGCGTCCAGCTTTTTTGCAGGTCACAATGGCAGACCTGCCCGCGCGCGTGCACGCCCGCATCCGTGCGCCCGGCGGCGGCGATGGTGTGCGGGCCAGACTCCAGCCGGGCAAGCGCCACCTCGATCGCGCCCTGCACCGAGGGCTGGTCGGCCTGCCGCTGCCAGCCCGCGAACGGGCTGCCATGATATTCGACTTTGAGGGCAAAGCGGGGCATGGCGTGTCCTACCCCATGGCCTGCGCGCGCCACAATCCCCCATGAGCACTGGAACCCGGCCCAAGCCGTGGCTATCTTGCCCCCTAGGCCGGAAGAAGGAGAGCAGCCCGTGGTCCTCGGAACCATCGCCGATACGCTGACCCGCGGGGTTGAAAACGTCACCGGCACGGTGTCCGAGACGTTCTTTGAACCGGTGATCCGGCTGGGCGTCACCGGGTTGGCGCGGTCCGGCAAGACCGTGTTCATCACCTCCCTGGTGGCCAACCTGATGGACCGGGGGCGAATGCCGGGGCTTCTGGCGGCGGCCGAGGGGCGCATCGCCTCGGCCTATCTGCAGCCGCAACCCGACGATACGGTGCCGCGGTTCGAATACGAAAATCACCGCGCGGCGCTGACCTCGCGCACACCGCACTGGCCGCAAAGCACCCGCGCGATCAGCGAATTGCGGCTGTCGCTGCGGGTCAAGCCGTCGGGTCTACTGGCCGGGTTTCAAAGCCCGCGCACCGTGCATCTGGACATCATCGACTACCCCGGCGAATGGCTGCTGGATCTTGCGCTGCTCGACAAGGGCTATGCCGACTGGTCCGCCGACGCGCTGGCGCGAATGGAAACGCGCCCCTCGGGGGCAGAATTCCGCGATCTCGCCCATGCCGAGGACAGCACGGCAGAGCTGGACGAGGTGCGCGCCCAGACCCTGACCCGAACCTTCACAGCCTACCTTGAGGCCGCGCGCGATGCCGGGTTTTCTGACCTCACCCCCGGCCGGTTTCTGCTCCCCGGCGATCTGGCGGGCAGTCCGGTGCTGACCTTCGCGCCCCTGCCGCCACAGACCGGCGCCCCGCGCCGGTCCCTCTGGCGCGAGATGGAGCGCCGGTTCGAGGCCTACAAATCCCGCGTCGTCAAACCCTTCTTCCGCGATCACTTCGCCCGGATCGACCGGCAGGTGGTGCTGGTCGACGCGCTGGGGGCCATCCACCAGGGCCCCGCAGCGGTCGAGGATCTGCGCCGCACCATGGCCGATATCCTGTCGGCCTTCCGGCCTGGACGAAACGCCTTCCTGACCCAGCTGCTCTTGGGCAAACGGGTGGAAAAGATCCTTTTCGCGGCGACCAAGGCCGACCATCTGCACCATTCCCAGCACAAACGCCTGGCCGCGGTCATGGAGGCGCTGACCCGCGACGCCCGCGACCGCGCGCGCTTTGCCGGGGCCGAAACCGCCGCCATGGCCATCGCCGCCCTGCGCGCCACCACCGAAGAACAGCGCCCTCACAACGGCAGCACGCTCGACGTGGTGCGCGGCACGCTCCTCGACAGCGGCAAACAGGCCGCCTTCTATCCCGGGGAACTGCCGGATGATCCCGCGCACTTGCTCAACCCGGCGCGGAACGGGGCGACGAAGTGGCTCGACCAGGATTACCAGGTGATGCGCTTCGCCCCCGCACCGCTGTCGCTGAAACCCGGCGAAGGGCCGCCGCACATCCGGCTTGACCGCGCCGCGCAGTTCCTTTTCGGGGACCGGCTATGAGCTTTTTCCTGCGCCCCGCCCGGTCAACCGATGCCGGCAAGATCGGCGCGATCCTGACCGAAGCGGTGACCGCACAGCCCTGGAAACCGCGCCTGCATACCGGGGCCGAAGATATCGCCCATGCCGCCACGATGATCGACCGTGGCTGGGTCACGGTGGCCGAACATCTGCAAAAGCCGCTGATCCTGGGTCTTCTGGCGCGCGAGGACGATTTCATCCACGCGGTTTTCATCAGCCCGCAGGCCCGCGGCGAAGGGGTGGGCCGCGCGCTGATGGAGGACGCCAAGGCACACGCCGACACGCTGCGGCTCTGGACCTTCGAGGCGAATTCCGGCGCGCAGCGGTTCTATCAGCGCGAAGGCTTTGCCGAAGTGTCGCGCGGCGACGGGTCGGGCAACGAGGAAGGCCTGCCCGACATCCAATTCCTCTGGCAACGGAAGGCCAAGACATGAGCGACCGCAAGGGCCCCGTTCTTTTCGATCTCGATCTCGATCAACCGGTGCAGAGTCCCGCCGACGCACCACCGGTGCCCGATATCGACCAGCCCCTGCCCAAGGGCCAGGCCATGGCCACCGCCGCCGCATTGGCCGCGCGCAAACCGTCGCGGCTGGCGCGCTGGTTCTGGGCGCTGCTGACCGCGCTCATCGGCACGCTTGTGTCGATCGCGGCCTGGGAATTCGTCACCGGCCTGATCGCCGGCACGCCGCTGCTGGGCTATGCCGTGGCGCTGATGATGGTGCTTTTCGCGGGCGTGATCGTGCTGATCGCGATCAAGGAACTGGCGGCATTTTCGCGGCTGGGCCGGGTCGACAGGCTGCACCGCGCCGCCGCCAAGGCCCGTGCCGAGGATGACCTGACCGCCGCCCGAACCGTCACCGCGCAGCTTGTGTCGCTGTACGGCGGGCGCGACGACACCCGTTGGGGCCGCGACCGGCTGGCCGAACGGCAGGCCGATGCCTTCGACACCGAAACCCTGTTCGATCTGGTCGAGACAGAGCTTCTGTCACCGCTCGACCTTGCCGCCCGGCGCGAGGTCGAGGCCGCGGCGCGCCAGGTCGCAACGGTCACGGCCCTGGTACCGCTGGCGCTTGCGGATGTGGCGGCGGCGCTCACCTCGAACCTGCGGATGATCCGGCGCATCGCCGAGATTTATGGCGGCCGGTCCGGCACCTTGGGCAGCTGGCGGCTGACGCGGGCGGTATTCTCTCACCTTGTCGCCACCGGCGCCGTGGCCGTGGGTGACGACATGCTCGAACCGATCCTGGGCGGCGGACTGCTGGCCAAGCTGTCGCGCCGGTTCGGCGAGGGGCTGGTCAACGGCGCCCTGACCGCCCGTGTCGGCGTCGCCGCGATGGAGGTCTGCCGCCCGCTGCCCTTTTCGCGCGGCAAACGCCCCTCGGTGCGCGGCATCATCTCGTCCGCGCTTGGCGGATTGTTCAACAAGGGCTGAGGGCGCTGCCCCGCACCGGCCCGATCACGGCTGGCCCCCTTTACCGCCCCGGTTCGCCTGCGATATCCTGACGATCAACCGCAAAGGTCTGCCATGCCCGACAGCATCCCCGAACACGGCCACTCCCAGGACGAGATCGAGGACCGCATCGGCACCCCGCCCGGTCGCGGCTATCTGCGTGATATCGTCTATGGCGCCATCGACGGGTCGGTCACGACCTTCGCGATCGTCGCCGGGGTCGCGGGCGCGGGCCTGTCGCCGCTGATCATCGTCGCACTTGGCATCGCCAATGTGCTGGCCGACGGGTTTTCCATGGCCGCGGGCAACTATTCCGGCACCAAGGCCGAACTCGACGACATCAAGCGCCTGCGCCGGATCGAGGAACGTCACATCGCCAAGGACCCCGAGGGCGAAAAGCGGGAATTGCGTCATATCCTTCACCTGAAGGGCCTGTCCGGCTCCGCGCTGGACGAAGCGGTAGAGCAGATCGCCTCGGACAAGGATCTGTGGATCCAGATGATGCTTGAGGGCGAATACGGCCTGGCGTCGGTCGATCCGCACCCGATGCGCGCCGCGATCACCACCTTCCTGGCGTTCCTGGTGGCGGGGATGGTGCCGCTCTTGCCCTTCATCTTCGGCGTGCCGAACGCCTTTCCGGTCTCGACCGTGCTGACCATGGCCACGTTCTTTGCCATCGGCACCTACAAGAGCCAGTGGTCGCTGGCGTCATGGTGGCGGTCAGGGCTCGAGACGCTGACAATCGGCGGCGTCGCCGCAGCCATCGCCTATTTCGTCGGCACCCTTTTCAGCGGCTGAGCGGGCCGCTTGTCCCGTGAAAAATGCGTAAGTCGGGTATTCCGGACTGTGTTGCCGGACGGTTTTCCGGCATGAAGAGGGCAAGCGCAATTTTCGCGCTTCGGGGCGCAGTCCCTGACCGAACGACCCTTTATCCTTTGACGAAAGCGATTTCTCATGACCGATGCCTTTCCCGATTTCCACGCGTTGACCTTGCATCAATGGATGGGGCTCCTGGGGTTTTGCACATACGTGATAAACTACTGTTGCCTGTCATTCCGGCTGATGAGCAGCGAAAGCGCGCGCTACTTTGCCATCAACATCGTCGCCGCGTCGCTGGTGCTTTTCAGCCTGATGACCGATTTCAACCTCGCCTCGGCGTTGATCCAGACGTTCTGGATCCTGATCGGCGTCTGCGCGATTGTCCTGCGCACGCACCGCACCCGACGCGCACGCAACGCGGCCTTCAGAGCGCCGGTTCAGGACCCCACCTGAAGCGTGCCCAGCGGCGGCAGCATGTCACCGCAGACCAGCCGGGTCAGAAGGCGCGGCACCGGCGGAACCTGTGACAGCGGAAACAGCAATCTGTCGCGCAGGACCGGCAGCCAGCGGCTGTCGGACTGGTACTGCGGGGTGAAGGCGCGGCTCATGCCCTGGTAGACGCGCACATGCCAGCGGCGCGCGCGGCGGTACTGCGACAAGGCCAGCGGCACGTCCCCGCGTGAGTGGTCCAGCGCCAGAACCAGCGCCTGGGCATCCAGCAGCGCCATGTTCGCACCCTGCCCCAGCTGCGGGCTGGCCCGGTGGGCGGCATCCCCGATATGCGCCAGGCGGTCAGCAACCGGATTGGCCAGCGTGCCATGCGAATAGCGCGCCATTGTCATCTGGCCCGGATCGGTGATCTGCGCGGCGAAGGGGGCGAAGTCGGGCCAAAGCGACGCGGCCTCGGCCCGCCAGACGTCCAGCCCCCGGGCCAACCAGGCATCATGGCCCTGCGTGGGCAGCGACCAGAAGATCGCGGCCTTGCGGCCCGCAGCACCCGGCACCTGGCCGATCGGCAGCACGCCGATCATCCGGTCAGCGCGGCGGTAGACCTGCCGCAGGGCATCGCGCGGTAGGGTCGTATCCGGCCAGTCCACCGTCGCCCAAACCGCGCCGTAGGGCAGCGGCTTTGCCACCAGCGGCGACAGGACAGACCCCGCGCCGGTCGCGTTGACCACCAGATCGAACGGCCCCGCCGCTGCTTTGTTTTCGAACCACAACCGCCCTCCCTGCGTGCGTGTCACCGAATGGCCCGGGCGCAGATCCGCGCCCGCTGACCGCGCAGCCGCCAGCAACGCGTCGAAAAGCGCCGCCCGGTGGATCGCCAGACCGAACCGCCCGCCGCCGTGGGGGCCGTAGCGCACGTTCAGAACCGGGCGTCCGTTCTCTGCTTCGTGGCCGCGCATTTCATATATCTGCGCCCCCATGGCGCGCGCGGGTGTCATTGCCCCAAGCCAGTCCAGAACCGCCTGGCCGACCGGCTGGATCACTAGGCCCGACCCCACCGGGGCGGGGGCATCGAAGCGGTCAAAGACCGTGACCTCGTGCCCGGTCCATGCGCAGCCCGCCGCCACCGCAAGCCCGCCGATCCCGGCCCCGGCCACCGCTATCTTCAATTCCCGCATCACACACTCCGCACCCGATGATCCTCATTTCACGGCAAACGCCCGCCCCGGCAATGAGACAAAGCGCACCCCAGCCCCACACTGCGGCACAATCGGCCACTGGACGCCCCGCCAGCGCTTGCCTATAACCGCGGCCATGATGCCTCGTTTCGCGATCATCCTCCGAATTATATGCCCGGCGCCGTAAAGACACGTTGCGCCGGGATAAGGCGTCTGGACTGCCGCGCCGCCCCTCATCCATTACCCAAGCCGAATTCCGAGGACGCCCCAAATGTGCGCCGACACCCCCGACACGACCGTTGACTACAAAGACACGCTGAACCTGCCCAAGACCGATTTCCCGATGCGCGCGGGCCTGCCCAAGCGCGAACCCGACTGGCTGGCCCGCTGGGACAAGATCGGTATCTATGACACGCTGCGCGCCCGGGCCGGAAACCGCACGCCCTTCACACTGCATGACGGCCCTCCTTACGCCAACGGGCATCTGCACATCGGCCATGCGCTCAACAAGACGATCAAGGACATGATCGTGCGGTCGCACCAGATGATGGGGCATGATGCGCGCTACATCCCCGGTTGGGACTGCCACGGCCTGCCCATCGAATGGAAGATCGAGGAAAAGTACCGCGCCAAGGGCATGGACAAGGACAAGGTGGACGTCGTCGATTTCCGCCAGGAATGCCGCAAGTTCGCCGAAGGCTGGATCGATGTGCAGCGCGACGAGTTCAAGCGGCTGGGCATCACCGGCTGCTGGGACAAGCCGTACCTGACGATGGACTACCGCGCCGAGCGCATCATCGCCGAGGAATTCCAGAAATTCCTGATGACCGGCACGCTCTACCAGGGCTCCAAGCCCGTGATGTGGTCGCCCATCGAAAAGACCGCCCTGGCCGAGGCCGAGGTCGAGTATCACGACAAGGACAGCTTCACCATCTGGGTGAAATTCCGCGTCGCGTCCTTCGATCTGCCGGATGTGGAGCTGTCGGACGAGGAAGCGTCGGACGAGGATCGCGAGGCGGTGGCCTCTGCCGTGGCCGATACCGCGGGCGACCTTGTCGGCGCCTACGTCGTGATCTGGACCACCACGCCCTGGACCATCCCGTCGAACAAGGCCGTCGTCTTCGGCGAAGACTTTGCCTATGGGCTTTACGAGGTCACCGACGCGCCCGAGGGCGCCTGGGTAGCCAAGGGCGACCGCTTCATCCTCGCCGACAAGCTGGCCGAGCAGACGCTGACCAAGGCACGGCTCGAGACCAGCCAGTGGCGGCGCGTGCGCGACGTGACCGCGGCGCAGCTGTCGGGCATGACCCTGACGCACCCGCTGGCGGGGGCCGAGGGATCGAACGGCGAATGGGACCAGCCCCGCGACTTCCGCGCCGCCGATTTCGTCACCGACGAGGAAGGCACCGGTTTCGTCCATTGCGCGCCCAGCCACGGGATGGAGGAATACGAGCTTTACCGCGATTTGGGGATGCTCGCGGACGTCATCACCTACAATGTCGAGGATGACGGCAAATTCCGCGACAGCCTGCCGTTCTTTGGCGGCACATACATCCTGAACCGCAAGGGCAAGGAAGGCGATGCCAACACGGCCGTGATCAACAAGCTGGCCGAGGTCGGCGGCCTGCTGGCGCGCGGCAAGATCAAGCACAGCTATCCGCATTCCTGGCGCTCCAAGGCGCCGGTGATCTACCGCAACACGCCGCAGTGGTTCGCCGCCATCGACCGCCCCGTGGGCGACGGGCAGGACACCTATGGCACCACGATTCGCGAACGCGCGCTGACCTCGATCGACGAGTTGGTGAAATGGACGCCGCAAAAGGGCCGCAACCGCCTCTATTCGATGATCGAGGCGCGGCCCGACTGGGTGCTGTCGCGCCAGCGCGCCTGGGGCGTGCCGCTGACCTGCTTTACCAAGAAGGGCGCTTTGCCCACGGACCCCGATTTCCTGCTGAAGGACGAGGGTGTGAACGCCCGCATCCTCGAGGCCTTCGAGGCCGAAGGCGCGGATGCCTGGTACAAGCCCGGTGCGAAAGAGCGGTTCCTCGGGTCCGACCATGACCCCGCCGACTGGGAGCAGGTGTTCGACATCCTCGACGTTTGGTTCGATTCCGGCTCGACCCATGCCTTCGTCCTGCGCGACCGCGAGGACGGGACCGAGGACGGCATTGCGGATGTCTACATGGAAGGCACCGACCAGCACCGCGGCTGGTTCCATTCCTCGATGCTGCAGGCCTGCGGCACGATGGGCCGCGCGCCCTATCGCAACGTCGTCACCCACGGTTTCACGCTGGACGAGAAGGGCAACAAGATGTCCAAGTCCATCGGCAACACCGTGGCCCCCGACGATGTGGTCAAGCAATACGGCGCCGACATCCTGCGGCTTTGGGTGGCGCAGTCCGACTATACCGCCGACCAGCGCATCGGGCCGGAGATCCTCAAGGGCACGGCGGACAGCTACCGCCGCCTGCGCAACACCATGCGGTTCCTTCTGGGCGCGCTGTCGTCTTTCGAGGAAAAGGACCGTGTCGACCCCGCCGACATGCCGGAACTGGAACGCTGGGTGCTGCACCGTCTGGCCGAGCTCGACCACAAGGTCCGCACCGGCTATGCCGCGTTCGATTTCCAGGGCGTGACGCAGGCGCTGTTCAACTTCGCCACGGTGGAGCTCTCGGCCTTCTATTTCGACATCCGCAAGGACGCGCTGTACTGCGACGGCGACACGCCGCGCCGCCGCGCCGCGCGCACCGTGCTCGATCTGCTCTTCCACCGGCTGACCACCTGGCTGGCGCCGGTCATGGTCTTCACGATGGAGGAGGTCTGGCTCGAACGCTTCCCGGGCGACGACAGCTCCGTCCACCTGCAGGACATCCCCGCCACGCCCGCCGACTGGCTGGACGAGCCGCTGGCGGCCAAGTGGTCCAGGGTCCGGCAGGCCCGCCGCGTGGTGACCGCCGCACTCGAGGTGCAGCGTACCGACAAGGTCATCGGCGCCTCGCTCGAAGCGGCCCCGGTGGTGCATGTGGAGGATGCCGACACGCTGGAGGCGCTGAAATCCGTGGCGTTCGAGGATGTCTGCATCACCTCCGATATCGCGCTGACCGCCGACCCCAGCCCGGCCGAGGCCTACCGCCTGCCCGACCTTCCGGGCATCGGCGTCGTCTTCGAACGCGCGCAGGGCGACAAGTGCCAGCGCTGCTGGAAGATCCTGCCGGACGTGGGCACACACACGCACGAGGGCGTCTGCGGGCGCTGTGATCAGGCGGTGGGCTGACGGTCAAGGGGGTCGGCGCCGAAGGATCCGGCCCCTTGTAACGTTGCGCAGGTGCGCATCACCACGGCGTCTAGGGATGGGCGTTGATGAACGCCTGCGTGGCCATGGCAGTTGGGAACACCCGCCCCTCGCGCAGAATAGGGACGCCCAGATGTGCCTGGCCGGGTTCGATCACGCAGCGCCCGTCCGCGAATATATAGTAGGTCACGTTGTTATGGACCGCCGACCCGACCGCCAGAACGACAGGCGGCGGCGGTGACAGCATGAAGAGGACATCATAGGCGGTTCCATTGCCGATGGCCCAGGTGTGGGACTGGAAATACCACGCGCTGCCCTCTTCGGTATTCGATGTCGTATTCCGCCCATGGATCGGCAGTGGTGCGACCAGTTGGCGCTGATTGGACGAACCGACCGCGAAGGGAACGGCGTTGAACAGGGCAACCTCCTGATAAAGCCCGACCAAGGTCTGGCAGTCGCCCTGATGGGTGGCGAAGGCCGCCCGCGGCCCGACGAAATTACCGATATACCTGAAGCGAAAATTGTTTACGTTTTCAAATATCTGCGCTGCTTTGGCGGCGTTTCCGACAGCCGCCGCGACACCTGCGTTCAACTCTGCGGGGATCGGCGTTGCGGCCAGGTTGCCGCTCAGGAAGTGCTGCGCCAGCATCTGGTCCTCGCGCCGGTCGCGCAGATAGTCGTAGGTCAGCTTGGCCAGATAGGCGAAGCCGGCCAGTGCGACCACCCCGCCGGCGATCACGGGGCCTGACACCCGTTGAGCCACCTCTGTCGTCGCACCGGTGCCGGCAACCGTAACGGGCGGCGCGTCCGACACCTCCTGCTCAAGCATCCTGCGCAAACCGGCCTTGGCCACCGCATCGTCGCCCTTGGCGATGGCCAGGGCTTTGGCGATCAAGGGGCTTTGCGCCGACAGCGGCGCGGACGGCCCGCCACCGCGCGTGATGGCATCCGCCGTTTCTGCGGCGCGGACAATGTCCTCGACCATCTGCAGCAATGAGCCGTCATCCGCAGCGCCGATTTCCAGCCTCTGCAGAGGGGCCCGCGGCACGATTTTGCCGCTCTGCAGGCCATTATGTCCGAAGACCTTCATCGGCGGGTCGCGGGTAGACTGCGACCGTACCGAGCCGCCGGGTGCCGCCTTTCCCTGCACCGGCACCGCGCCAGAGGTGCCGCCGCCGCCACCGCCGCCGCGCTTGCCGCCGCCCCGTTTCCCGCCTTTGCCGCCCTTACCTCCGCCGCCATCGTCGTCGCCGCCGCGTCCGGCCAGCCAGGCCACGAAACGGTCGATGCCCGCCTTCGTCGCGGCGTTCATCCTGCCGCCGCGGCTGCCCGACGCATGGCCGGGGATGCCCTTGTCGTAGCCGCTCAGGTATTCGTCGACGATGGCATATCCCTCCGCCTCGGTGCGCTGGCGGAACAAGGCCCGGTAGGTGTCGGGGCTGTAGGCAGCGAGATTGCGCAGAAAGGTATCGCGGTCCTGCAGTTGCATCACGCCCGCCATCTGAACCACCGGCGCGCGTTTGAACTGGAACGATCCGCTTTCGCCGCCGCTTTCCACATCGGCCTCATAGCCGCCGTGATCGGCGATCAGCGGCTGCCGTTCGGGATTTGCGGCCCTCATATCCTTGACCGCCGCCCCCGTCTGCAGACCGGCGCGCACGCCCTTGCTGACGCCGATCCCGGTGCTGATCGCGCCGCCCAAGGTCTCGGACGTCGCTGTTGCCGCCTCGATCCCGCCGATGCCCGCCACCATCAGGGCCGCCCCTTCGAGCAATTGCAGAAACGCGGCGAGGAATGACAGGAAGGTGCGCGCCCCGGCCCAGCTGTCGTTCCATTTCAGGAAGTCGGTCAAGGCCTGGATCGCCGAGCGCACGAGCTTGATCGCCGCGTAGACGATCAGCGGCAGTTTCTTGATCGCCGCCGGATCGGAGAGACTCAGCGCGCCCCACAGGGCCAGACCGCCCTCGACCCCGCGCAGGGTGTCCATGGCGATGATCTTCCACCCTGCCGCCGGCCGCTCGGTGCCTTCTTCGGTTGTGCTGGGCCAGGTCACGATCGCCCGCAGGAACTTGGCCAGCCCCGACAACCCGCCAAGCAGCGCCGGGAACCAGGCGACACCACCGCTGAAGCTGAAGGCCGCAATCGCCGCGCCCATGGTCGCCAGCGCCTCGGCGAACAGCAGCAGGGAGGTCGCCTGGCGCAGTGACGGCAAACCGAAAGCCTGCGTCACCGCACCGGCGTATTGGGTCACGATCATCCGATCGCCGCTGGGCACCGCGCCATGCGGAATGCCGCGACGCTGCAAGGCGGCGCCCCAATGCGCGTAGTCCCCGGCGGGCATCGACACGGTCTGCAGGCCCGCCGCCTGTGCCCCCGCAGGCAGGGCAAGCGCGGGATAGGCGCGCAATCCGATCATCTGTGCGGGCGCCCGCTGCCCGCCCGCCGTCAAGGCCGGGGTGGCGGCGCTGACGCGGAACTGCGCCGCCTTCGCGCCCATGGTATCGGCCTCTGACTCCAGCGCGGGGTCGTCGTTGATCGCGACGCCCTTGCTTTGCAGCGTCGGTTTCACCCGGCCCTGCGCCTGCTGCGCGACGTGCCAGGCTTCGTGCGGAAGGTGACGATCCTGACCGGGGCCAAGGTGGATGGTGCGGCCCTGCGCATAGGCCAGCGCGCCGACCTTCGCGGGCTCGGCGGAATTGCGGTGCACCCGGACCCCGGCCATGGACACGCCCGACAGCTGTTCGATCCCGTGCGCCAGAGACTGCGGCAAGCCGCCATGCGCGGCGTCGGCCTTGCGTTGCAGGGCGTGCAGGCCCTGCAGCCGCGGGCTGTCGGCGAGGCGGCGCTGCAACGGCCCGGCGGGATGCGGCACGCGGGGCGGCATGACGCGCGGGATATCCATGCTGGCTGCGGGTTTTGTCTCTTTCATCTCGATCTCCTGCCTCTCTGAGGGCCGGGTTCCGGCCGCGCGCCCACCCGGTGGTCACGCGGCGCTGACATGCGCGTCAGCACGGCCACCAGCTGCGCAGCCAACCCACGAGCCCACCGCCTTGCGCCGGGGCGGGTGCCGGCGCCGGGGCGGCGGCGCGTTTGATCTTTGGCTTGCGCTTGCGTTTCGGGGGAGGGGCAGCGACCGGGCTTGGCGCCTCGTCGCCGCTGCTGTCACTGTCCGGGGCCAAAATAGCGAAGCGATTCGCGGGTGGAGCGGACGCCGCCGCTGCCGCCGAGGGCGCTGGTTGGGCCGCGCGAGGGCGCCGCGGCATTGCCGCCTTTGCGGTTCGCAACCGCTGAAGCTGCTGCTGCTCGAACGCGATCCGCGCTGCGTGACTGGCATACTCGGAGGTGCCGGACGGATGCTGACGCTGTTCGTGCTGGCGCTGCTGAATGGAGGCTTCGAGCGTCGCGATATCTCGGCTCGCCTCGTCCCGGTCGTTCGACGCTATCGTGGCGGTGACCTGCGCCGCAAGTGCCTGCTGATTGCCTGTGGTCTTTCGCCCAAAGCCGTCGCCGGCAAGTTTGGTGCTGATCACCCGCTGCAGCGGTCCCCGGTCAGAGCGGCCGACAAGCTGCACCAGTGCCCGCTGAGGGTCGAGCCGAAGGGTGGTGTCGATCCGGTCGCGCAGGTCGGTCAGCCGGTCGGCTTGCGGCCCGCCGGTCGGGGCCAGGGCCGCACGCGCCTGTCGCGGAGCGGGCGCCGAATCCAGACGGGCGTCGCGGCTGGCTTTCATCAATCGACCTTTTTCAAATCCCGCACCTATGGCGCGCATCCTTCATCAATGCGCCTACCTTAACACGAAATGCCGCGCTGATCTGCTGAATTCTGCTTGGGCCGGATGGGGGTGAGGGGTTAATCTGTGACACATTACCATGACGGAGGAATTTCCATGCAACGCAGAGATTGTGTGCTTCTGACACTGGCGGCATTGACCGCCGGCTGTGCGGCGACCGGCACTGTGTCAGGGCTGGCGCCGGACACGACGCTGATCGTGATCCGACATGCCGAACGCACCGGTGAGGACCTGACCAAGCGGGGGCGGGCACAGGCGCGGGCGCTGGTCGGGGCGCTGGACGGCATGCCGCTCGACGCGATCTACAGCCCCGGAATTCAGCGCAACCTCGATACCGCGGCCCCGCTTGCCGCCGCGCGGGGGATGACGGTGGAACGCCGCCCGGCGGAAAATCCCGCGCCCCGGCTGGTGCGCGAAAGTGCCGGGCGCACGGTGCTTTGGGTCGGCAACAAGGGTAACATCGCCGCGATCTGGGAGGCGCTGGCCCTGCCCGACCCGGCGCCGCTGGACTACGGCGATCTGTTCATCGTGCGCAGCGATGCGGCGGGGGTCATGACGGTCACGCGGCAAAGCTACGGCCTCTGACATGCCGGAGCGCACGGTTGCCTCGCCGCTTGGGCCGCTCACCCTGACCGAGAGCGAGGGCGCGATCATTTCTTTGCGGTGGGGCGACGGCGGGACGGACGACAGCCCGCTTCTGCGGCGGGCCGAGGCGCAGTTGCGCCGCTATTTCGACGGCGGCGACGAACCGTTCGATCTGCCGCTGGAGGTGGCGGGGTCCGATATCCAGCGCGCGGTCTGCGCGCTGATGCAGGCCATACCCTTGGGCGAAACCCGCACCTATGGCGACCTGGCCAGGGATCTGGGCGTGCCCGCGCAGGTGGTGGGGCAGGCCTGCGGCGGCAATCCAATCCCGGTGATCATCCCCTGCCACCGGGTTCTGGGCGCAAGCGGCCTGGGCGGGTTTTCCGCCCGCGGCGGGGTCGAGACGAAGGTCTGGCTGCTGCGCCATGAAGGTGCGGCGGGGCTGTTGATCTGAGCCTGCGCGAAGACATCGCCCCTTGGGCGATACGAGAGACGCTGTCTCTCGTGCTCTCAGGAGTTTCAGCCAAGAAGAAGGGGCGCGGATCAGACCCGGCGCGGGTCGCGCGGATAGGTGCCCAGGATTTCCAGCATGTCGGTGAAATATCCCAGCTCGTCCAGCGCCAGCTTGACGCCCGGATCGTCGGGATGACCTTCGATATCGGCATAGAACTGCGTCGCGGTAAAGGAGCCGCCGACCATGTAGGATTCGAGCTTGGTCATGTTGACGCCATTGGTTGCGAAGCCGCCCATCGCCTTGTAGAGCGCGGCCGGTATGTTCCTGACCTGAAAGACGAAACTGGTGATCATGCCGTGCGCGCCGCGGCGCGACATGTCCGCCTGCCGCGACATGATCAGAAAGCGCGTGGTGTTGTTTCCCTCATCCTCGATATGGCGGGCGAGCACGTCGAGGCCGTAGATCTCACCGGCCAGTTCCGAGGCCAGCGCGGCCAGGGCCGGGTCGCCTTTTTCCGCCACATGCCGGGCCGATCCGGCGGTGTCGGCGCCGGTGACCCGGTGGATGCCGTGTTCTGACAGGAATTTGCGGCACTGGCCCAGCAGGACGGTGTGGCTCATCGCCTGGGTCACGACCCCCAGCGGCGTGCCGGGCACCGCCAGCAGGTTGATGTGCACGCGCACGAACGCCTCGTCGATGATGTGCAGACCCGACTGCGGCAGCAGCGAATGGATGTCGGCAACCCGGCCATAGGTGGAATTTTCCACCGGCAGCATGGCGAGGTCGGCCTCGGACTGGCGGACCGCTTCGATCACGTCTTCGAAGGTGCGGCAGGCCAGCGCCTCGTGATCCGGGCGCGCCTCGCGGCAGGCCTGATGCGAATATGCGCCCAGTTCCCCCTGGAAAGCGATGCGATGTGTCATACCATCTGGTCCCCGCGGCCCGGAAAGGGCGTTTGGTCGCGGCTTCTACACCTTGCCTTGCACGAGGGGAAGCCGTAGATAACCGCCCGAAGGCACTGACATTCATCACGACAGATACGGACACGCACCCATGCTTGACACGATGACATTCACCAAGGTTCTCGGCGGCTTTTGCGGCGCTTTGCTGATCTTTCTGCTTGGCAAGTGGGGTGCCGAGACGATCTATCACGTGGGCGGCGGCCATGGCGAGGAGGGCCAGCAGGCCTACCTGATCGAGACCGGTTCGGACGACGCGGAAGGCGGTGGGGAAGAGGAAGAAGCGGATTTCGAGACGCTTCTGGCCTCGGCTGACGTGGGCGCCGGCGAGAAGGTGTTCGGCAAGTGCCGCGCCTGTCACAAGCTGGACGGCACCGACGCCACCGGCCCGCACCTCAACGGCGTTGTCGGCCGCGACGTGGGCTCGGTCTCGGGTTTCAACTACTCCGGCGCGCTGAGCGAGGCTGCGGATGTCTGGACGGCGGAAAACCTCAACGGCTTCCTGGAAAACCCGCGCGGCTACGCCTCGGGCACCAGCATGAGCTTCAACGGCATCCCCGACACCGAGGACCGCGCGAACCTGATCGCCTATCTCGACTCCACCGAGGGCTGATCGCCGCCGAACCACGAACACCGGAGGCCGCTGCACATCGCAGCGGCCTTTTTCATGTCCTCGCGGTCAATTGCGCGGAGGTTACATATTCTCAACTTGAATGTGGTCGGCACCGGACCGTAGCTTACATGAAGAGGAAACCACCCGATCGGAGGATCTTTATGAAGCCGACGCATGCCCGCACCCGGACCCGCGCCGCCGACCCCCGCCCCGCCTTTGTCACCGCGCTGATGGCACTGTCGATGGCGCTGCTGGCAACCGTCGCCTTCGCCCAGGACAGCGGAACTGAAACCGACGAGGTCGAGATCATCCGCTCGCACGGGTATTCCTACTTCGGCGATCTGCAGTATCCGCCGGATTATCCGCATTTCAGCTATGTGAACCCCGATGCGCCCAAGGGCGGGGAAATCTCGCTCGCGGTGAGCGGCACGTTCGATTCGATGAACCCCTACACCCGCAAGGGCCGCGCGGCGGGCCTCTCCTCGGTCATGTACGAAAGCCTTCTGGGCCAGGTTCTGGCGGGTAGCGGGGCGCTGCCGGCCGATAATATCAACGACATGTACGGGCTGCTGGCCGAAAGCCTGGAATACCCGGTGACAAAGGATTGGGTGATCTTCCACATGCGGCCCGAGGCACGGTTTTCCGACGGCACGCCGGTCACCGCGCATGACGTTCTGTTCAGCCACAACCTGCTGCTGGACGAAGGGCTGAAATCCTATGCCGACGCGGTGCGCAAACGCATCCCCAAGGCCGAGGTCATCGACGACCACACGATCAAGTTCTACTTCACCGAGGGCATTTCGCGCCGCAGCCTGATCGACCAGGTCGGGGCGGTGCCGGTATGGTCGAAGGCCTGGTACGAGGAAACCGGATCCGGACTGGATGAAAGCCGGCTCGAAGTGTCGCCGGGGTCGGGCCCCTACATGATCGAAAGCGTCGATGTGGGCCGGTCGGTCACCTATCTCCGCAATCCGGACTACTGGGGCTGGGATTTGCCGATCAACAAGGGGCGGCACAATTTCGATCGCATCCGCCTGGAATATTTCGCCGATCCTACCGCCGGCTTCGAGGCGTTCAAGGCCGGGACCGTCACCTACCGGACGGAAAGCGATCCCAAGCAGTGGGCCGCGCAATACGATTTCCCCGCCGTGCAGAACGGCTGGGTCAAGCAGGAGGCCATCCCCGACGGGTCGCCGCCGTCGGTGTCGGGCATCGTCTTCAACCTGGGCAGCGAACCGCTCAAGGACAAGCGCGTACGCGAGGCGCTGGCGCTGGGGTTCAACTTCGAATGGACGAACGCGTCGCTCTTCTACGGTCTTTTCGCGCAGCAGAAGTCGTTTTCCGATGGCACGCATCTCGAAGCCAAGGGAACGCCCAGCGGTGACGAGAAGGCATTTCTTGAATCGCTGGGCGACGTGGTCCCGCAAGAGGTCTTTGACGAGGAGCCCTGGCTGCCGCACACTTCGGACCCATCGAGCCTGAGCGACCGCCGCAACCTGCGCCGGGCGATGCGCCTGCTGGACGACGCAGGCTGGCCGGTCGGCGACGATGGTATCCGCCGCAACGACGCGGGCGAGACGCTGAGCCTGAATTTCCTGATGAACGCAAGCTCGGCCCCGACCTCCAAGGCGCTGGCCGAGAACTACGTCAAAAACGTCCAGGCGATGGGCATCGACATGACGCTGGAATCGGTGGACGCCTCGCAGTACACGCTGCGCGAGCGCGACCGCGACTATGACCTTGTGTTCGACGGCTATCCCGCCCTTCTGGGCACCGGTACGGGCCTGGCGCAGCGGTTCGGGTCCGAAGCGGCCAGCTACAGCCTTTTCAACCCGGCGGGGCTGGCCAGCCCGATGGTCGACGCCATCATCGAACAATCGCTGCTGACCGAAAGCCAGGACGAGGAAGACATGACCATGCGCGCGCTCGACCGTGCGCTGCGCTACGAATTCTTCGTCATTCCGGACGGCTACGCCCCGGATCACTGGGCGGCCTACTGGGACATGTACGAGCACCCCGAGACGATTCCGCCCTATGCGCTAGGAACCCTCGATTTCTGGTGGTACAACGCCGAAAAGGCCGAGGCGCTGAAGTCCTCGGGGGCATTGAGGTAACGCGCAAATGGGCGCCTATATCGCGCGGCGACTGCTGCTCATCATCCCGACTCTTCTCGGGATCATGATCATCAACTTCACGCTCGTGCAGTTCGTGCCGGGCGGCCCGGTCGAGCAGATGATCGCCCGCATCCAGGGCGAGGGCGATGTCTTTGGCGGGTTTGCCGGGGGCGGTGCCGACGCGACGCTGGGGGCCGGTTCCGAGAATGACCAGTACATCGGTGCGCGCGGGCTGCCGCCGGAATTCATCGAAGAGCTGGAGCGTGAATTCGGCTTTGACAAGCCGCCGGTCGAACGCTTTCTGAACATGCTCTGGGACTATCTGCAGTTCGACTTCGGAGAGAGCTATTTCCGCTCGGTGTCGGTGATCGACCTGGTGCTGGAAAAGATGCCGGTATCGATTTCCCTGGGGCTTTGGTCGACGCTGATCGCCTATCTGATCTCGATCCCGCTTGGCATTCGCAAGGCGGTCAAGGACGGCACCAGTTTCGACACCTGGACCAGCGGCGCGATCATCGTGGCCTATGCGATCCCGGGCTTTCTGTTCGCCATCCTGTTGCTGGTGCTCTTCGCGGGCGGGTCCTACTGGCAGATCTTCCCGCTGCGCGGGCTGACGTCGGACAACTGGGATCAGCTGAGCGTCGGGGCCAAGATCGCCGATTATTTCTGGCACATCGTCCTGCCGGTCACCGCGCTGACCATTTCGGCCTTTGCGACGCTGACGCTGCTGACCAAGAACAGCTTTCTCGATGAGATCAAGAAGCAGTACGTGATGACGGCGCGGGCCAAGGGCCTGACCGAACGCCGGGTGCTTTACGGCCACATCTTCCGCAACGCGATGCTGATCGTGATCGCCGGGTTTCCGGCTGTGTTTATCGGCGTGTTCTTTTCCGGCTCTCTCATCATCGAAACGATCTTTTCGCTCGACGGTCTGGGGCGGCTGGGGTTCGAGGCGGCTGTGGCGCGGGACTATCCGGTGATCTTCGGCACGCTTTTCATCTTCGGCCTCATCGGCCTTGTCGTCGGCATCCTGTCGGATCTGATGTACGTGGTGGTCGATCCGCGCATCGACTTTGAAAAGCGGGAGGGCTGAGCCATGAGCGCCGATCCCAACCCCGGTCACATCACGCCCGAACCGATGCCGGGCAAGCCCGTGGCGCCGGAACCCCCGCGCGGCCGCTTTGCGCTGTCGCCGCTGAACCAGCGCCGCTGGCGCAATTTCAAGCGCAACCGCCGCGCCTACTGGTCGCTATGGATCTTTGCGATCATCTTTGGCCTGTCGCTTTTTGCCGAGTTCATCGCCAACGACAAACCGATCCTGGTGAACTATCGCGGTGAATACTTCACGCCGATCTTCAACTTCTATCCCGAAACCGCCTTCGGCGGCGATTTCCGCACCGAAGCCGCCTATCGCGACCCCGAAGTGCAGTGTCTGATCAAATCGGGCGGGCAAGAGGACTGTTTCGACGATCCCGAGGGCATCATCGACGCGATCAATAGCGACACCTACGGCGCGGGCGTCGACGATTTCCGCGAAGGTTGGATGCTCTGGCCGCCGATCCCCTATTCCTACGCCACCCCGGTGGACCGGCCCGGCGCCGCCCCCCTGCCCCCCAACAGCCAGAACTGGCTCGGCACCGACGACACCAAGCGTGACGTGACGGCGCGGGTGATCTACGGCTTCCGCCTGTCGATCCTGTTCACCCTGATCGTCACGGTGCTGAGCTCGGTCATCGGCATCGTAGCGGGGGCGATCCAGGGCTATTTCGGCGGCTGGATCGACCTGATCTTTCAGCGGGTGATCGAAATCTGGACCTCGACCCCGTCGCTTTACATCATCATCATCCTCTTCGCGATCCTGGGGCGAAGTTTCTGGCTGCTGGTTTTTCTTACGGTGCTGTTCGGCTGGGTGGCGCTGGTGGGCGTGGTGCGGGCCGAATTCCTGCGCGCGCGCAACCTGGAATACGTCCGCGCAGCCAAGGCGCTGGGGGTCTCCAACACCCGGATCATGTTCCGGCACATGCTGCCCAACGCGATGGTCGCGACCGTGACCATGCTGCCCTTCATCGTGACCGGAACGATCTCGACCCTGGCGGGGCTCGATTTCCTGGGCTTCGGCCTGCCGTCTTCGGCCCCGTCCTTGGGTGAGCTGACACTCCAGGCCAAGCAGAACCTGCAGGCGCCCTGGCTGGGCTTTACCGCCTTTACGGTCTTTGCGGTGATGCTGTCGCTGCTGGTCTTCATCTTCGAAGGGGTCCGCGATGCGTTCGATCCCAGAAAGACGTTTTCATGAGCGCCACGCTTGAGGTTCGCAACCTGTCGGTCAGCTTCACGCAGGACGGCGCGACCACTCGTGCCGTCAAGGGCGTGTCCTTCACCGTGGAGCGCGGCGAAACCGTGGCCCTTGTGGGTGAATCCGGCTCAGGCAAATCCGTGACCGCGCTCAGCACCGTGGCGCTGCTGGGTAGCTCGGCGCATGTCGAAGGGTCGGTCACCTACGACGGGCAGGAAATGATCGGCGCGGATGAGAAGCTGCTGCGCAAGGTGCGCGGCAACGACATCAGCTTTATCTTTCAAGAGCCGATGACCTCGCTCAACCCGCTGCATACGCTGGAAAAGCAGCTGTCGGAGTCGCTCGCCCTGCATCAGGGCCTGACCGGTGACGCGGCCCGTGCGCGCATCCTCGAACTGCTGGACCGCGTCGGCATCCGCGACCCGGAATCGCGGCTGGGGGCCTATCCGCACCAGCTGTCGGGCGGGCAGCGGCAGCGCGTGATGATCGCCATGGCGCTGGCCAACGGTCCCGACCTGCTGATCGCCGATGAACCCACGACCGCGCTTGACGTGACGATCCAGGCCCAGATCCTGGAACTGCTGGCCGAACTCAAGGCCTCGGA
This sequence comes from Thalassococcus sp. BH17M4-6, assembly GCF_049323015.1. Lineage (NCBI taxonomy): Bacteria > Pseudomonadati > Pseudomonadota > Alphaproteobacteria > Rhodobacterales > Roseobacteraceae > Thalassococcus > Thalassococcus sp. BH17M4-6. Next base: position 222,715 of record NZ_JBMPGU010000003.1, read on the forward strand.
AAACATGAGCCTGTTGTTCATCACCCATGATCTGGGCATCGTGCGGTCCATCGCCGACCGGGTCTGCGTGATGAAATCCGGCGAAATCGTCGAACAGGGCCGCACCGCCGACATCTTCTCGGACCCCCAGCATCCCTATACCAAGATGCTGCTGAGCGCCGAATCCACCGGCGTGCCCGATCCCGTGCCCGACACCGCAGAAGAGATCGCATCGACCGACCACCTCAAGATCTGGTTTCCGATCCAGAAGGGGCTGATGAAAAAGACCGTCGGTCACGTGAAGGCCGTCAACGATGCCACGATCCGCGTGCGCGCGGGGGAAACCGTCGGGATCGTGGGCGAATCCGGGTCGGGCAAGACCACGCTGGCGCTGGCGATCATGCGGCTCATACAGTCCGAAGGCGGGATCACCTATCGCGGCCAGGACGTGCGCAGCTGGAAGACCAAAGAGCTGCGCCGCCTGCGGTCCGAAATGCAGATCGTGTTTCAGGATCCGTTCGGATCATTGTCGCCCCGCATGACCTGCGAACAAATCATCGCCGAAGGGCTGGGCGTGCACGGCGCCCCGGACGGACGCCCGCACCGTGAACTGGTGGCCGAGGTGATGACCGAGGTGGGGCTCGATCCCGCGACCATGCACCGCTACCCGCACGAATTTTCCGGCGGGCAGCGCCAGCGCATCGCCATCGCACGCGCCATGGTGCTGCGGCCCCGGCTGGTCGTGCTGGACGAACCGACCTCTGCGCTGGACATGACGGTGCAAGTTCAGATCGTGAACCTGCTGCGCAACCTGCAGAAGAAGTACGATCTGGCCTATCTCTTCATCAGTCACGATCTCAAGGTCATCCGCGCGATGAGCCACAAGGTCATCGTGATGAAGCAGGGCGACGTGGTGGAATACGGCACCGCCGAGCAAATCTTCGACAGTCCCCAGACCGAGTATACCCGCACCCTGCTGGCTGCGGCCTTCGACCTTGCCGGATAGCGCGCCGACGCGTCAGATCGCGCTGGAATGGCCCGCGCGGCTCAGATCGTAGGCATCGAAATGCCGGGCGACCATGCGGGTCAGCGGGCGCGCCGCAGGTGGCACGAACAGCCCCTCTTCGGTGATGACCAGCGTGCCGTCAAAGGCGGCTTCGGCCCGTTCGAAAAGCGTGTCCAGCGCCGGGCCGGTGATGTCGAAATCGCGCAGGATCTCGGACCGGGAAATGCGGAAATCACACATCACCGCCTCGATCATCCGGGCGCGCAGGCGGTCGTCGCCCTGAAAAACATGGCCGCGCGCGATTGCGAACTGCCCCGCATCGACCGCCGCGCCATAGGCCGACGTCGCCGCCGCATTCTGCGCATAGCCCTGCGGAAAGCGCGAGATCGACGAAGCGCCCAGCCCGATCAGCACCTCCGACGTGTCGTCGGTGTAGCCTTGGAAATTGCGCCGCAGACGCCCGGCCCTGGCCGCGCGGGCCAGCCCGTCGTCGGGACGGGCGAAGTGGTCGATCCCGATCTCGGCAAAGCCGTCCCACTTGAAAAGCCTCTGCGCGGTCTCGAAAAGGTCCAACCGCGCCTCGGGTCCCGGCAGCGTGTCGGTCGGGATCAGCGTCTGGCGCTTGGCCATCCACGGCACATGCGCATAGCCGTAAAGCGCCACCCGGTCGGGCGACAGCGACAGCAGTTTCTGCACCGTTTCGGTAAGCCGCGCGCCAGTCTGGCCGGGCAGCCCGAACAGAATATCGGCGTTGAGGCTTTGCACCTCTTGGTCGCGGATCATGTCCACCGCGCGGCGGGTGACGTCATAGCTTTGATCGCGCCCGATGACCTGCTGAATCTCGGGGTTGAAGTCCTGCACCCCGACCGATGCGCGCGTCAGCCCTATGTCGCGCAGCGCCGCCAGCCGGTCGGCGTCGATCTCGTTGGGGTCGATCTCGACCGAAAACTCCGCATCCTCGGCGAAATCCGCGACCGCCCGCGTCGCCGCCCCCAGATCGCGCATCATGTCGGCGCTGAGCAGGGTGGGCGTGCCGCCGCCCCAATGCACCCGCGACAAGCGCACGCCGCGCGGCAGATGCCGCGACAGCAGCGCCAGTTCGGCCTTGAGCCTGTCGACATAGGCCGCCACCGGTGCGGCGCTGGCCGTGCCCTGCGTGCGGCAGGCGCAGAACCAGCACAGCCGCCGACAGAACGGCACATGCAGGTAGAGCGAGATCGCGCTGTGTTCGGGTACAGCCTCGATCCATTCGCCGAATCGCGCCGGTCCGACTCCGCCCGCGAAATGCGGCGCGGTGGGATAGCTGGTGTACCTGGGCACCTTCGCGTCAAAGAGCCCCAGACGGGTCAATTGTGTTCGTGTCATCATGTGATTAGGTTAGGGAAGGATTTCCGCTCCGACTTTGACACAGATCAAGGGAAGACCATCATGCTGCACACCCGCTCGGCGCCGCATCTGCAAGACTGTGACGACTGTCCGATCCGCCACCGCGCGGTCTGCGCCCGGTGTGAATCGGACGAACTGGAACGTCTGGAACAGGTGAAATACTACCGCAAGTTCGCTGCCGGTCAGACGGTGATCTGGTCAGGCGACCGGATGGATTTCGTGGGCTCGGTCGTGTCGGGCATCGCGACGCTGACCCAGACGATGGAGGACGGCCGCCGACAGATGGTCGGGCTTCTGCTTCCCTCGGATTTCGTCGGACGCCCGGGCCGGTCGGCGGCAGCCTATGACGTGGTCGCCACCACCGACCTGGTGATGTGCTGTTTCCGCAAATCCCCGTTCGAAGAGCTGATGAAGGATACGCCCCACATCGCACACCGGCTGCTTGAGATGACGCTGGACGAACTTGACGCCGCGCGTGAATGGATGCTGGTGCTGGGACGCAAGACCGCGCGCGAGAAGATTGCGTCGCTCTTGTCGATCATCGCCCGGCGCGATGCCTCGGCCCATACCAGCAACGGCGCCAAGTCGGTGAGCTTTGAACTGCCGCTGACGCGCGAGGCGATGGCCGATTACCTGGGTCTCACGCTGGAAACCGTGAGCCGCCAGATTTCGGCGCTGAAACGCGACAAGGTGATCGTGCTGGACGGAAAACGCCGGATCGAGGTGCCCGACATGGCGCGCCTGATGGCCGAGGCCGGCGACGATGCCGATGGCGGGATGCTTAGCTAGAGCAAGATGTGAAAGGCCGGAACTGGCCGGCGTTGCCTGCTTCCCCGCCCGGCGCTTCGGACCCATCCGTTTTGCGCCCGCTGGCTTGGAACAAGCCGCGCATGGCGCGGCGCCAAGCCAGAGCGGCGGGCCGTCCCGCGGCCTGCCGCTTCGTCGCCGCACGCGCGTCGTTTCCGCATCTTTCGGGAGTGCAGGATAAATCGAGAGGCTCCAACGCCGGTGCGGCAGACCCCGACCCGCCGCTTTGTCATGGCAGGCGGCATTGGCTCGCCATGCATCGTTTCAACCTCAGGTCATCCCGCTCCGCCCCCGGGCGCGGCGGTATCCGGTGGACGCCGCGCCACCATGCGCCTAGTTTGGCGACGATCCAACACATAGGCCGCCCATGTCCGACGACGCCCCGCAGTATCAGGTCCTCGCGCGCAAGTACCGCCCGGAAACCTTTGCCGATCTGGTCGGGCAGGATGCGATGGTGCGCACGCTGAAGAACGCGTTCAAGGCCGACCGCATCGCGCAGGCCTTTATCATGACCGGTATCCGCGGCACCGGGAAAACCACCACAGCCCGGATCATCGCGAAGGGCATGAACTGCATCGGCCCGGACGGCACCGGCGGCCCCACTACCGACCCCTGCGGGCAATGCGAACATTGCGTCGCGATCATGGAAGGCCGCCACGTGGACGTGATGGAAATGGATGCCGCCAGCCGCACCGGCGTCGGCGACATCCGCGAAATCATCGATTCGGTGCATTACCGCGCGGCCTCGGCGCGCTACAAAATCTACATCATCGACGAGGTGCACATGCTGTCGACCAACGCGTTCAACGCGTTGCTCAAGACGCTCGAGGAACCCCCGGCGCATGTGAAATTCATCTTCGCCACGACCGAGATACGCAAGGTGCCGGTGACGGTGCTGTCGCGCTGCCAGCGGTTCGACCTGCGCCGCATCGAACCCGAGGTGATGATCGCCCTCTTGCGCCGCATCGCCACCGCCGAGGCGGCCGAGATCACCGAAGACGCGCTGGCGCTGATCACCCGCGCCGCCGAAGGATCGGCGCGGGACGCGACGTCGCTGCTGGATCAGGCGATCAGCCACGGCGCGGGCGAAACCACTGCCGATCAGGTGCGCGCGATGCTGGGGCTCGCGGACCGGGGCCGGGTGCTGGACCTCTTCGATCTGATCATGAAGGGCGACGCTGCGGGCGCGCTGACCGAACTGTCTGGCCAATATGCCGAAGGCGCCGATCCGATGGCGGTGCTGCGCGATCTGGCCGAGGTCACGCACTGGATCTCCGTGGTCAAGATCACGCCCGAAGCCGCCGAGGACCCGACGATCGGCCCCGACGAACGCACCCGCGGGCAGGCCATGGCGCAGACGCTGGGCATGCGCCCGCTGACGCGGATGTGGCAGATGCTGCTGAAGGCGCTGGACGAGGTCGCAAGCGCCCCCAACGCGATGATGGCGGCGGAAATGGCGATTATCCGGCTGACCCACGTGGCCGAACTGCCCTCGCCCGAGGAACTGGTGCGCAAGCTGCAGGACACGCCGCCGCCCCCTGCCCCGCCACCGGGCGGCGGTGGCGGCGCGCAGCGCCCCGAGGCGCCCGCGGGCAGCGCGCCGCAGGCGGGCGGCGGCGGCTCTGCCCCGACGGCCCATGGTGGCGCGCCGGTACAGGCGGTCGCCCTCGATCAGGCACTGGCGCGGTTTCCGACCTTCGAACATGTGGTCGAACTGATCCGCGCCAACCGCGACGTGAAACTGCTTGTCGAGGTGGAATCGGGCCTCCGGCTTTCGGCCTACCAACCGGGGCGCATCGAATTCACCCCGGCCGACAACGCGCCGCCGGACCTTGCTGCGCGGCTGGGGTCATCGCTGCAGCGGTGGACCGGCAACCGCTGGGCGGTGAGCATCGTCAACGGCTGCGACGCGTCCACGATCAGCGAAAAGCGCGATGCCGCGGCCCTCGCCCTGCGCGCCGAAGCCACCGGACACCCGCTGGTGCAGGCCGCCCTTGCCGCCTTTCCCAAGGCCCGCATCACCGGCATCCGGACGCCGCAGGAGGTTGCCGCCGAAGCCGAGGCCGAAGCCCTGCCCGAGGTCGAGGATGAATGGGATCCGTTCGAAGACGGCTGAGCGGCCCCGCGCCCCAACCAGACACGCCGCCCCCTTGTGACAGGGCCCGCGCGCGCGTATCTCTGGTGCAACACCAGCTTACCTTACAGGAGAAGAACATGCTCAAGGGACTAGGCGGCCTCGGCGATATGGCCGGGATGATGAAGAAGGCCCAGGAAATGCAAAGCAAGATGGCCCAGCTTCAGGAAGAGATGCACAGCATCACCGTGACCGGCGAATCCGGCGCGGGCCTGGTCAAGGCGGTCTGCTCCGCCAAGGGCGAACTCAAGAGCCTCGACATCGACCCGTCGATCTTCAATGGCGATGACAAGGAAGTGGTCGAGGATCTGATCCTCGCCGCGATCAAGGACGCGCAGCAGCGTGCGTCGGACCGCGCGCAGCAGGAAATGGCAAAGCTGACCGAAAGCATGGGCCTGCCCGCGGACATGAAACTGCCGTTCTGACGGCGGCCCCTCGCGATCACCGCCAGCCGGAGACGGCTGGCGGCCCGACCGGCCCTTGCAAGGGCCGTCCGCCCGCCGCGTACAAAGGCCGCCGCTTGACCAACCGCACCGATATCGACGCCCTGATCGACATGATGGCCCGCCTGCCCGGGCTTGGCCCCCGGTCGGCCAGACGCGCGGTGCTGCACCTGATCCGCAAGCGCGCACTGCTGCTGACGCCGCTGTCGGACCTCATGCAGACCGTCGCCGCCACGGCGCGCGAATGTCTGAACTGCGGCAACATCGGCACCGCCGACATCTGTCCCATCTGCACAGACGAAAAACGCGCCAACGGTCTGCTGTGCGTGGTCGAGGATGTCGCTGACCTCTGGGCGATGGAACGCTCGGGCACCTTCAAGGGCCGCTATCACGTGCTGGGCGGCACGCTGTCGGCGCTGGATGCCGTTGGGCCAGAGGACCTGCGCATTCCGCAACTGGTGGCGCGCGTTGCCTCCGAAGACATCACCGAGGTGATCCTGGCGCTGAATGCCACGGTCGATGGCCAGACCACCGCGCATTACATCGCCGATCAGCTGGCCGGGCGCGTGACGCTCAGCTCGCTGGCCCAGGGGGTGCCGATCGGAGGCGAGCTGGACTATCTCGACGACGGTACGATCACCGCCGCGCTCAACGCCCGCAAGACGCTCTAGCCCGGCACGGCGGCTGTACACGGGAACCCCGCGCGTCAGCGTCGCGTTTGTCCGGAAGTATTCAGGGGACAGATCGCATGACGGCCAAGTCAGACCGCACCAAGACAAAGACCACAAAGACAACCCAACCGCACCGCCGCAAGGCCGGATCGCGGGTCGAGTCTTACCGCAAGATGGCCACGCGGATCGCCGACGGCGACGTGGTGATGCCACCCGCGCAGCTGAGCGGCCTGGCCAGACGGCATCACGTGCGGTCGACCCTGCGCGAAGACCATTCGGCCCGCATCGAACAGCAGGCCCCTGGCGCACGCAACAAGTTCGCCAAACTGGCCAAGAGCCGGTTCAAGTTCTTTCGTGGCACGGCTCTGCTGTTCTACCGCGACATGATCGGCCAGGACAGCCACATGCCCACGGTCATGGCCTTGGGTGACGTGCATCCGGAAAACTTCGGCATCATGCCGGACAAAAACGGTGTGCCGATTTTTGGTGTCAATGATTTCGACGAAACGATCTATGCGCCCTTCACCTGGGACATCAAGCGCGGCGCGGTCGGCTTCTGGATCGCCGCGCAAGAGGTTGGCGGGATGAAGCGCAAGAAGCGCCGCAAGGTCGTGAAATCGTTCATCAAGGGCTACCTGCACGCGATGAAACGCTATGCCAATCACGCCACCGAAAAGAACGATCAGTACCGCATGGACAATTCACCCAAGGTGATAAAGCGGCTGTTCGAAGAGGCGTGGGAGGAACGCCAGGACTGGCTGTGGGACGACTATCTCAAGCCGTCGGGGCGCGGGTTCCGGGCCGATGACGAGTTGCAGCCAATCTCGTCTGAGGTGGAGAAATTCCAGAAGGGCATCAACGATCTGGCCAAGAATAACAAGATCGACAAGCAGGATCGTGCGGGTAGCCTCAAGGTCAAGGACGTCTGCGTGCGCCACGGACAGGGCACCGCGTCGCTGGGCCTGCCGCGGTATTACGTCCTGATCGAAGGGCCGTCGAAAGACGCCACCGACGATCTGATCATCGAATTCAAAAGCGCCCGCCACTCCGCGCTTGAGGGGCTGACGCCGCCCACCGAGTTCAACGCGGGCGACAAGGGCGACCGCATCGCCCATGGCCAGAAGGTGCAACTGGCCCATGGCGACATCTTCTATGGGGCGGCCGAAATCGACGGCGAAAGCTTCATGACCCGTGAACGCGCGCCGTTTCGCGATGACATCGACCTGGATGAGCTGTCGTACAAAACATGGCGCGCCTACGCCAAGGTCTGCGGGGCCGCACTGGCCCAGGCGCACGCCCTGTCGGACGATCTGGGCGAGGTCGACTACGACGTAGAGCCGTCGATCGTCGCCGCCGCCAGTCCGCGCAAGCTTTTCGTTACGGACATCTTGGAATTTACTGAAACGGCCGCCGACCGACTGAAATCGGATCATGAAATGTTTCGGCGCGATTACAAGCGCGGCGCCTTTGATCAGATCGACATGATCTACCGCTGACGCCTACGCCGAAGAAATAGTCGAGAACCAGACCGCGGGCGGTTTCCCGGGTAGGAAACCAATTGGTGTGGCGGAACTGCCCCGACGTTTGCGGCTAAGCCAAGTGCGGACCCCGCCACCCTGGTCTTGTGCATGAGACATTGCGCGCAGCTGCGCAAAGCCGGATGCTGCCGCCATGACGACGGACATCGAGTTCTCTTTCAAGGCCTTGCCGGACGCAGCGCGACGCCATATCCGGGTGTTTCAGGTCCAGCAGTTTCTCGACCGATTTGCCATGGGCCTCACCGTGGCGGTCGTCGCGCTCGCCCTGACGGATCGCGGCATGGATCTTTTCCAGATTTCGCTGCTTTTCGGGGTCTACTCGCTCACCACCATGGCGATGGAGCTGCCGTTCGGCGGTTTGGCCGACAACATCGGTCGCAAGCCGGTCTTTCTTGCGGCGGGCGCGGCCAGTCTGATCTCGCTGGCACTTTTCCTGTCGTCCAGCGACTTCGTCATCCTCGCCCTTTCCTTCGCCTTCATCGGCTTCGGCCGCGCGCTGCGCTCTGGCACGCTTGACGCCTGGTTTGTCGAAACCTTCAAGGCCACCGCGCCGAATGTGGACGTCCAGCCCGCTTTGGCCAAGGCGCAAGGGGCCAATGCCATGGGCCTTGCTCTCGGGGCCGTTTTTGGCGGCCTGCTGCCGGACGCGTTCGGCGCCGTCGGCCTTCGCTACGGGATCGGCATCTATGACGTGTCCTACGCGGCAAGCTTTGCCGTGATGGTCTGCGTGCTGATCTACACCCTGTTTGCCATCACCGAAGCCCCGCGCCCCCTGAACCCCAATGCCCTCAGACAAGGGTTCGCCAAGGTCCCTTCCGTGATTGCCGAGGCCGCGGTTCTGGCGCTGAGACATCCGAAACTGTCCATGCTTCTGACGGCTCTGGCGCTGTTTCTGATGGCGACAAACCCGGTCGAGGTGATCTGGCCGACCCATGTCAAACCGATGCTTGACATGGACTATGCCAACACGGTCATCGGCGCCTTGACGGCCGGCTACTTTTTCGCCATCGCGTTCGGCGCGTCGCTGTCGCCCCAGATCAGCCGGGTGTTCCGGCGTCGCCACGCGGTAACGCTCGCGGCGGTCTTCGCGGGCCTCGCGGCAGTGCAGGCCGCCCTGGCCATACAGGGCGGGATCGCGGGCTTCATCGGCGTCTTCCTGCTCTATTCGATCCTCCTCGGCGCGAGCGAGACACCGGCAAGCAGCATCCTGCATCGCTGCGTGGAGGATCGACAAAGGTCCACGATGCTGTCGCTGCGCTCTCTTATCCAGCAACTCGGCGCGGCGCTGGGGCTGGTCCTGGTTGGCGCGGTTGCCGATCTCTACTCCACGCCATTGGCCTGGAGCGCCGGAGCGATCTTTCTGCTTCTGGCGGTGGGACTGTGCCTGATCCTGGCCAAACGACTGGCTGCTGACGCCGAATAGCTGTCAATCGCGTCGGATCAAACCGGCCGCCTGCCGATCCTTCCACATTTCTCAAAAGAAAATGGCCCGCGCATGCGGGCCATCAAAGCGACTTGAAAGCGGCGGGATCAGCGGCGCGGATCGTCGCTGTCATCCTCATCGTCGTCGCCGTCATCGTCGGGCAGGTTGAAGAAGCTGTCCGCATCCGAGAAATCGCTGTCCTTGCGGCTGTCTTCCTCGCTGTCATCCTCGCGCGGATCGGACAGGCTGAAGGTTTCCAGCCCCTCGATCGCTGTCGGCAGGCGCGGCTCGGCTTCCATGCCAAGGCTCTGCTCGGTGCTGACCAGCTTGCGGCGCTCATCATCGGACATCAGGCTGTCGGCCTTCTTGGCTGCCTTGGCGACGGCGGCATCCAGTTCCGACTGTTTGCACAGCCCAAGGGCCACCGGATCGATGGGCTGGATATTCGCGATGTTCCAGTGCGTCCGCTCACGGATCGCCTGGATCGTCGGCTTGGTGGTGCCCACAAGCTTGCCGATCTGACCATCCGACAGTTCGGGGTGAAACTTCACCAGCCACAGGATCGACGCGGGCCGGTCCTGCCGCTTGGACAGCGGCGTATAACGCGGACCGCGGCGCTTTTCCTCGCCCACGGCGGCGGGGTTGAACTTGAGCTTCATCTTGTAAAGCGGGTCTTTCTCGGCCTTGTCGATCTCGCTCTGCTCAAGCTGGTTGTTGGCGATGGGATCGAAACCCTTCACGCCGGTGGCCACGTCGCCATCGGCGATGCCCTGCACCTCAAGCTCGTGCATGCCGGTGAAATCGGCGATCTGCTTGAACGTGAGCGTCGTGTTGTCCACCAGCCAGACGGCGGTGGCCCGTGCCATGATCGGCTTGTTCATGTGCCCTTACTCCTTGGCCAAGTGGTCCCGACCCATGTCTTTCCCGGCCCCCAAGCCGGGGCTCGGGATGTCCCGGAGAGGTCCGGGACGGGTTACCGTTGTCGGGGAACTTGGCGCCTATATAGTGGCGTCGACCTCAAGAGGAAAGAGAAAATGCGCCGCTTGATCGCCCTCGCCCTGCTGCTCTTCACCCTGCCTTCCGCGCCAGCCCGGGCCGAGGGCGAGCCCGCAGGCGTCTTTGATTACTACGTGCTGTCGCTCAGCTGGTCGCCCACCTGGTGCGCGCTCGAAGGCGATGCACGCCGTTCGCCGCAATGCGATGCGGCGGCGGATTTCGGCTGGGTGCTGCACGGACTCTGGCCGCAGTATCACCGCGGCTGGCCATCCTACTGCCGCACCACGCACGCCCCGCCCAGCCGGGCGATGACGGCGGCGATGGCCGATATCATGGGCACCCCGGGCCTGGCCTGGTACCAGTGGAAAAAGCACGGCGTCTGCGCAGGGCTGCCCGCCGCAGATTACTATGCGCTGGCCCGCAGGGCGTTCGAGGCCGTGAAGAAACCACAGGTTTTCCGACGGCTGGACAAGCCCGTCACCCTGCCCGCCACACTGGTGGAAGAGGCGTTTCTGAAGGAAAACCGGGGGCTTGAGCCGGACATGCTGACCATCACCTGCAAAGCCGGCCGTATTCAGGAGGCGCGGTTGTGCCTGTCCCGCGTCCTTGATCCGGTTCCCTGCGGGCGCGACGTGGTGCGCGACTGCACGCTGGGCGACGCGCTGTTCGATCCGATCCGCTAGCGGTGGTTCTTGAGGTCGGCCGCGCGCGCCCCGGCAAGCCGGAACGCGCGCGGCCGTCGTTTACACCCCCGCAAGCTCCCTGTCCGCTACGACCTTCATCGCCGGGCGATCGGCGCATCGACGGACCCAGTCCCGGATGGCGGGCTGCGTCGGCATCGCGTCGGGCAGCCATTGGAAAGGGCTGGAAAGCAGCAGATCTACTGCCGAGTACTCCTCGCCCAGAATGTAGGGCTGCCCGTCAAGCGCCTCTGACAGGCGGGCGCACACGGCCTCGAGATCGCGGAACGTCGCCTGCAGGGCGGGGTGGTCGATCTTCGCCCAGTCCAGAACCAGCACGGGCTCCATCACGCCCTGATAGTAGAACAGCCAGCTCAGAAAGGCGCCGCGCTGCGGATGTCCCACCGGACGGCCAAGCCCGGATTCGGGGAATTTGTCCGTCAGATAGGCGACAAGCGCGCCGCGTTCGCGCACCTGATCGTCCCCGTCAATCAGATAGGGCACCTTTTTCTCGGGATGCGGGTTGCGCGGGTCGGGGCCGCCGCTGCCATCCTGCCGCGACACGGTCACCTCCACGACGTCGATGCGGTCGGTGATGCCCATCTCCTCCATCAGAACGAGGATCGAGGTCGAGCGGGATTTGGGGGCATGTTAAAGGGTCGGCATGGGTCTCTCCTGAAGTTACGTGACACCTTGCTTTAGCCCACGGCTGGTGACAGTTTCCGTCAGCATGGCCCGCACCGATCGCCTCATGCGCCTGATGGATGCGCTGCGCCGCCTGCCCGCCCCGGTGACCGCCGCGCGGTTGGCGGCGGACATGGGCGTGTCGCGACGACAACTTTACCGGGACATCGCCACGCTGCGCGCCGGCGGGGCGCTGATCGATGGCGAGGCCGGTGTGGGCTACCGTCTGACAGAGGACCCGGCCCTGCCGCCGCAAAGCTTTTCCCGGCTCGAGATCGAGGCGCTGGTCCTCGCCGTGGGCGAATTGCGCGCAACCGGCGACGGCGCGCTCGAGGCAGCGGGCCGCGCCGCCCTTGCGCGGATCATCGGCACGCTCGCCGACAGCCAGTCACGGCACGCCATGCACACCGTCCTGCGCAGCTTTCGCGCGCCACCGCCCCGCGTCGAGATCACAGTGGACATGGCCCTGCTGCGCCGCGCCTGCTGGGAGGAGCTGTCACTCGATGTCCGATATCGCGATCTTCAGGGGCGCGTGACCGAGCGCGAGGTCTGGCCGCTGGGCATCAGCTATTCGGACCAGGCGCTGATGCTGCTGGTCTGGTGCTGCCTCCGGCAGGACTGGCGCACCTTCCATGTCGCGGGGATCGAGGCCGCGTCCCTCACGGGTCACAGCTTTCGGCCCCGACGCGTACCGCTACTGCGGGACTACGCGGCGCATTATGCGGCGCAGCGATCTGCGGGCAGCTAGGCTCTGCGCGCGCCGGGAAACCACGCGCGCCCTCTGCCATGACGCGTCAGACCCGCCAACGGCCCAAGCCGCCGACCCGAAGGGCGGCGGCCAATCATCCCTGTGCGCCGCAGGCGCGCTGCCGGATCAGAGCGTCAGCACCGTGCTGCCGGTTGTCTTGCGCGCCTCGAGCGTGCGGTGCGCCTCGGCCACGTCGGCCAGCGCGAACCGCTGGTCGATGCGGATGCGGACATCGCCGCCCGAAACCTTGGTGAACAGCATCTGCGCCATCTCCTGGCAGTCGGCATGGTCCGCGATATGGGCGAACAATGTCGGGCGCGTGATCTTGAGCGATCCCTTCTGCCCCAGCACCCCGATGTTGAAGGGCGGCACCGGACCCGAGGCGTTGCCGAAGGAAATCATCATGCCCAGCGGCCGCAGGCTGTCGAGCGACCCGTCGAACGTGTCCTTGCCGACCGCGTCCATCACCACGTCGACGCCCGTGCCGTCCGCCAGATCGCGCACCTGCGCCGCCCAATCAGCCCCGCGGTAGTTGATGCAGTGCTCGGCTCCATGCTCCAGCGCCAGGGCGCATTTCTCGTCCGTGCCCGCGGTGCCGATCAGCCTGATCCCCTCGGATCGCGCCCATTGACAGGCGATCAGACCCACCCCCCCGGCGGCGGCGTGAAACAGCACCGTGTCGCCGCGCTTCAGCGGCGTCGTGCGATGAAAAAGATACTGCACCGTCAGGCCCTTGAGCATCATGGCGGCGCCTTCCTCAAAGGAAATGCCGTCGGGCAGCGGGCAGACCTGCGCCGCGGGCATAACCCGCGCATCGCAATAGGCGCCCGGCGGCTGGGCGGCATAGGCTGCGCGGTCGCCTTCCTTCAGATGCGTGACGCCCTCGCCCACCGCCTCGATCACGCCTGCGGCTTCCATCCCCAGCGCATGAGGCAGCTGCATCGGGTAAAGGCCGGTGCGCTGGTAGACGTCGATGAAGTTGAGCCCGCAGGCCTTGTGCGCGATCCGCACCTCGCCCGGACCGGGCTCCCCGACCGGCTGATCCGCGATGTGGAAAACCTCGGGTCCGCCGTGTTCGTCGATCAGGGCCGTGCGTGCGGTGCGTGTCATCTGGTCTCTCCTCTGGTGCCGGGGCATCGGGTCCTCACGCGCATCGCCGCAAAGCGTGATAGGGAGGTCCGCGATTCCATGTTATGCTGCCTTGATAGACGCAGCTGACCGGTCTGGCCATCAGTGTGTCATGGCTCAGCGTCCGACAGGTGCGGCACCCCGCAGCGCAGGAGCATGCCCATGCCTGAAACCATCGGAAACCCGTTGTCCTGGACCGCCCGCCTTCTGAGCAGGTCCAGCAGCCATCTGGCCGCATCGGCGCGCGAACTGGGCGGCGATGCGGACCTGAAACCGCAGGTGCAGACGCTTGAAATGCGGGATATCCGCGATGCACTCGCCGCCGGTTGGGAGGATTTCAAGACAAGCCGCAGCGACGTGATGTTCATCGTGCTGGTCTACCCGGTGATCGGGCTGGTGCTTTTCGGCTTGGGTCTGCGGCTGTCGATGATCCCGCTGCTTTTTCCGCTGATCGCGGGCTTCGCGATCCTGGGGCCCATCGCCGCGGTGGGGCTGTACGAGATCAGCCGACGGCTGGAAAAAGGCCACAAACCGCGCTGGTCTGATGCCTTCGGCGTGATCGAATCCCCGGGATTCGGCGCGATCCTGGTTCTGGGTCTCTACCTGGCGGCGCTGTTTCTGGTCTGGATGCTGGTCGCGGCGCAGATCTACGGCGCGACGCTGGGCAATGCGCCGCCCGAAAGCCTGTCGTCCTTCATCGCAGAAGTGACGGGCACCGGCGCAGGCTGGACGATGGTCGTTATCGGCTGCGCCGTGGGGTTCGTTTTTGCGCTGGCCGCGCTGGCCATTTCCGTGGTGTCCTTCCCGATGTTGCTGGACCGGCACGTCGGCGTGCCGGTGGCCGTGGCGACATCGGTCCAGGTGCTGCGGCAGAACCCGCGCGTGGTGCTGGCCTGGGGCGCCGTGGTCACCGCCGGGCTGATCGTCGGGGTGATCCCGCTGCTGCTGGGGCTGATCGTGACGCTGCCCCTGCTTGGCCACGCCACCTGGCATTTTTATCGCCGCGCGGTGCGCTTCACCAAGGTCTGAGCCGCCGGCTCAGACCTTGAGGACGATCTTGCCGATATGGCCCGAGCTTTCCATGCGCGCGTGCGCCTCTGCCGCCCGGTCCAGCGGATATTCGGAATCCATCACCGGGGCGACCTGGCCGTTTTCCAGAAGCGGCCAGACCTCGCGGCGCAGATCATCTGCGATGCGGGCCTTGGCCAGATCGGACTGCGGGCGCAGGGTGCTGCCGGTGATCGTCAGCCGCCGCATCATGACCTGGGCAAAATTCAGCTCGACCTTGGGGCCCTGCAGAAAGGCGATCATGACCAGCCGCCCGTCGTCGGCCAGCGCCTTGACGTTGCGCGGCAGGTAATCGCCCCCCACCATGTCGAGAATCAGGTTCGCCCCGCCTTCGGCCTTCATCACCTCGACAAAATCCGCCTCGCGGTAGTTCAGCGCCTGTTCGGCCCCAAGCTCCAGACATTTCGCGCATTTCTCGGCCGATCCGGCGGTGGTGAAGACCCGTGCACCGAAATGCGACGCCAGCTGGATCGCCGTGGTGCCGATGCCGCTGGATCCGCCGTGGACCAGGAACCGCTCCCCCGCCTTGAGGCCGCCGCGCTGAAAGACGTTGGTCCAGACGGTAAAGAATGTCTCGGGCAGGCAGGCGGCCTCTTTCAGGCCCATGCCCCTGGGCACCGGCAGGCAATGCGCCGCCGGGGTCGCGACGTATTCGGCATAGCCGCCGCCGGGCAGCAGCGCGCAGACCGCATCGCCGACCGACAGCCCCGCGACTCCGTCCCCCAGGGCCACAACCTCGCCCGAGGCCTCAAGCCCCGGAAGATCGCTCGCCCCCTTGGGCGGGGCGTAATTGCCCGCGCGCTGCAGCGCGTCGGGGCGGTTCACCCCGGCATAGGCCACCTTGATCACCACCTGGCCATGTCCGGGCACAGGCACGGGGCGGTCGCACAGGCGCAGCACCTCGGGGCCGCCGGGTTCGGAAATTTCAACGGCACGCATCGTATCGGTCATGGTGGTGTCCTTATCTCGGGCTTTGCCCCGGGGTCGTCCAGCGGCCCGGCAGATCGGATCGTGACATCGCCCCCGGGGCCTTGACCTTGCTTAGCAGCCAGGCCGGGCCTGCGAAAACCTTGCTCAGCACGGCATTGTCGCGCACCTGCGCCTTGACCTCTTCGATCTTCATCACGTCGCCGATCCGGCGGTCGAGGAAATCCCAGGTGGCCTGACCGTCCAGCGAATCATCGCCCAGCCAGTAGAGCACGGTCGAGGAATAGACCCCCGACAGGGTGGCGCGCTTGGTGTACCAGTTGATGTCGTCCGAGGTGTCGCCAAGTTCGGTCCAGATCCTGTCGGCCGTGCCCCAGATCGCGCGCGCGCCATCGGCGGCGTGCATCGGCAGGGCGAAAAGCGTGGTGCCGCGGCGCACGACTTCGCGGTCCTCCACCACCTCGAGCCGCAGGCGCACCGCGGTGGCGACCTTGTCGCGAAACTTCATCGCGCTCATGTCGGTCTGGCCCAGGCGCTCTGCCATCAGGTCGTCGCCGCGCCGATGATAGGCCAGCGCCAGGTCTACCGCACCGCGCGGCAGCAGCGCGCGCGCCACTACCGGATCGACCCCGGCATCGGCCGCGGCGGCCCGGAACGTCGTCTCGGACCAGCCGTCGAACGGTACGTGCATCATGGCGGCGTCGAGAATTTTCAGCGTTGTCTCATCGGTCATTGGCTGTCCTTGCAGGCTTTGATCTCTTACTAGACAAACTAGGGGGTCTTTGCTATACGGCCACCTCCTGCAAATCCTTGCAACTCAAACTTAGAAAGGTGGTGAAAACCACATGCAGGTTAGTGTTCGCGACAACAATGTCGATCAGGCGCTTCGTGCCCTGAAGAAAAAGCTGCAGCGTGAAGGCGTTTTTCGTGAAATGAAGCTCAAGCAACATTTCGAGAAACCGTCCGAGAAAAAAGCGCGCGAGAAGGCTGAAGCGATCCGCCGTGCCCGCAAGCTGGCACGCAAAAAGGCGCAGCGCGAAGGTCTGCTTTAAGCAGCTTTGTCTGACACGAGACGATGAGACGACCCCCGGGCTTCTGCTTCGGGGGTTTGTCGTTTCTGGAGGCCTGAAATCTCAACATGTCCGGTGCGTTTTTCTTGAGAAAAACGGGCGCTCAGCGGCGGGCCGGGTCGGTCAGGATCATATCGGCCGCCTTTTCCGCGATCATGATCGTCGGCGCATTGGTATTGCCGCTCGTGATTACCGGCATAACGCTGGCATCGACCACGCGCAGCCCATCCAGCCCCTTGAACCGCAGCGCACCATCCAGCGGCGCCTCCGCCTCCGGCCCCATCCGCACGGTGCCCACGGGGTGGAAGATCGTCGTCCCGATGTCGCCTGCCGCGGCGCGCAGCTCCTCTTCGCTCACCGCCTGCGGGCCGGGCTTCATCTCCTCGGGCGCATAGCGCTGCATCGGCGTCTGCGCCATGATGTTGCGGGCCTGCCGAATGGCCGCCGCCGCCACCTGACGGTCGCCTTCGGTGCTGAGGTAATTGGGCCGGATCTCGGGCGCGTCGCGGAAATCGGGGCTTGTCAGCCGCACGTGACCCCGGCTTTCGGGTCTCAGATGGCAGACGCTGGCGGTCATCGCGGGAAAGTCGTGCAGCGGCTGGCCGAACGCCTCGAGGCTGAGCGGCTGCACGTGGTATTCCAGATCCGCCGTCGCCAGATCGGGGCGGGATTTCGAAAAGGCGCCAAGCTGG
Organism: Thalassococcus sp. BH17M4-6; assembly: GCF_049323015.1. Lineage (NCBI taxonomy): Bacteria > Pseudomonadati > Pseudomonadota > Alphaproteobacteria > Rhodobacterales > Roseobacteraceae > Thalassococcus > Thalassococcus sp. BH17M4-6. The sequence goes on from NZ_JBMPGU010000003.1 coordinate 240,095, forward strand.
CTGGGCGACATCGACATCGGGCCAGAGCGTTTCAGCGCGTATTCCGCCGCGATCCGCAGTTTGCCCGCCAGCGTTCCCGCGATGGTGTTGAGCGTCTTCGCCCCGGTCAACCGCCAGGCGCAGCGCAGTTGCAGGTGATCCTGCAGGTTGCCGCCCACCGCGTCGCAGGCATGGCGCACTGCGATGCCATGATCCTGCAGCAGTCGCGCCGGGCCGATCCCCGAAAGCTGCAGGATGTGCGGGCTGCCGATCGCCCCCGCCGACAGGATCACGTCGCCCCCGGCACGCGCGTCGACCCGATGGCCCGCGCGATCATAGGCCACGCCTGTCACCCGTCCGCCATCGAAAAGCAGCGACATGACCTGCGCCTGCGTTTCCACCTTCAACCGGTCGGTGCGGGTGGTGCGCAAAAACGCCTTGGCGGTATTCATCCGCCAGCCGTTGCGCTGGTTCACGCGGAAATAGCCGACGCCTTCGTTGTCGCCGGTATTGAAGTCCGTGACCGGCGGCAGGCCCGCCGCCACCGCCGCGTCGCGCCAGTGATCCAGCACCTCCCAGTGCAGGCGCTGGTTCTCCACCCGCCATTCGCCGCCCGCGCCGTGATGTTCGGTCGGGCCGTCGACATAATCCTCGGACTTCTTGAAATAGGGCAGCACATCGTCCCAGCCCCAGCCGGGCAACCCCCGTTGGCGCCAGCCGTCGTAATCCGCAGCCTGCCCGCGCAGGTAAAGCATGCCGTTGATCGACGAACACCCGCCCAGAACCTTGCCGCGCGGATAGAGCAGCGACCGCCCGTTCAGCCCCGGTTCGTCCACGGTGCGGAACATCCAGTCGGTGCGCGGATTGCCGATGCAGTACAGATACCCCATCGGGATATGCACCCAGTGGTAATTGTCGCGGCCCCCGGCCTCGAGCAGCAGCACGCGGCGGCCCGCCTCGCTCAGCCGCTTTGCCAGAACGCAGCCGGCACTGCCCGCCCCGACGATGATGTGATCCCAATCCATGCGCCGCAGCCTAGCCACGCGCCCGTCAGGCGCAAGTCAGACCGGCAGCGCGGTGGTCTTGCACACCGTGCGCAGCGCAAAGGACGACTGCATCTGCGTGACGCCCGGCAGGCGCGTCAGGTACTGCCGATGAATGCGGGCGAAATCCTCGGTGTCCTCGGCCACGATTTTCAGAATGTAATCCGCCGTGCCTGCCATCAGATGACATTCCAGCACGTCGGGCACCTTCTTCACCGCCTTCTCAAACGCCTCGAGCACTTCGTCTGCCTGGGTGGCGAGCTTGATTTCCACGAAAACTGTCGTCGGCATCCCCAGCTTGCGTTCGTTCAGCAGCGCCACGTAATCGCGGATCACGCCCGCGCTTTCCAGCCGCTGCACCCGCCTGTGGCAGGCCGAGGCCGAGAGGTTGATCGTCTCTGCAAGATCCGCATTCGACATGCGCCCGTCGCGTTGCAGAACGCGCAGAATCCGGCGATCGGTCTCATCCAATGTCATTTCCGCGATTTCCTTTCGTCGATATAGCTCCTGATAGAAGAATCTTCGAATGATTGCGCAATCACGCGCAGAAATCGACCAGGTAATTGCGTGCAAGGCGCGGTATGCCTCGGACAAGCCAGACAGAGGAGGCCAAGACATGAAGATCGGATGCCCGACCGAGATCAAACCCCAGGAATTCCGCGTCGGTCTGACGCCCAATGCCGCACGCGAGGCGGTGGCCCATGGGCACGAGGTTGTCGTGCAGGCCGGTGCCGGGAAGGGCGCAGGGTTCGAGGATGCGGATTATGTCGATGCCGGTGCGGCGATCCTGGATACGGCGGAAGACATCTTTGCCACCGCCGACATGATCGTGAAGGTCAAGGAACCGCAGGCGGGCGAGCGCAAGATGCTGCGCGAGGGGCAGCTGCTCTTTACCTATCTGCATCTCGCCCCCGATCCCGATCAGACCCGCGATCTGATGGAGTCGGGCTGCACCGCCATCGCCTACGAGACCGTGACCGACCGCAACGGCGGCCTGCCCCTGCTGGCCCCGATGTCCGAAGTCGCCGGTCGCCTCGCCCCGCAGGTTGGCGCCTGGACCCTGCAAAAGGCCAATGGCGGGCGCGGCGTGCTGATGGGCGGCGTGCCCGGTGTCGGCCCGGCGCGGGTCATGGTCATCGGCGGCGGCGTCGTCGGCACCCATGCGGCGCGGATTGCCGCGGGCATGGGCGCGGATGTCACCGTGCTGGACCGGTCGCTGCCGCGGCTGCGCTACCTTGACGATGTCTTTGGAGGCACGTTCAAGACCAGCTATGCCAGCGCGGGCAACACGATCGATCTCGCGCGCGAGGCCGACATCGTCATCGGCGCGGTGCTGATCCCCGGCGCCGCAGCGCCCAAGCTGATCAGCCGCGCGCAACTGTCCGAGATGAAGCCGGGTGCTGCCCTTGTGGATGTGGCCATCGACCAGGGCGGTTGCTTTGAAACGTCAAAGGCCACCACCCATCAGGACCCGGTCTACGAGGTCGACGGCATCATGCACTACTGCGTCGCCAACATGCCGGGCGCGGTCGCGCGCACCTCGACCATCGCGCTGGGAAACGCGACGATGCCGTTCATGCTGAACCTGGCCGACAAGGGGTGGAAACAGGCCTGCCTTGACGATCCGCACCTGATGGAAGGGCTGAACGTGCACGCGGGCAAGCTCACGTATTACGCGGTGGGCAAGGCGCTGGGGATCGACGTGACCTCGCCGCAGGTGATCCTGCGGGGGTAAAGAACGACGCGGGCGCAATGAAAAAGGCCGGGCACTTTGCCCGGCCTTGATCGTCTTCCCTGGTCGCCGCTTACTTCTTGAGCGCGTCGCGGATTTCCAGCAGCACGTCGAGCTCTGACGGACCGGTCTCGACCTCGGGGGCCACTTCGTCCGGGCTCTCGGCCGCAGATTTCACGCGGTTGACCATCTTGACCAGCATGAACACCACGAAAGCGATGATCAGGAAATTGATCACGGCCATCAGGAAGTTGCCGATGGCAAAGATCGGAATGCCCGCTTCCGTGCAGGCGTCGACCGAGGCGCATTCGCCGTCGCCCAGGATGTAGAACCAGCCCGAGAAGTCGATGCCGCCGGTGAAAATCGCGATGATCGGATTGATCAGGTCGCCCACCAGCGACGTGACGATCGCGGTGAAGGCCGCGCCGATGATGATGCCGACGGCCATGTCCATGACATTGCCCTTGGCAATGAAGTCCTTGAATTCGTTAATCATTGTTGTCCCCACATTATAGCTGCGCGTTCGCAGACGCTTGCCGTTTGCGCACGCGATTTACCATTGCGGGCCTATCTAGCACAGAAAATAGTGCGGCACCCCGGGGAAAGCGCGGGGGTCTTTCCCCGGCTTCAGCCCGGCAGGCTGCCGGTCAGGACATAGCGCAGGATATCCACCACCTGCCCCGGCTCGCGCGCCACGGCGAGCGCTGCGGCATCCACCTCTTTCAGGGCGTGGTCGTGGTCGGGCTGCTGCAGCACGATCAGCGATTTGCCAAGGGCGGCGGCCATGCCCGCGTCGAATGCGGCGTTCCACTGCTTGTATTTCTCGCCAAAGCGCACGACGACGATATCGGCATCTTCGATGCCTTTGCGGGTGCGGATCGCGTTGACCATCGCGCCCTTGTGATCGTGCCAGTACTTGTTGGGCTCTTCGCCCAGGATCGTGACCCCGCAATCGTCGCTGGCGGCGTGATCGGTCACCGGGCTGGTAAAGGTGATATCAAGGCCCTGCGCGCCGTCGATGATCTGTTCACGCCAATCGGTGTGAATTTCGCCGGAAAGATAAACGTTCAGTCCCATGGTTCCTTGCCCCCCGTTTGGATGTCTTGAGAGCTAAGGTAAGGCGCGGGCCAGCGCGGGCAACCGCCCGCGCCAGAGGTCTTACCCCCGCAGGACACCGCCGGTGGCTTTGCCGACCTTTTCGATGATCCTGGCGGCGACCGCTTCGATATCCGCCTCTTTCAACGTCTTGTCGGTGGGTTGCAGACGCACGGTGATGGCCAGGGATTTCTTGCCCTCGCCCAGGCTGCCGCCGATGAATTCGTCAAAGACGCGCACGTCTGCGATCAGCGCCTTGTCGGCCCCGGCGGCGGCATTGACCAGATCGAGCGCCTGCACATCCGCATCGACCACGAAGGCGAAATCGCGTTCGACCATCTGCAGATCGTTGAGCGTCAGCGCCGGGCGGGTCGCGCCGGTCTTGCGCGGCAGCGGAATTTCCGCGGGCCAAAGGGTAAAGCCGACGGCGGGTCCCTTCACATCCATCTCGCGCAGGACCTTGGGGTGCAACTCGCCGTAGACGCCCAGTACCTTCTTGGGGCCAAGGCAGATCATGCCGTGCCGCCCGGGGTGCCACCAATCGGCGGCACCGCGCAGGATCTGCACCTTTGCAGGCGCGCCCATCGCGGCAAGCACCGCCTCGGCATCGGCCTTGACGTCATAAAGATCGACGGCGCGGGACGCGCCATGCACATCCTTGGGGCCGGTGCGCCCGACCCGAAGCCCGGTGATCAGCAGATGCTGTTCCTCGGGCTCTCCGCCATGAAAGGCATGGCCGATCTCGAACAGCGCCTGATCGGCGAAGCCGCGGGCCTGGTTGCGGGCCGCGGCGCGCAGCAGGCCGGGCAAAAGCGCTGGGCGCATGTGGCTGAGCTCGGTGCTGATAGGGTTGGCCAGCATCGTGGCATCGTCGCCGCCCTTGAACAGGGTCGCCGCCGCGGCATCGACAAAGCTGTAGGTCACGCATTCGTTGTAGCCCAGCGCCGCGGTGGTGCGCCGCGCCGCCTGTTCGCGTTTCTGCAGCGGCGACAGGATCGGCTTCGGCACGCCCGGATGCAGGCGCGGCAGCGGCTTGGCCTTGAGCTTGGTCAGTGAGGCGACGCGCGCCACCTCTTCGACGAGGTCCGCCTCGCCCATGACATCGGGCCGCCAGCTGGGCACCTGCGCCATGTCGCCATCAAGGACGAAGCCGAGGTCGGTCAGCGTCTGGCGCTGCTCGGCCTCGGGGATGTCCATACCCACGAGCGAGATCACCCGCGCCGGATCAAGCCGGTAGGCGCGCGAGGTGTCGGGGATGGCCCCGGCGACGGTCACCTCGGACGGCTCTCCGCCTGCGTGATCGAGGATCATCCGGGTCGCCAGTTCGATCCCGTGGGGGGTCCACGCCGGGTCGATGCCCCGCTCGAACCGGTAGCGGGCGTCGGAATTGATCTTGAGCGCGCGGCCCGTATAGGCGGTGCGGATCGGGTCGAAATACGCCGCTTCGATGAAGACATTCGTTGTCTCCATCGTCACGCCCGAGGGCAGGCCGCCCATGACCCCGGCAATGGATTCGACGCCGCCGTCGTCCGAGATGAGCGTCATGTCGGGCTGGAAGGTGTAGGTCTTGTCGTCCAGCGCCACCATCGTCTCGCCGCCTTCGGCACGGTGCACGCGCAGGCCGCCCTTGACCTTGTCGGCGTCGAAGACGTGCAGCGGGCGGTTGCGGTCGTAGGTGGCAAAGTTGGTGACGTCGACAAGGAACGAAATCGGGCGCAGGCCGATGGCGCGCAGCCGGTCCTGCAGCCACTGCGGGCTGGGGCCGTTCTTCACGCCGCGGATCAGGCGGCCGTAGAAGACCGGGCAGGCCTCCTGCGTGTCGGCGTCGATGCTGACGGAGATCGGGCACGGGAAGGTGCCGGGCACGGGCTCCACCGTGCCGGACCTGAGCGTGCCCAGACCGCGCGCCGCGAGGTCGCGGGCGATGCCGTAGACGCCCAGGGCGTCGGGACGGTTGGGGGTGATGGCAATCTCGATCACCGGATCGACGCGGGCGGGATCGTTGGCCGCCAGCCAGTCGGTGAATTTCTGTCCGACCTCGCCCGAGGGCAGTTCTATGATGCCGTCATGTTCGTCCGAAAGCTCCATCTCGCGCATGGAGCACATCATGCCGAAGCTCTCGATCCCGCGAATCTTGCCGACGCCGATGGTGGTGTCGATGCCGGGCACATAGGTGCCGGGCTTGGCCACGACCACGGTGATGCCTTCCCGCGCATTGGGGGCACCGCAGATGATCTGCAACTCGCCCTCGTCGGTCGCGACCTGGCAGACCTTGAGCTTGTCGGCATCGGGGTGCTTTTCCGCCTGCAGCACCTTGCCGATCGTAAAGGCGCCCAGCGTGTTCAACGGGTTTTCGACGCCTTCGACCTCGAGCCCCAGGTCGGTCAGGGCATAGAGGATGTCGTCGAGCGGGGCCTCGGTCTCGAGGTGGTCTTTCAGCCAGGACAGCGTGAATTTCATCGGTCTTCGCTTTGCTTGGGGGCGTTTGGCGTGGTCTTAGCGGATCGCGGGCAGAGGCGAAAGGGCCGACGATCCGCGCGCCGCGCGGATGCGAGAGACCAGTCTCTCGCGATCTCTGAGGTTATTGCAAACCGAAGAAGGGGTCAGTCGCCTTCTTCGCGTTGGGCGAGGATGTCCGTGCGCCCCATGCGCCAGAGCTGGATTTCGCGGGTCAACCGTATGCTGGGCTTTGCCATGAAGAAGACCGAGCCCAGGATGAACAGCCAGATCGCCGGTTTTTCGTACGCGGGCAAGAGGAACAGCACCGACCCCACGAGAAAGCAGAACGCCGCCAGAAAATCCACGCAGGTGTGCAGAAGTTCGTAGCGCGCATAGACGCGGCGGGTGTCGGCGTTGCGTTCGCGGTTGTTGCTGTGGAAAAGCAAGAGCGGCCTCCGGGGATGTGCTGTTTCGATCTGACGGGCAGTCTAGCACCGTCAAGCGGACAGCCCAGCCGGTTTAGACCGAAAGCTCTGACCGGTGGCGTTCGAACACCGCCTCGATCTCCTCGGGCGTGGTCTTTTGCAACGCGCCCCGCGCCAGATCCTCACGCGTCCACATCCAGGATTTCGCCGGATCGTCGCGCATCGTCCAGCCGGCGAAAAGCCTTTCCGCGGCTTCGCGGTAGACCAGCAGTTGCACATCCACGTGCCGGTCGTCTCGGCGAATCCGGTTGTAGGTGCCGCGCACCGCGGCCTCGGGTCCTTCGAGCAGTTGCAGATAGAGATCGGCGCGGGCAATCAGCGACCCGGTGATGTCATTGGCCAGGTTGCTGCGGCGCGCATCGACCAGAATGCCCGCGAGCATCGCATTGTCGTAGCCGAAAGGTCGGGAGGCATAGATCAGGCGCATCAGGGTCATTGCGGCCTCCTTGTCATGGCGGGCAGGCTACGCCGTGCGGGCGGCGGTGTCGATGGGGAAGGCTGCCCGCCCACCGCCGGGCCGCGCGGGCTGTGTTTCCGCTAACAATCGCGGGCGCGGATGGCTTTCCTCCGGGTAAGCGACGCGGTATAGAGTGGCCGAACCCTTGAAACGGAAAGCTCTTATGACACAGATTGCAGATATCAAAGCGCGCGAAGTTCTTGACAGCCGTGGCAACCCGACGGTCGAGGCCGATGTCACGCTGGTGGACGGCTCTTTCGGATCGGCCATGGTGCCCTCTGGCGCATCGACCGGTGAACGCGAGGCGCTCGAGCTGCGCGACGGCGGCGACCGGTTCCTTGGCAAGGGCGTGCTCAAGGCAGTGGGCAACGTGAACGGCGAGATAAGGGACGCGCTCATCGGCAAGGATGCCGAGGACCAGCGCGGCTGCGACATGACGATGATCGAGCTTGACGGCACCGACAACAAGGGCCGGTTCGGTGCCAATGCGGTGCTGGCCGTGTCGCTGGCTGTGGCCAAGGCGGCCGCCGCGGCGGGCGGCGTGCCGCTTTACCGCTATGTGGGCGGGGCCAATGCCCATGTGCTGCCGATCCCGGCGATGAACATCATCAACGGCGGCGCGCATGCCGCGAACCCGCTGGATTTCCAGGAGTTCATGGTGATGCCAGTGGGTGCCCCGTCGATGGCCGAGGCAATCCGCATGGGCGCCGAGATCTTTCACACCCTGAAGAAAGAGCTGTCGAAGAACGGCCATGCCACGAACGTCGGCGACGAAGGCGGCTTTGCCCCCGACGTGGCCAACGCGGTCGAGGCGCTGGATTACGTCATGGCGGCCATCGAGAAGGCCGGATTCAAGCCGGGCAAGGACATCGCCATCGCGCTGGATCCCGCGACCTCGGAATTCTGGACCGATGCGAACGGCGGCGGCTACGACTACAAGGGCGAGGACCTGATCCGGTCGGTCGAGGAACACAGCCAGTATCTGCAGAAGCTGGTGGCCGATTATCCGATCATCTCGATCGAGGATGCGATGGCGGAAAACGACACCACGGGCTGGCAGGCGATCACCAAGGCCATCGGCGATCAGTGCCAACTGGTGGGCGACGACAACTTCTGTACCAATGTGAAGTACCTGAATGCCGGGATCGAAAACGGCATCGCCAATTCGATCCTGATCAAGATCAACCAGATCGGATCGCTGACCGAAACGCTGGACACTGTCGACCGGGCGCACAAGGCGGGCTACACCTGCATGATGTCGCACCGCTCGGGCGAGACCGAGGATACCACCATCGCCGACCTGGCCGTGGCCACCAACTGCGGCCAGATCAAGACCGGGTCGCTGTCCCGCTCGGACCGCACGGCCAAGTACAACCGCCTGCTGCGCATCGCCGATGAGCTGGGCAGTTCCGCGGTCTACGGCGATCCGCATTTCGTGAAGACTCGCGCCGGGCGCTTTGCCTGACCCGCATCCGCGCTAGACTGTTAGGACGGCCCGCCCCGGTGCGGGCCGTTTGCACATCCGACACCAGATGCAGGAGCGTCACATGACCGTCGATACGGGATTCGAGCAAGAACTGGATGCACTGGCCGAGGTGGCCGTGCGCGTCGGGCTGAACCTGCAGCCGGGCCAGGACCTGGTGCTGACCGCACCGGTCGAGGCGTTGCCATTGGTGCGCCGGGTCACGGCCGCCGCCTATCGCGCGGGCGCCGGGCTGGTCACGCCGATCCTGTCGGATGGCGCGCTGGCGCTGGCCCGGTTCCGCAATGCCCGAGAGGCAAGCTTTGACCGCGCGCCGGGCTGGTTGTACGACGGGATGGCGCAGGCCTACGAAGGCGGTGCGGCGCGCATGGCCATCGTCGGCGACGATCCGATGCTGCTGGCGGACGAGGATCCGGACAAGGTGGCACGCGCGGGCAAGGCCAATTCCATCGCCTACAAACCCGCGCTGGAGCGTATCGCGAATTTCGACATCAACTGGACCATCGCGGCCTACCCGGGGGCCGCCTGGGCCCGGCAGATGTTCCCCGACCTGCCAGAGGCCGAGGCTGTGACGAAACTCGCCCGCGCGATTTTCGAGGCCTCGCGCGTCACCGGCGGCGATGCGGTGGCCGAATGGCAGGCGCACAACGCCCGGCTGCGGTCGCGGACAGACTGGCTCAACGATCAGCGGTTCGATGCGCTGCACTACAGCGGGCCGGGGCTGGACCTGCAGGTCGGGCTGGCCGAGGATCACGAATGGCATGGCGGCGCATCCGAGGCCAAGAACGGCGTCATCTGCAACCCCAACATCCCCACCGAAGAGGTGTTCACCACCCCCCATGCACAGCGGGTCGAAGGGCATGTGCGCGCGACCAAGCCGCTGGCGCACCAAGGTAGCCTGATCGAAGACATCGCCGTGCGGTTCGAAGCGGGCCGCATCGTCGAGGCCACCGCCACCAAGGGCGAGGCGGTGCTGCGCAAGCTGCTGGACACCGATGAAGGCGCCGCGCGCCTGGGCGAGGTGGCGCTGGTGCCGCATTCCTCGCCCATCTCGGCGTCCGGTCTGCTGTTCTACAACACGCTCTTTGACGAAAACGCCTCCTGCCACATCGCGCTGGGGCAGTGCTATTCCAAATGTTTCCTGGACGGCGGCAGCCTGAGCGCCGACGAGATCGCCGCCAAGGGGGGCAATTCCAGCATGATCCACGTCGACTGGATGATCGGCGGGCCCGAGACGGATATCGACGGCGTGAAGCCGGACGGGACCCGCGTGCCGGTGTTCCGCAAAGGCGAATGGGCGGCGTGACGCGGGGGCCGGAAACCGACCTGTGAGGGTCTGTTGCGCCCGATCGGGTGGTCCGGCTTGAGTATCACGGCATCGTCGGCCCGCGGTCTATTGGAAAGATGCTTTCGGACGCGGACGGCGGTCTGTCAGCCCAGCCGTTCGCGCTGCTTGACCGGAGTGCAGCCGAACGTGGTGCGATAGACCCGCGAAAAGTGGCCCGAACTTTCGAACCCGCAGGCAAGCGCCACGTCTATGATCGACATTTCGGTCTGCACCAGAAGATGCCGGGCGCGGGCCATGCGCAGGTCCATGTAGTATTTCTTGGGCGAGGCGTTCAGGTATTTGCCGAACAGCCGTTCCAGCTGACGGGTCGAAATCCCGATCTCTCGCGCGATCAGCGACGGAGAGACCGGACTGTCGAGGCTCCCCTCCATCCGCGTGATCGCAGCGGCAAGATGCGCGTTGCGCATGCCCTTGCGGGACTGCAGGGATACTTTCTGCGCCCCCGTCGCTTCGCGCACGGCGTTATAGACCATCTGGTCCGACACGGCGACGGACAGGTCATGCCCGTGATCCTGCGCGATCAGGTGCAGCATCAGATCCGCCGTGGCTGTGCCGCCCGAGGCGGTGGGATGCTTGCCATCGGCGACAAAGACATTGCGCAGCAGGTTCACCTCGGGGAATTCCTCCATGAAGCTGTCGTGGTATTCCCAGTGGATCGAAGCCTCGCGCCCGTTCAGGAACCCGCCGGTCGCCAAAACCCAACTGCCGGAACACAGCGCCCCGATCCGGGTACGGGTCAGGCGATCCTTGCGCCGAAGCGCATTCAGAAGCACCGTGTGATCCTTGCCTTGCATCCCGATGCCCGACAGCACGAAAAGCCGGTCACAGTCCGGCAGGGCGTTGAAGGCGTGCTGCACCTCGATCCGGGTGCCGTCCGAACTGCGGGCCCAATGCCCATCGAGCGAAGCATAGGACCACTGATACAGCGGCGTGCCGGAAATCAGGTTGGCGATGCGCAGCGGATCGACCGCGCAGGCAAAGGCCATGTGCGTGAAATCTTCGACCAGCGCAAAGACGATGTTTTGTGGAGCGGTCATTGCCGGATCCTCAAGATCGGAAGGCAGCTGCGAGGCAGATGCGCAAGCGCGTAACTGACACGAATCTTAATTGTAGACAACATGTATTTTCTTGGTCTACACATCCTCAGAAACGTTCGGGCGGTGGGTGAATCGGGAGGGCCGGGAATGGCCGAGGAAACGCTAAGCAAGAAGGGCAGATGCCTCGAGGATATCCGCCGCCGGATCCTGACACAGGATGTGGAGCCGGGCAGCTATCTGGATGAGGCCGAGCTGTCGGAGGCTTACGCCATCTCGCGCCCGCCCCTGCGCGAAGTGCTCAACCAGCTTGCGGGCGAAGGCTATGTCGTCTTGCACAAGAACCGCGGCGCACAGGTGGCGCCCATGACCCACAAGACGATGCGCAACTTCTTCATGGCCGCCCCGATGCTTTATGCGGCGGTGTCGCGGCTGGCGGCGGAACATGCGACGCAAGCCCAGATCATGCGCCTGAAGGACGCGCAGACCCTGTTCCGCAAGGCGATCCGCGACGGCGACACGGCAGAGCGCGCGCTGATGAACCAGCGGTTTCACGCGGTGGTCGGCGACATGGCGGACAACGAATTTCTGACGCCGAGCCTGCGGCGGCTGCTGATCGACCACACCCGGATCGGCATGTCCTTCTATAACCCGCGCAATCCCTCGATGGCGGAGCAGCGCGGCGTGGCCGCCGATCAGCACGACCAGTTCATCGCGCTGATCGAGGCGGGGGATGCCGACGGGGCCGCGCAGCTGGCGCTGGACCATTGGGACCTGTCGCGCGCCGAAATCGAAAGCTTTGTCACACCGGCTGGCATGCAGATCCCGCTTGGACCTGCGCCGGGGGCTGTTGCCCGGAAAGGAGCCTCATGAAATTCGACGGCATTTACACGCCTGTCATCACCCCGCACCAAGAGGATGGCAGCATCGACCGCGACGCGCTGGTCTCTCAGATCGAGTATCTGATCGCATCGGGTGTGAATGGCCTGATCAACGGCGGCTCGACGGGCGAATACTATGCCCAGAGCCTTGAGGAACGGATCGAAATCGCCAGCTTCGTCAAGGACGTGATCGGCGACCGGCTGCCGCTCATCGTCGGCACGGTGGCGATCCGCCTGCCCGATTCCATTGCCATGGCCGAACACGCGGCCAGGATCGGTGCCGCCGCGCTGCTGGTCGGCTCCCCGCCCTACGCCGTCCCAACCGAGCGGGAAAACGCGTTGAACGCGCTGGCGATCGACCGCGCCGCCGACCTGCCCATCATGCTTTACAACTACCCCGGCCGCATGGGCATCGACATGGGCGAGGAGTTCCTCGACCGCGTCGGGCGCAGCCGCAATTTCTGCGCGATCAAGGAAAGCTCGGGCGATATCAACCGCGTGCACCTGCTGGCCCGCGACTATCCGCATATTCAGATGTCCTGCGGCATGGACGATCAGGCGCTGGAATTCTTTGCCTGGGGCGCGCGCAGCTGGGTTTGCGCCGGGTCCAACTTCCTGCCGAAGGAACATGTGGCGCTGTGGAAGGCCTGCCGGGTCGAAGGCGACTTTGACAAGGGCCGCCGGATCATGTCGGCGATGATGCCGCTGATGCGGGTGCTCGAACAGGGCGGTAAGTTCATCCAATGCGTCAAGTATGGGTGCGAAATGATGGGCCAACACGCCGGTCCGCCGCGTCCGCCGCTGCGTCCGCTCAACAAGGACGACAAGCGGCAGTTGGAACAGGTGGTCCGGGTGCTCAAGCGCACGGTCGCGGACATCGAAGCCGGGGCAAACGCCGGCGCACAGGCGGAGGCAGCAGAATGAGCGACCTTTTGACAACCGAGGAATACAAGGCGATCGCAGCAGATCTGACCCTGCCGACCCAGGCCTTTGTCGATGGCAGCTTTCGCCCAGCCGCCTCTGGCGCCACCTTCGACACAGTCAACCCCGCGACGGGCAAGGTGCTGACCAAGGTCGTGGCCTGCGGCGCCGAGGATGTGGATTTAGCCGTGCAGAAAGCCCGCGACGCTTTCGAGGACGGCCGATGGTCGCGCCTGCATCCGGGCGAGCGCAAGGCGGTGCTGATCCGTCTGGCCAAGCTGATGAAGCGCAACGCGCGCGAACTGGCCGTCATGGAAAGCCTCGATTCCGGCAAGACGATCCTTGATTGCGAAACCGTGGATGTGCCCGAGACGATCCATTGCCTGACCTGGCACGCCGAGCTGATCGACAAGATCTATGACCAGGTTTCGCCCGCCTCTGACGATCACATCGCCATGGTTGTGCGCGAACCGGTCGGCGTCGTGGGCCTAGTCCTGCCGTGGAACTTCCCGCTCTTGATGCTGGCTTGGAAGATCGGCCCGGCCCTAGCGGCGGGCTGTTCGGTGATCGTCAAACCGGCGGAAGAGACGTCGTTGACCGCGCTGCGCGTGGCCGAGCTGGCCATGGAGGCCGGGGTGCCCGCCGGTGTCTTCAACGTGCTGCCCGGCACCGGGCCCGAGGTCGGGGAGCCGCTTGGCCGCCACATGGATGTCGATGCGCTCAGCTTTACCGGATCGACCGAAACCGGGCGGCGTTTCCTGCGCTACGCGGCGGAGTCGAACCTCAAGGAAGTCACGCTGGAAATGGGCGGCAAGAACCCTGCCGTGGTGCTTGACGATGCCGAGAACCTCGACCGCGTGGCGGCGCATGTGGTGAACGGCGCCTTTTGGAACATGGGCGAAAATTGCTCTGCGTCGTCGCGGCTGATCGTGCAGAAGGGCGTCAAGGACGCGCTGATGGACCGGATCAAGGCCCACCTGCGCGAATGGCCGATGGGCGACCCGCTCGACCCGGTGAACCGCGTGGGCGCCTTGGTCAGCCGCGCGCATTTCGACAAGGTCTGTTCCTACCTCGGCAAGGGGCCCAAGGTGGTGATGGGCGGCGCCGCAAAGGACGGTTTCGTCGAACCCACGATCCTCGAGGTTGCCGCCGACGCGCCGCAGGCCCGCGAAGAGATTTTCGGCCCGGTCCTGTCGGTGCTGACGGTGGACAGCTTTGACGAGGCCATCGCGATGGCCAACGACACCGAATACGGGCTGGCCGCCTCTATCTTTACCGCCAACGTCAAACGCGCCCTGCGCGGTGCGCGCGCGATCCGGGCCGGGACAGTGACGGTCAACAGCTTTGGCGAAGGCGACAGCGCGACCCCCTTCGGCGGGTTCAAGGCCAGCGGTTTCGGCGGGCGCGACAACGGCATCCACGCGCATGACCAGTACACCCAGCTCAAGACGATCTGGATCGACCTGAGCGACGACGTGGACGAGGCGGTGGATTGACGGGCATACGTGTCAGGACACTGCCCGCCCTGCAGGGACCGGCCGCATGGAACACCATCCTCGGACCGGCCCCCGAGCGTCCGCGGTTGGAGGGCGCGCGCACGGCGGATATTGTCATCGTCGGTGCGGGCTTTGCCGGCCTTTCCGCCGCGCGGCGGGCGCGGCAGCTGGAGCCGCAGGCCGTAATCCTGGTGCTGGATGCGGGGCGCATCGCCGAAGGATCGGCAGGCCGCAACTCCGGTTTCATGATCGACCTGCCGCACGAGCTGACCTCGGACGACTATGCCGGGGCCGGGGACGACCGGGCGATGATCGGTCTGAACCGCCAGGCCATCGCTTTCGCGCAAGAGGCTGTCGCGGACTATCGGATCGACAGCCATTACTTCGACCGCGCGGGCAAGGTGAACGGCGCGGCGAGCGCTGAGGCGCATGCGCACAACGAAAGCTACGCCCGGCATCTCGCGTCCCTTGGCGAGGCGTCGGAGATGCTCGACGCGCAGGCCATGGCCGACCTGACCGGGTCGCGGCACTACCGGTCGGGGCTTTATACGCCGGGCACGGTGATGCTGCAGCCCGCAGGCTATATCCGTGGTCTGGCCGCCGGGCTTTCGGACGCCGGCGTCACGATCCACGAAAACAGCGCCGTGACGTCGTTGCGGCGCGAAGGGACCGCCTGGAATGTCGGCACCCGGTCGGGTGAGGTCAGCGCGGGCCGCGTGATCCTGACCGTCAACGGCCATCTTGAAAGCTTCGGCTTCGAAAGCGGCCGGCTGATGCAGCTGTTCCTTTACGCTGTGATGACGCCGGAACTTGACGCCGACGCGCTGGCGCGGCTTGGCGGGCAAAGCCGTTGGGGCATCACCCCCGCCGATCCGATGGGCACCACCGTGCGGCGCATCGACACCGGCCAGGGCGGCAACCGGATCGTCACCCGCACCTGTGCGACGCTCGCTCCGGGCCGCCGGATCGGGCCGGGACAGGTCGCGCGGGCGGCCCGCGTCATGCAAGGGAAGTTCGAACAGCGCTTTCCGCAGCTTGCGGGCCTGAAGATGGCGCATGCCTGGGCCGGCCACCTGTGCCTGACTCTGAATGGCGTGTCGGTGATGCGCAAGCTCGATGACGGGCTGTTCTCCGGCTGCGTTCAGAACGGCCTTGGGACCGCGCGCGGCACCCTGACAGGGATTGGCGCAGCGGAACTGGCCTGCGGCGTGGACAGCGACATCACCCGCCACTTCACCGCCGAGGCGCGGCCCAAACGCCTGCCCCCTCAACCTTTCCAGCAGATCGGCGCCAACGCGGTGCTGCGCTACAAGGAATGGCGCGCGCGGGCAGAGTGACTGACAAGTTGGGGCCCGTATCCCGGAGTTTCAGCGACGCAGCCAGGGGGCGCTCTTGGCTTTGACACCTGGGGTGGCCGCACCTAGAAAAGGAAGTCAGGGGTGTGCAAGGACCCCGTGAGGCGCCAGCCCAATCTTGCATCCGTCCAGTTCTTTCTTTGCATGGAGGATGCTTTATGGCGTCGTACAATGAAATCTCCGTATCCGCTCTGGCCCGCCTGATCGGAACACCTGATTGTCCAGCCCTTCTCGATGTGCGCATTGACGAAGACTTTGCCGACGATCCAAGACTTGTTCCCGGAGCGTTTCGCCACCCGTTCAAGGAGGTCCTCGAGATCGCCAAGGATCTTACCGGCCGGTCGGTGGTGGTCTATTGCCAAAAGGGCCTCAAGATCAGTCAAGGCGCGGCGGCGCTCCTGCGCACCGCGGAGGTTCGGGCGGAAGTTCTCGAAGGCGGACAATTCGCATGGCGTGCCGCCAAGCTCTCGATGGTGTCCGCGGATAAATTACCGCCGCAGGATGCGTCCGGTCGCACGCTGTGGGTCACGCGCCACCGCCCGAAAATCGACCGGATCGCCTGTCCCTGGCTCATTCGTCGTTTCATGGATCCGAAAGCGCAAATCCTGTTCGTTGCCGGCTCGCAAGTGACCAATGTGGCCGACCGCTTCGGGGCAACGCCCTTCGACATCGAGGATGTGTTCTGGAACCATCGCGGCGAGAGCTGCACCTTCGACACGATGATCGAAGAGTTTGGCATCGCGCATGAGGCCCTGACCCGGCTTGCCGTGATCGTGCGCGGGGCCGACACCAACAGACATGACCTTGCACCCGAAGCTGCTGGTCTTCTGGCAGCGTCCTTGGGACTGTCACGCATGTTTCGCGATGATCTGAAACAGCTTGAGGCAGGGATGCTGCTGTATGATGCCTTCTACCGTTGGGCGCGCGACGCGGCGAACGAAGGGCATGACTGGCCGGCTGTGTCGAAAAGGGTCTGAACCATGAGCCATGCAGACAACGTCGGGGCGGACGTGACCCCGTCACTCGCAGAGGCAACACGCGTCTGGTGGAAAATCGGCGTCCTGTCTTTCGGCGGGCCAGCGGCGCAGATCGCGCTGATGCACAAGGAAGTGGTGGATGACCGAACGTGGTTGTCCGAACGACAGTTCCTCAACGCGCTGAGCTTTTGCATGCTGCTGCCGGGGCCTGAGGCGATGCAACTGGCGACCTATGCCGGCTGGCGGCTTCATGGCACGATCGGGGGCCTGATTGCCGGGTTGCTTTTCGTGGTTCCCGGTGCGGTCGTGATCATGACACTCGCAGCGATCTACAGCGTTTTCGGTAATGTCCCCCTCGTTGAAGCACTGTTCTACGGGGTAAAGGCCGCCGTCCTGGTGATCGTTGTTGAGGCGCTGCTGCGGGTCTCGAAAAAGGCGCTGACCCAGAGACGGCATTGGATCATCGCCGCGGCCGCCTTTATCGGGATCTTCTTCCTCTCGATTCCCTACCCGTTGATCGTGCTGATGGCGGGCCTTTACGGCCTGATCACGGCCAACGCGCCTTTCGAGCGGAACACGGTCGATATGGCCCACGTGTCGGTTCAAAGAACCGGTGGGACCATCATCCTCTGGCTTGCGATCTGGCTGCTTCCACTCCTGGCGCTCACCTGGTTCGGCGCGCCCGACATCCTGGTCCAGATCGGGACGTTCTTCAGCACCCTGGCGATCGTCACCTTCGGCGGCGCCTACGCGGTGCTGGCCTACATGGCGCAGGACGTGGTGGTGCAGTTCGGTTGGCTGAGCGCGGGCGAGATGATCGATGCTCTGGGTCTGGCAGAGACCACGCCAGGCCCGCTGATCCTCGTGACGCAGTTCGTGGGCTTCCTGGCCGGGTTCAAGGAGGGGGGGCTTGGCCTCGGAGCGGTCGCCGCCATTGTGGCGCTCTGGGTGACTTTCGCGCCGTGTTTCCTGTGGATTTTCGCCGGAGCGCCGTACATAGACTGGATCGCGAACCAGCCACGGCTGCAGGGCGCGCTCAGGGCCATCACGGCGGCGGTCGTGGGCGTCATCCTGAACCTGTCGCTCTGGTTCGCGCTGCATGTGCTATTCACCACGGTGGCCCGCGCAGGCTGGGGTCCCGTCACGTGGTGGCAGCCCGAGCTTGCCACCATCGAGTGGCTCGTAATCTTGCTCTTCGGTCTGAGCGCGTTTCTGGCCTTCCGCCTGCACTGGGGCATCATCCGTATTCTGCTCGTCGCCTCGGTTATCGGCGCAGCCCTGCGACTGATGCTCTGAACCGCCTGCCCCTATCCAGACTTTGGCGCCGCCGCAGCGAAAGCCTGCGCCGCCCCGCAACGTCTGCCTTCAATATTCCTGGTTCAGTGCATCTGCTGCCGGGATTTCGCGTTCGCGACGCGCGATGTAGTCGCGAAGCTCTTCGTCCTTTGCCGCGTCCAGCTTCGGCTCCTGATACTCCGACAGCAGCGTCGTGGCATGCTCCAGCGCGCGCTGCGTGATCTCTTTTGATGCTTCGGCCGCCCACTGCTCGATCGAGTTGTTGTCAAAAAGCTCTGGCATGAAGAACGCGGTCTGGAAATTGTCCTGCGTGTGCGGATGCCCGAGGTAATGGCCACCCGGGCCCACATCGGGAATGGCGGCCAGCGCCTGATCGAAATCGCCCCACATGGGCCCCTGGGCCATGCGGTAGCCCATCGCGCATTGTTCGGCGTCGACCACGAACTTGGCCACCGAACAGTGCATCCCGGCCTCGTTCCAGCCCGCGCTGTGCCAGATGTAGTTTGCCCCCGCATGCAGCACAGCCGACAGGGTCGTGGCACTTTCATAGCCCGCCTGCGCGTCGAATGTCTTGGCCCCGCCCAGGGTGTTCGAGGTGCGCCAGGGCACCCCATAAAAGCGCGCCATCTGGCCGATCATGAAGTTCATCAGGCTGATCTCCGGCGTCCCGGCCATCGGCGCGCCGGACTTCATCGACACGGTCGACAGATAGTGGCCGTAGATCGCCGGACAGCCGCGGCGGATCACCTGCGTGTAGGCCAGCGCGCTCAGCGCCTCGGCGTTCAGTTGCGCCACGGTCGCCGGCACGCTTGCGGGCGTGTTGGCCCCGCCCAGCACGAAGGGCGAGCAGAGCACCGGCTGGTTGCGCCTGCACAGCGCCCGCATCGCGCCCAGCATCGTCTCGTCCCAGACAAGTGGCGAGTTGCCGTTACAATTGCCTGTGGTCACCGCGTTCTGCTCCATGAACTCCGCGCCGAACAGGATGGCGCACATCTCCATCACGTCCTCGGCGTTCCTGGGGCTGGTGGTCATCGCCATGAAGGTCTTGTCGGAATGCTTCATCGACGAATAGGTGATGCGCAGATGCCGCTGGCTGATCGGGTGATCATAGGGTTCCACGATATGATGCGCCGAGGAATGCAAGCTGGGCATCATGTGGCTGAGCTTGTGGAACATCGCGAGGTCGTCCAGCGTTGGATTGCGCCGTTCGTCGTTCAGGTCGCGCAGATAGGGCGCGCCGGTCATCGGCACGAAGATCGAATGGCGGCCTCCCAGGCGCACGTTCTTCTCGGGGTCCCGGGCGCAATAGGTAAAGTCCGCGGGGATGGTGGCGATCAGATCTCGGACGAGGCCGCGATCGAGGAAAACCCGCTCCCCCTCCACCTTGGCTCCGGCGGCCTTCCAGTCGGAGAGCGCGATGTCGTCGCGGAACACCACACCGACGTTTTCGAGGATGTCCATCGAAGCGGCGTCGATCCTTTCGACCTGCGCGCCATCCATCACCTCGCAAAGCGGCAACGCCCTCGTCAAACCGGGCAGCATGGTGAAATCGCGGGTCGTGCGCAACGTGCGGCGGGCAGAGCGTCCGCCGGCGCGCGTGCGGGGTCGGGTCAGGATGTCGGTCATGGCGATCTCCTCTGGGACAGAAAAGACTATGGGCGCGGCGCGGGGGCGGCTCGTGCAGAATTGCGAAGCGGGACGGACAATATGCGACCCCTCGTCGCGCGGGACGGACCGACAAGCTGCGGCACGATGGAGTGAGGCTTGCTGTGGATCCGAGGCCCACCGGACTCGTCAGGCGAAGCGTGCCAAAGCAGTCGGCGGCGTGGTCAAAAGGAACCCGACCATGCCGCGGTCGCGTCCCGACCGGCCGTCACGATCCCTCTTCGGCAGGCCCCTGCACCAGCCCCGCCTCGAGCGCGAACCAGACCATCTGCGCGTCGGTTTCAAGGCCCAGCAGGCTCTTGATCTGGTAATGGTTGTTGCGCACCGTCTTCAGGCTGATGGAGAGTGAATCGGCGATTTTCTCGACCGGCCAGCCGCTGGCCAGAAGGCGCAGGATTTCGGTCTGGCGCGCGCTCAGATCGCCCAGGCGGGTGCCGATCCCGGCGATGCGGTCCTGCGCGATCGCGTCGATCACGTCGGGCGAAATCACCGTGCGCCCGGCGAGCACGCCAAAGATCGCCTTGATCAGGTTTTCGGGGTCGCTGCTTTTGGTCACGAAGCCGGCCGCACCCGCCTGGATCGACTTCAGCGCAAAGGCCGACCCCTGATGCATGGTGAAGACGACGATCCGGGCGGTATCATCGTATTGCCGGATGTGGCGGATCGCCTCGATCCCGCTGACACCCGGCAGGGTCACGTCCATCACCACGACATCCGGCGCCGTCTCGCGAAAGCGGCTGTAGGCGGTGCGGGCATCCTCGGCCTCGGCAACGATGTGCAGGCCGGGCTGCAGGTCGATCAGCCTGCGGTAACCTTCGCGCACCACCGGGTGGTCGTCGACGATCATGACCCGGTGATCGGTCATGCGGCGCGGGTTGCCAGGGCGACCGGCACCACCACTTCGACGCGGATGCCATCCGCGGTCTCGATCATGCTCACCTTTCCGCCCATGGCGGTGGCGCGTTCGTTGATGCCCAGGATGCCATGGCCTTGCGTGCCGCGGGACAAGGTGCCGCCTCCGTCATCCTCGACCCCCAGGAGTATGGCCTGCCCGACCCGCCGCAGCGACACGTGCACGCGGGCGGGCGTGCCATGGCGCATGGCATTGGTCACGGATTCCTGCACGATCCGGTATAGGTCGAGCGCCACCGCCTCCTTCACCCGGCTTTCGTCCAGCGCGCAGTCCAGCGACAGGCGCCCGCCGCGCTGCGTTTCCCAGCCCGCCAGCATCGTGCGCAGGCTCGCGGCAAGGCCCACCTCCTCAAGGTCCGGCGGCCGCAGCCGCGCGAAGGCACCGCGCAGACAATCCATCATGTTGCGGATATTGGCGCCGATCGCGTCGGCATCCCGGGCGATATCGGGCCGGTCCTGCCGCGCGGCATAGGTGATCGACGCCGCCAGCGCCGCCGTCGCCGTGAGCGTCTGGCCGAACTCGTCATGCAGGTCGCGGGCAAGCTGCCGACGCTCCACATCCTCGACCTCGATCAGCTTGCGGGTCAGGGCGCGGCTTTCCTCGGCGCTGGCGCGCAGCCGTTCGGCCAGGTGGTTGACCGCCCCGCCGATCTGCCGGAACTCCCGCGCGCCGCCAGGTGCCACCCGCGCGCCCAGATCGCCGCGTGCCAGGCGGTCAAGCTCGCTGACGATTCCGCGCACCGGCCCGAGGCGCGAGATGATCGCCGTCGTCCCCAACAGCAGCACCCCCGCCGCCATCGCCAGCGTCTGCCAAAGCGCGAGGCGCGCGCGCTGCCAGGCGTGGGTGGCAGCGGCCACCGGATCGAACGACGCCTGCACCCGGAACGCCCCGCTTTGCGATGCCGTGCCAGAGCGCGTGACCGGCATGGGCGGCTCGAAAAACCACCCGACGGCGGTGCGGAACCAATCCGGCGCGATCTGGCCGAAGACCTGCCAGCCCGCGCAAAGGCGGCGCGGGGTGATCACGCGCTGTTCGTAGCGGATGCAGGTGCCGGGCGACATCACGCTCAGCAGCTTGATCGAGGTCATTTCCGCATAAAGCGGATCGCCGACGCGCGGCTCCATATGATAGTTCCGCTCCAGCACGTAGCTCGCGCGGCTGAGCGTGGTCTGCGTATCGCTGCGCGCGGTGCCATAGGCATCGGCGACGGCAAGCCCCAAGGTTATCACCCCGGCCAGCGCCGTGACCATCCAGAGCGTCAGTACAAGTCGCAACCGCAGGCTCATGATGTTTCCTCTTGCATCGCGTCCACCGGCAGGATCGGGCAATCCGCCCCCGATGTCTCGGGCAATATGCCCGAGGTTTTCCGGAACCGCTCAAGATCCTTCTCTTGCGCCCTGCCCCGTGTTTGTCTGCGCGGCAGGAGTGGAGGAGCGCATGGAAGATATCGCGACGAACGCGGCGGGCTTTGACGCGGACCCGGTGACAGCGCTGGCCGCCCGCATGGAGGCCGGACTGGTCGGGCACGCGGCCTTGGTCGAGCGGTTGATGATCGCGCTGCTGACCGGCGGGCATGTGCTGATCGAAGGCGCGCCGGGCCTGGCCAAGACGCGTTCGGTGCGCCGCCTTGCCGACGGTGTCGAGGGCAGCTTTGCCCGCATCCAGTGTACGCCCGACCTGATGCCGTCGGATGTCACCGGCACGCAGGTTTTCCGGCAGGACACCGGGCGGATGGAGTTCCTGCCCGGCCCGGTGTTCCACAACCTCGTGCTGGTGGACGAGATCAATCGCGCCCCGCCAAAGGTCCAGTCCGCCCTGCTCGAAGCGATGGGCGAAGGCCAGGTCACCGCCGGGGGTGAGACCCGCCGCCTGCCCGACCCCTTCATGGTGGTCGCGACGCAGAACCCGTTGGAGCAGGAGGGCACCTTTCCCCTGCCCGAGGCGCAGCTTGACCGCTTCCTGATGCATGTCCTGCTGGACCTGCCGGGCGAAGAGGACGAATTGGCCATCCTCGACCTGGTGGAGAGCGAATTGCGCGCCCACGCCGGGGCCGAGGAGCCGGTTCTGGATCATGCGCTTCTGGCCGAGATGAAAGAGCAGGTGCTGCAGGTGCACCTGTCTCCGGCACTACGCCGGTACATCGTGGCGCTCGTGATGGCGACGCGGCGCGGAACAGGGGTTGTCGATGTCGTCGGGCGGATCGGCCATGCGGTCAGCCCGCGCGGCACGCTGGCGCTGGCCGGGGCCGCGCGGGCGCGGGCCTGGCTGCAGGGGCGAGACTATGCGGTGCCCGAGGATGTGGCCGCACTCGCGCCGGATATCCTGTGCCACCGGATGGCCCCGACCTGGCGCGCACAGGCCGCAGGCGACACGGCGCGCACCATCCTGGCCGAGGTTCTTGCAGCGGTAAGGCCGCTGTGAAAGTGCCGCAGACATCCGGCGCAGAGCTCTCGCTCGACCGGCTGGTCGCGCTGGCGGGCCTGGCCACGGCGCCCGCGCCGCAGGGCCTGTCGCAGGGACTGGCGGGCGGCCTGTCCGGTCGGCGGCGCGGCGACGGCGGCGATCTGTTTGACCTGCGCCCGTTTCGGGACGGCGACGACCTGCGCCGGATCGACCCGGCCGCCACCGCGCGGAGTGGCCGACCCCAGGTCCGCAGTCGGCATGAAGAGGTCGAGCAGTCTTTGCTGCTGGTCGCCGATTTCCGCAGGCCGATGCTCTGGGGCACCAAGGGCCGCTTCCGCTCTGTCGCCGCTGCCGAGGCGCTGGCGCTGTCGGGCTGGCGCGCGGTGCGGGCCGGTGGGCGCGTCGGGCTCATGATCCTTGGCACCGGAGATGCCGAGCTGCTGGCGCCGCGCCCGCGCGAGGCGTCGATGCTGCGTATTGCCGGGGCGCTGGCGCGCGCGCATGCCGGGGCCTTGGCCGCCCCTGCGGACCGACATGACGCCCTTGCGGACCTGATCGACTTGGTCACCGAACGTGCGGCACCGGGCATGGCCATCCTGCTGGCGACCGGGCTGGACGATCCGGGCGCGGGATTCGGCCCATCGGCAGCAACCCTGATGCGCAAATGCCCCTTCGAGGTCCTGCTGGTTCAGGATGCTGTCGAGACGGCGCCGCCCCCGGGCCGCTTTGCCGCCGTGATCGGCGCGCGGCTGCACCGGGGCCGGTTCGGCCCGTCCGGATCGGCGGAACTGCTGGAGAGGCATGGCATACCCACCCGCATCATCCGCGCCGAACACCCGGTCGAGGCGCAGGCGGCATGACCCCGCAAGAGCTGACCGCCCGCCTGGCGGAGGTCCGCATTCCCGCGGGCTTTGCCCGGTTCGGCTGGCAGGATGCGCTGGCCCCCCTCGCGCTCGGCCTGATCGCCGGGCTGCTTGTGCTGGCGCTTCTGCGGATGGTGACGGTGCGCCGGGTCCGTCCGGTCGATCAGGCCCGGTCGTCGATCCGGGCGCTCGCGCAAGCTGACCCGCAGACCCGGATCACCGGTCTGGCCGCGCTGTTGCAGGACCATGGCGGCACACGCCCCGATGGCCTGCACGCAGCGCTCTACGATCCGCGCGCCACCGTCGATCCGGCGCTGCTGGAAATAGCCGTCATCACCGCCGCGAAACGAAGGTCGGCCCGATGAGCTTTGCCGCGCCCTGGGCCGCGCTCCTGTTGCCGCTGCCGCTTCTCCTGCTCTGGCTGTTGCCCACGCGGGCGGGCCGCACCGCTGCTCTTGGCCTGCCGCCCGCCATCGCCACGGCGTTCCAGCCTGCCGATGCCACGCCCGCGCGGCGCCATGCCCGGGCTGTCAGCCTCGCCCTGGCATGGATCGCGCTGGTCGCGGCGCTCGCGGGGCCGCGGCAGGAACGTCTCCTCGATCTCGTGCCAGCCTCGGGCCGCGACATCGTGCTGGTGCTGGATCTCTCCGGCTCCATGGAGCGCAAGGATTTCGACCTTGACGGCACGCAGGTGTCACGGCTGGCGGCGGTGCAGGATGTCGGCGCGCGGTTTGTCCGGGGCCGGACCGGGGACCGCCTGGGGCTCGTCGTGTTCGGCGAACGGGCCTATGTCGCCGCCGACCTCAGCCACGACGTGACCGCGGTGGCAGAGGTGATCCGGACCGCGCAGATCGGCGTGTCGGGCAAGGCCACGGCAATTGCCGACGGCCTTGGCCTCGCGATCCGGCGCTTGCGCACACGCGATGCCAAGAGCCGTGTGGTCGTGCTGCTCTCGGACGGGCAGGACACGACCGGGGCGGTCGATCCGGTCGCCGCCGCCGTCACCGCCAAGAGCCTGGGCATCCGGATCTACACCATCGCGCTTGGCCCGGCGGACCTTGAAACCTCACCCACCGCGCGCGACGCGGTGGACAGCGACACCCTGCGCCGGATTGCCAAGGCGGCGGGCGGAGAGATGTTTCGCGTCCGCACCACCGACGATCTCAAGTCTGTCACCGCCACCATCGACCGGCTGGAACCGAGCCTTGCCGACGCGCCGCCGATCCGCGCCTGGCAGGAGTTCTGGCCCTGGCTCGGTGGCACGGCGATGGCGCTGATGGCCCTGTCGCTGGCCCTGCATGCGCGTGAGGCGGCCTGACATGAGCGGTGCCTGGGACGTCGTTCTGCTACGCCCGCTGTGGCTGATCGGCGTGCCGCTGTCGGTGCTCGCCGCCGCGCTCGTGGTCTGGATGGCGCGCGGCCTTGGCCGCTGGCAACGGATCACCGATCCGGGCCTGTTGTCCGCCATGCGCGCGCTTGGCCATGTGCGCGACGCGCGCCGCGACGGGGCACCCTGGACGCTTGCCCTTGCTGCCGCGCTGACCGCGACCGGGCTGGCGGGCCCGGCAACGCGCGATCCCGAGGCGCCGGTGCTGCGCAACCTAGACGCGGTGATGATCCTGCTGGACCTCTCGCCCTCGGTGGTTGAGGGCGGGGGCTTTGACGATGCCCAAGCCGCGGTGTCACGCCTTATCGACCGCCACGGCACCCGGCCCATCGCGCTTGGCGTCTATTCCGGCGAAAGCTTTCTGGTCAGCGTCCCGACCGAGGATCCCGCCCCCCTGCAGACCGTGGTCGCCGTAGCCGACGCGCAGAGCATGCCGGTCGCGGGCAGCAGGCCCGATCGCGCTCTGGACCTGGCGCGCCGCACGCTGGCGGATGCCGCCGCCGTGCGGCCGGATGTCGTGCTGGTCTCTGACGGTGGCGGCACCGGACCCGAGGCGCTGGACCGCGCCCGGCAGATGGCGGCGCAGGGCATCCGCACCTCTGCCGTCTTCGTGACCCCCGATGCGCCGCCCTACGGGATGACGCCCGCCAATCGTGACGCGCTGGTCGCGCTGACGACCGCAGGCAAGGGCACCACGGTAGAGGCGCGCGACGTGGCCAGGCTCGAGGCGCTGCTGTCCGACCGGCAGGGCCGCGGCACATCCGACCCGGCGCTGCGCAACCTGCGCTATGCCGATCAGGGGCGCTGGTTCATGGCGCTGGCACTGGTGCCGCTGGCGTTCCTCTTCCGGCGAAGGCGTGCGGCATGACCCGCTTCACCGTCTCCGTTCTCGCCGCCGCCGTCCTTTGCGCCGTCGCCGCGGGCCCCGAGGCCTGGGCCAAGCTGATCTGGCGCGCAGGGTTTCCGCAGTTGGCCCTGCCGCTGATCAGCGATCCCGCCGCGCGGGGCGCGGTGCTTTACGCGGTCGGACAGTATCCCGAGGCCGACGCCGCCTTTGCCGCCATTGGCCGCAACGCCACCTACAACAGGGGTCTGACGCTCGCCGCCACCGGCCAGTACAGCCTGTCGGTCGCCTATTTCGATGCGGTTCTCTTTGCCGACCGCTACGACGCCGACGCGCAGCACAACCGCGAGGTCGTCTCTGCCCTGGTAACGCCGGTGATCGGCGAGGCGATGGGACACGGGCGGATCGAGACGATCCTGTCCGAGGCGGGCATCGCCACCGCCGCATTCGACCCCGACGATCCGTCGTTGCCGATCCAGGCCGACCAGCGCGACCCGGTGCGCAGGAGCATCAAACGCTCTGTCACCGGAGAACGGACCGCCGCTGCGGATGACGGATGGCTCGACACGCTGGCCGATGCGCCCGGCGCATATCTCAAGAGTCGGCTCGACGCCGAGATGGCGCGCCGCCGCCGCGAGGGCGAGGCCCACCCAGAGGAGCCGCTGCGATGGTGAGGCTTCTGATCCTGGTCCTTCTGTGCGCCGGTCCGTTGGCCGCACAGGAGCGTGACACGCTACAGCTTGAGCTGGTGCTGGATCCGCGCGAGGAGACGCCGTTCGAGGGCGAGATGATCCTTGCCACGCTCCGCGGGCTCTACCGCGAGACGATTACGAACGAGGAACTCAAACTCCGCAGCATGACGGATTTCGCCTGGACCCGGCTGGGTCAGGACGACTGGACCGATCAGCGCATCGACGGGCGGCAGGTCAAGGTCTTTGAGCGTCGCCTCGCGCTGTATCCAAAGCGCGCCGGATCGTTGCAGGTGCTGCCCATCGCGCATGAGCTGGAAATCCTCGATGCGGAGGGTAAGCGGATCACGGTCCTTGTCCGGTCGGACCCGGTGATCATAGAGGTTCGGGAAAAACCCGTGGGCGCGGGCGACGCCTGGCTGCCGGTGCGCGCGCTGGAACTGTCGGACAGCTGGGACGCGGAGGCCGCGCGGCTTGAAGACGGGCAGAGCGTGAAACGCCGGGTCGTGCTGCGCGCCCTGGGTGCCACGCCAGAGATGATGCCGCAGCAGCCGCCCCTGCGTGCGCCGTGGCTGATCACCTTCACGCCGCCAGAGGATCGTGATTTTCAGGTGACGGCGCAGGGTCCGGTCACGACGCTGACCTGGACCTGGAGCCTGCGGCCGATCACGGGTGCGCCGGGCGTGCTGCCCGAAGTCACCATTCCCTATTTCGACACCGCCGCAAGGACCAACCGCAGCGCCATCCTGCCCGCCGCGACGATCGGCTATGCCAGTTTTGCGGACAACCGGGCAACGGGATGGCGGCGCGACCTCGGGGTCGGGCTGCCGCACGTGGCCGCTGCGCTGACCGGCTTTTTCCTGATCCTGGCCGTTGGGGCGCGGGGGCATGTGCTGTCGTCCGCGACGCTCGGGCGTTGGCGACGCAACCTGCGTCTGCGGCGCGACCTTCGCCGCCTGGGGCGCGATGCCCGGAAAGGCGATGTGACGTCGTTTCGAAGGCGTGCGCGGCACCTGCTCAAGGCCGACAGAACCGTGCCGCCAGACCGGAATCACCCGCTGCTGGAACCGGTCGATGCGTCGCTTTTTGGCCGCGAAGGCCACGGCCGACCAACGGAACTTGACCCCGCCTTCCGCGATATCAGGCACCGACTTCTCTTGAGCGACGGCTCGGATTGACCGAATTCAGGCTGGGAGCCAATCGACAAAACCTAGAACGGGATGAAGACAGATGCGTCGCGCGCGACCGTGCTGTAACGGACCTTGCGCAACCGGGTAACGAGCCGCGCCATCGCAGTCGCGCGCGGACGCGATCATGTCTCCCCGCTGCGCGCTTTATGCCAGCCAAGTGCGCACGCCACCCCCGCTATGCACCAAGCTCAACCAAATCGCAGCCGCTTGGGAGCGCGACTGCAATGGTGCGGCGGCCTTCGGCCATGTTTCCGCGCCGGCTTCATGGATCGTACGTCCGCTCAATGCCGCTTCATGCCAATCGCATCACGCTAGAGAACGGAGGTGGCACATGCCGGACCGCACACGGGATATCGCAGGGCGGTGCAACGGGCCGTAAACCGCAGGCCATTTCCGGAAGCTTGCTTGCCCGGACCCCCGGGCGATTTTCGTATCAGATGAACGCGAAATTTGCGATCATACCGACGACCCACGAGACGGGGTCACAGCGTCAGTCTGGGTCGTGGGATTTTCGCGCCGTGTCCGAAGAGATCGCGTATCGGCGCATCTTGTCGTTCAGCGTGCGTCGCGGAAGCCCAAGCGTCTTGGCCGCGCGCAGGGTGTTGCCTGCGTGCGCATCCAGAACCGCGGAAATTTCGCGCGCTTCGAATGCGGCCACGCGATCGGCAAGCGTCATCGGGGTCGACCCGGCCGCACCACTCCCCTCAAACTCCGCCAACCCAAGCGCAAAGGCCTCAGCACTCGTCTTGAGCTCGCGGACATTGCCGCTCCAGGCCTGGCGCTTGAGCTTCTGCGACAGCGCCCAGGGCACCTTCGGGTCCGGGCGGCCATAGCGGCGGGCGGCCAGCTGGGCGTAATGGGCAAAGATCAGCGGGATGTCCTCGCCCGCTTCGTGCAGGGTCGGCGTCGTCAGTTCTGACCCGGCCAGCCGAAAAAACAGATCCGGGCGGAAGGTGTCGAGCAGTCGCAGATTGGTTTTGGTCGTCGCGATCACCCGCACATCCAAGGGCCGCGCGACAGTGTCCCCCAGCCGTTCGAAACTGCGCTCTTGCAATACCCGCAAGAGCTTGGCCTGAATGGCCACAGGCATGGTTTCGACCTCGTCCAGCATCAGCGTGCCGCCATGCGCCGCCTCCAACTTGCCCGCGCGGCCTTCGGCATCATGGGCCAAAGCCCCTTCGCCGTGGCCGAACAGGATCGTTTCTGCCATGCTTTCCGGCAGGGCCGCGCAATTGAGCGCGACGAACGGCCCCTTCGCCCGCGCGCTTGCGGCATGGATGGCCCGTGCAGCCAGTTCCTTGCCGGTGCCCGTCTCGCCGGTGATGAGCACGTCAAGATCGACCGAGGCCAGAACCGCGATGCGCTTGCGGAACTGCTGCATCGCGCGGGACCGGCCAAGGATGCCGCTGTCGGCGCGTTCGGCCAGAACCTGCTGCAGGCGGGCCAACTCGTTGCGCGCGGCCTGCGCCTCCAGCGTGCGCCGGACGACCGCCAACAGATGCGTTGAGTCGTAGGGTTTTTCGAGGAAATCCTCGGCCCCTGCACGAATGGCCTCGACCGCGTGGCCGACATCGCCGTGGCCGGTCAGCAGCACGACGGGCACGTGATGCTTCTGCGCCCGAAGCGCCTTGAGAAACGCAATTCCGTCCATGCCGGGCATGCGCAGATCGGTGATGACAAGATCGGGCTGGTCCGGCATCGCCGCCAGCGCGGCCGCTGCCGTGTCGAACGTCCGAACGCGGTATCCCGAGGCGTCGATCAGATCGGCCAGCGCCGACAGGTGATCGTCGTCGTCGTCGACAATGAAGATGCAGGGGGTCATGCAGCCTCGGCCCCCTTCGCGGCGGCCAGCGGCAGGGTGACGGTGACCCGTGTGCCCTGACCGGCGGCGGAGCTGATGTCGAGGCTGCCGTGGAAATCCGACAGGATCGCCTTGCAGATGGCAAGGCCCAGACCAAGACTTTCGCCGGTCACCTTGGTCGAAAAGAAGGGTTCGGTGACATTGGCCAGGTCCGCCTCGGCGATGCCCTTGCCGGTGTCGGTCACGCTGAGCCGGGCCGAACCGTCATCGGTTGTCAGGGTGACGGTGATCCGTGCGTCGGGCCTGTCTGCCACCGCATCGAGTGCATTCAACAGCAGGTTGGCCACGACCTGTTCGATCCTGACGGTGCCCGCCATCACCTCGATCCGTTCCTCTGGCGCCTGGAATACCGGCACCACACCGACGGCGCGCGCCCGCGGCGCGACCAGTTCGAGCGCCGAGGCGACCGGCACGGCAAGGTCGATCAGCGACCGTTCCGCCACGTCCTTGCGCGCAAAGCTCTTGAGGTGTTTGGTCGTGCGCTGCATCCGCCGGATCATCCCCCGCGCCTTGTCCAGGCGGGTCGCCGTGGCGGTATCGTCCTTGTCGAGCCCCAGTTCCGCCGCCGACAGCGTCGCCTCCATCGCGGCAAGGGGTTGGCTGATCTCATGCACGATGGCCGCTGACATCCGGCCCAGGGCGGCCATCTTTTCGGTATGCACCAGCGCCTCTTGCGTGGCGCGCAGGTCGACTTCGACCTGTTTGCGCGCCTCCACCTCGCGCGCGAGGTCGGCGGTGCGGGCGCGGACCATGGATTCCAGCTTTTCCGACTGCGACAGGCGCAGCGCGATGATCTGACGGCGCTGGTCCCAGGCCTTGAACGCGCCGATCAGCGCCAGTGTCGCAAGCGCGCCCAGCACCGCCGCGCCCACCGACACAAGCTGCAGCCCGGCTGTGGACCGGGCGGCGATCACCTGCCAGCCGGTCGAGGGCATCGTGGCGATACGCCCGATCCAGCCGTCACCTGTGGCGTCGCTCTGCTGCGGCGCATCGGTCAGAAGCGGCGCCGAGGTGGCGAGCTCCGCGCCCTCGTAGGCGCGCGTGGCGTCGAGTGTCTCGAGCACTTCGGGACCAAGCCGCGTCAGCGCGCGGTATTCCCAGTCGGGCCGCGCTGACAGGAACACCACGCCGTTCTCATCGGCAAGGGCAACGTCGGCATCGGCCGTGCGCCAGATTTCCTGCAAAGGGCGCAGATCCATCTTGACCACAAGCACACCGCGCAGGCCGCCCGCGTCGATCCGCGTCGCCAGGAAATACCCCGGCACGCCGGTGGTCACGCCGATGCCATAGAACTGGCCCTGGCCAAGCGCCATCGCCTGCTGAAAATAGGGGCGAAAGCCGTAGTTCTGCCCGACAAAGCTGCCCGGGCGGTTCCAGTTCGACGCCGCGATGGTCTCTCCCCCAGCATCGATCAGGTACAGATCCCCCGCCTGGGCATGCACCGCGACCGTTTCGAGATAGCTATTCGCCGCTTGCAGCGAACCGGTTCCGGCCAGCGCATCGCGCACCCGCACGTCTTCGGCCGCGACCGAGGGGAGCGAGCGTAGCCGCTCCACCTCTGCCTCGACGGCGCGTTCGGTCAGAAGCAGCGTCTGGTCCAGTTGCGTGCGGGCCGCGCCCAGGGCGAGGTTCTGCGCGATGGCCCAGACCAGCACCCCGACAAGGCCCGCAAGAAAAAGCGGCCGGACCAGCGTCATGCGCTCAGCCGTCCTGCGCCCAGGGCGGGCCGCCGGGCAGATCCCGTTCGCGTCGCGCCTGCAGCCAATTCAGCCCCAACAGGACCACGACAAGCGCAAAACCCGCAGCCTCGACCGCAAGGTCGGGCCAGAACAGGGCCACCACGCCCGGAACCAGCAGCACCCGCATCCAGATCGCCATGGGCCGCCACAGGAACCCCTCGAGCACCGCCGCAAAGGCCATCAGCCCAAGGATCGCAATCGCGCCGCTCCACAGCACCATCGGCATGGGGCCACCGAGGATGATCTCTTCGTTGAACACCATGAAGAGCGGGATGAGATAAAGGCCCTTGGCGTATTTCCATGCCTGAACGCTCGTCTCCATCGGTTTCGACCCCGCGATCGCGGCACCGGCAAAGCCGGCAAGCGCCACGGGCGGTGTCACGTTGCTGTCCTGTGAATACCAGAACACGACCAGATGCGCGATCAAGAGCGGAATGCCGAATTGTTCGGTCAGCGCCGGGCCCACGAGGATGATCAGCACGATATAGGCCGCCGTCACCGGCAGGCCCATGCCCAGCACCAGGCTGGCGAGCAATACGAGGATCAGCGCCAGAACGATGTTGCCGCCCGAAAACGCGATCATCATGGCCGAGAATTTCAGCCCCAGGCCCGTCAGGCCCACGACCCCCACGATGATGCCCGCGACCGCGCAGGCCACCGACACCGCGACCGCGTTGCGCGCGCCCAAGTCGAGCGCTTCGAGCGTCAGCGCGAGGCCGCGTTTGCACAGTGCCACGAACCCCTCGAGGGTCGGGCCCGAGGTGGCAAAGCTCCACAGCGCCCGGGCCGAGGCGGCGGTGATGATTGACAGGATCGCGTAAAAGCCCACCCGCATCGGCGAATAGCCCGCGACCAGAAGCGCCACCAGCGCGACGAGCGGCAGCAGGAAATGCCAGCCTTCGGCCAGAACCTTGCGCGTGTCGGGCAGATCTTCGGCCGCAAGCCCCGTCATGCCCTGCTTGACGGCTGCGATATGCACCAGCAGGTATACCGTGCCGAAGTAAAGCACCGCCGGAAAGATCGAGATCAGAACGATATCGACATAGGGAATGCGGGTGAATTCGCTCATCAGAAAGGCCCCTGCCCCCATCAGCGGCGGCATGATCTGCCCGCCGGTCGAGGCAGCGGCCTCGATCCCGCCGGCCTGTGCGGGGCGGTAGCCGAGCTTTTTCATCAGGGGAATAGTGAAGGCGCCAGTGGTCACGACGTTGGCGATGGCCGAGCCCGAGATCGAGCCCATCCCCGCGCTGGCGATGACGGCGGCCTTGGCCGGGCCGCCGCGCTGCTTGCCCGCCGCGGCATAGGCCAGGTCGATAAAGAACTTGCCCGCGCCGGTGACTTCCAGAAAGGCGCCGAAGAGCACGAAGATGAACACAAAGGTGGCGGCCACGCCCAGCGGAATGCCGAAGATCCCTTCGGCGCCCAGGGTCATCTGGCTGGCCAGCCGGTCCAGCGAATAGCCACGGTGGTTCAGGATGCCGGGCATCCAGTCGGCCAGAAACGGCAGTTCGCCCCGGTTGCCCGCAAAGGCATAGACCAGGAAGAACGACCCGATCAGCGTCATGCCAAGGCCAACGGCCCGCCGCGCCGCTTCGAGCACGACGATGATCGTCACGACCCCCATGACGATGTCGATGGTCCGGGGAAAGATCTGGTTGGCGATGATGTCGATGTTCAGCGGCACCCAGGCGCCGGCAGCGATGCTCATCACGATCAGGACGGCGTCGATGATCCACCCCGTCACACCGCGCGCGCGGTGCCGTCCGAAGGCCGGATAGATCAGGAAACACAGAACCAGGACAAAGCCCAGGTGTATGGGCCGCTGGAAGAACAGCCCCAGCGGCTGCACCCCCGCCGTGTAAAGCTGAAAGAGCGAAAGCGCGATCCCGATGACGGTGATGACGCGCACAACCATCCTTGGCTGCTCGATCGGGACAAAGGGATCTTCCGTGGTCGAAGTCATTGGTCCTTATTCCTTTTCAGAGCGATCCGCACCCTCTGGTGCGGCGCGACCGCTGACAGGGAGACAATGCTGTCTCCGAGCTGCAAGCGGTGGTTTACGGGGCCGGCACCGGGACGCAGAACATAGGCATTGCCCGGGACCGGCTCATTGATGTCGAGGATGAAATAGCCGCCGTTTCCATCCGTCACCTGCCGCCCGCGTCCGGGAATGTGATCCAGACCCGCGGCGAAATCGGGAAGATGCGCGTAAACCAGGACCATCCGGCCCGCCCGGTTTTCGTAACAGTCGGAAACCGGAAAGCCCTTGACCGAATGGTTCCAGAGCACGCACCACCCGGTGCCCTCCGGCACGTCAAGGCGGGCGATCTCGGTACCAGTTTCGGTGGTGGCCGTCAGCGCATTGGCCCCCGCCGAGAAAGGCAGCAGCAGGAAAAAGAGAAGAGGGAGCAAGGCGGCTCCCCCTTCGCGGATCCGGGCCGTCACGGGCGCAGTTTGTCCGGAACGGTGGCGCCGATCTCTTCGTAATAGCGGATCGCGCCGGGGTGCAGCGGGACAGGAGTTGCCGACATGGAAAACTCCACGGTCGTCTCGCGCGCCGCGGGGTGCACCGCCTGCAGTTCGGCAATGTTCTCGAACATCGCCTTGGTGATGTTGTAGGCCACGTCATCTTCCATCTCGGACGACACGGTCAGCACGTTCGGAATGCCCAGAACGGTGATGTCTTCGTCAACGCCGGTATAGCTGCCGCCCGCAAGCGTCGTCTTGGCAAAGGTGCCGTCCGCGGCCATGGCCGCGTCCAGTTCGGCCTCGGTCAGGGCGATGATCACGATGTCCTGCGTGGTTGCGAGGTTCAGGATCGACGAGGTGGGCGCGCCCACGGACCAGAACCCGGCGTCGATATCGCCGTTCGACAGCGCGTCGGCGGTTTCGTTGAAGTTCAGGCGCTGTTCTTCGATGTCGTCGTAGCTGATGCCGTTGGCTTCGAGGATCGCATTGGTGTTGACCTCTGTGCCCGAGCCCGGGGCGCCGATGGACACGCGCTTGCCGCGCAGATCCTCGAGCGATGTGATGCCCGAGCTTTCGAGCGCCACGATATGCACCATGTTGGCGTAAAGCGATGCCAGGCCACGCACCATCGGCAATTGCTGACCTTCAAAGCGCCCGGTGCCGGAATAGGCCTGCGCCACGGTGTCGGCCAGGCCAATGGCCAGATCCGCGTCACCCCGGGCAATGAGACCCATGTTTTCGACCGACGCGCCGGTGACTTCCGCCGTGGCGGAATAGCCGTCGATGTGGTTGTTGATGATCTCGGCCAGACCGCCGCCCATCGGGTAGTAGACGCCGCCGGTGCCACCGGTCGCGATCGACAGCTGGCTTTGCGCCATCGCGGGCGCGCCAAAGCTGATGGCCACGGCAACAGCGGGTCCAAGCAGGCCAAAGGTCCTGCGGGTTACAGATTTCTTCATAGTCGTCCTCCCTTATCGGGCAAGGTGCCCATAACTTTCCCGACTCCTCTTCGAGATGCGGGGAAGACTACCGATGCGCGGAACGCCCGTCGGCCCTGAACTGGTGAGGGCGCGCAGTTTCGTGGCAGGACATCGCCAGCCCCGGGGCAGATATTCGCCAGACGGGTCCCGGCTTTTTGGATAAGTACCTGCCGGCCAGGAAACCGCGCGCCTCAGGTGACACCGGCACGCAGCAGCACGCTGACCGCGCTGTCGAAATGCTCGGACATGGCAGCTTCGGCGCGGCTGGCATCCTGCGCGGTGATCGCGGTGGCGATGCGTTCGTGGCACTTGATATTATCGCGGCGGTTCTGATGCGTCGCGCGCGAACGCCAGCCGATGGCCCAGGTCTGGCGCGTGATGATCCAGAAACTGTCGACCATCATCGCGTACAGATGATTGCCAGAGGCTTTGGCGATCAGGGAATGAAAACGGATGTCCAGTTCCATCAGTTCCGAATGTCCGCCGTCGAGAGCAGTCAACATGCGGGCGGTGATGTCCAGAAGCTCCTTTGCCTCGGCGTCGCTGCGGCGGATCGCGGCAAGGCCCACGGTGCGCATCTCCAGTGTCCGGCGCACATCCAGAACCTGCTGGATGCTCATCCCCCTGCTGTAGGTCGCATGATCCAGCACCAGACTCAGGGCAGAGGCGTCGGGTAGGGCCACCCGCGCCTTGCGCGATCCCCCGATGTCGAGAATCCGCAGCGTCGCAAGGCCACGCAGCGCCTCGCGCGTCACCGGGCGGGACACGCCCAGATGGTCTGCCAAGGCAGCCTCTGACGGCAGCGCGTCGCCGGGCCGCAACCCTTGGGCGCGGATCAGATCGCGAATGCCGGTCATCGCCAGTTCCGCCAGCCCGGGCACGCTGGATATCGGTTTTGTCACGGGCTGCTCCATGTCCAGATTGAGGCGCGCCCTTCCACCCGAGGGCGCAAAGGACGGTTCTATGTCAATCTGAAGAAAAATTGTCTGACAATCCAGAAAAAATTGTCACAATACGTGGTTGCGGCCTTGCTTGGCAGTTAGGGTCCGCCTCAAACCGCCACCGGCCTGACCGGACGTGCAGGGAGGATATCCGACGTGAAGATCACTGCCATCCGCACCTTCCGGGCAGAAGAATTCGCCAACGTTCTTTGGGTTCATGTGGAAACCGATGCCGGGATCACCGGTCTTGGCGAAACCTTCTACGGGGCCGCAGCCTGCGAGGCGCATATCCATAACACGCTGGCCGTGCGGCTCTTGGGCCAGAACCCGCTGAACATCGAGGCGCTGCACAGGGAAATGGTCAGCCTGCCCAATGCGCAGGCCAGCACCGGCGTGGAATACCGCGCGGCCTCGGCCCTCGACATCGCGCTGTGGGACATTTTCGGCAAGGTTGCGGGGCAGCCGGTGCATGTGATGCTGGGCGGGCAGTCTTGGGATAAAATCCGCGTCTACAACACCTGTGCGGGCACGCGTTATGTGCGCACCAACCAGATCAAACCCGTGGACACGTGGAACCGGGATGAGGGGCGTTATGAAGACCTTGACGCTTTCATGACCGACGCGGGCGCGCTGGCCGAGGATCTGCTGGAGAGCGGCATTGGCGCGATGAAGATCTGGCCCTTCGATCCGCCCGCAATCGAGAACAAGGGCATGTTCATCACCGCAGAACAGATGAAAGCGGCGGTGAAACCGTTCGAACAGATCCGCAAGGCCGTCGGCGACCGGATGGAGATCATGGTCGAACTGCATTGCCTGTGGAACCTGCCGGTGGCCAAGGACATCGCCCGCGTGCTCGAAGACTACGCCCCGCGCTGGTACGAAGATCCGATCCGCATGAACAACGCGCAGGCGCTGGCGGAATTCGCCGCCTCAACCTCGGTCTGGACCTGCGCGTCGGAAACGCTGGGTTCGCGCTTTGCCTACAAGGAGTTTCTTGACCGGGACGCCGCGCATGTGGTCATGGCCGACCTGTGCTGGACCGGCGGGTTGACCGAGGGGCGCAAGATCGCCGCCATGGCCGACACCTACCACCGCCCCTTCGCGCCGCATGACTGCATCGGCCCGGTGGGCTTTGCCGCTGCGATCCATATGTCGTTCAGCCAGCCCAACACGCTGATCCAGGAATCGGTGCGTGCCTTCTACAACGGCTGGTATCGCGAACTGGTGACAGAGGTGCCGCGCATCGAGGGCGGATATGTCTACCCGATGGACGGCCCCGGGCTGGGCACCGAGCTGCGCCCCGAGTTCTTCGAGCGCAGCGACCTGACAACACGCATATCGGAGGTTTCATGAGCCATCCCCTGTTCGATCTGACCGGGCGCACCGCCCTCGTCACCGGTTCCTCCCGTGGGCTTGGCCGCGCTTTTGCCGAAGGGCTGGCGCAGGCAGGCGCCCGCATCGTCCTCAATGGCGTAAACGCAGACCGGCTTGAGACCGCCGCGCAGCAAATGCGCGACCAGGGTTTTGACGTGCTGACCGCCGCCTTCGACGTGGCGGATGAAGCGGCGATCGTCGCGGCCTTCGACGCGCTGGATGCGGAGGGTGTCGACGTCGATATCCTTGTCAACAACGCGGGCATACAGTTCCGCAAGCCGATGCTGGAGCTGGAGACCGACGACTGGCGCCGTGTCATCGACATCAACCTGACCGCCGCGTTCGTGGTCGGGCGTGAGGCCGCGAAACGCATGGCCAAGCGGGGCAAAGGCAAGGTCATCAACATCGGCTCGTTGACCTCGGAACTGGCCCGCGCCACGGTCGCGCCCTACACGGTCGCCAAGGGCGGCATCAAGATGCTGACCAAGGCAATGGCCGCCGAATGGGGCGAAAAAGGCATTCAGGCCAACGCCATCGGTCCGGGGTACATGGTCACCGACATGAACGAGGCGCTGCTGTCGAACCCCGAGTTCGACGCCTGGGTCAAGGGCCGCACGCCGATGTGCTGCTGGGGTCTGCCAGAAGAGCTGGCGGGCACCTGCATCTACCTGGCCTCGGATGCGTCCAACTATGTCTCGGGCCAGATCATCTATGCCGATGGCGGCATGATTTCGGTGCTGTGACCATGATGAAGATCGTCTTTTACGGCACCAACGCCGCCGCTTTTGAGAAGGGCCTGTCAGAGCAACTGGACATGCCGCATCGGATCACCGTGATCTCGGACGCCGCGGATGCTCCGGGCGAGGCAGAAGCGCTGGCCAGCGCAGACGTGGTCGTGGGCGTGCATTACACGGGCACGGGCGTGCAAAACGCGCGGCTTTTCCAACTGCCTGCCGCCGGTTATGACAAGGTCGACCTCGACGCTCTGC
This sequence comes from Thalassococcus sp. BH17M4-6, assembly GCF_049323015.1. Classification (NCBI taxonomy): domain Bacteria; kingdom Pseudomonadati; phylum Pseudomonadota; class Alphaproteobacteria; order Rhodobacterales; family Roseobacteraceae; genus Thalassococcus; species Thalassococcus sp. BH17M4-6. The sequence continues at coordinate 278,423 of NZ_JBMPGU010000003.1, forward strand.
CCGGCGGTTGCGCCGTCTGCAACGCCTTTGGGCACGAAAACGCCATCGCGGAATACGTCATGGCGGCACTGCTGTCGCGGCACGTGCCGCTGGCGGATGCGGATGCCCGGCTGCGGCAGGGCGACTGGCATTACTGGGCGGGCGGCAAGGACGGCTTGCGCACCGAAATGGGCCAGCAAAGCATCGGCATCGTCGGGCACGGCCATATCGGCCAGGCGGTCAAGCAGCGCGCGCTGGCCTTCGGCATGAAAGTGCATGTCGCCAACCGCTCGCCCGTCGAAAGCCCTTGGGTCACGGTTCATCAACTGGAGGGGCTGGCCGAAATGGCCGGTAATGTGGATGTGCTGATCAATACGCTGCCGCTGACGGACAGCACCGAAGGTCTGATCGGGGCAGAGGTGCTTGCCGCGATGCGCGACGGCGCGGTCGTCATGAATGTGGGACGCGGCCCCGTGATCGACGAAGATGCGCTTTTCGTCGCGCTGAAAGTTGGCCGCCTGAACGCGATCCTGGATACCTGGTATGTCTATCCGTCGAAGGACGATCCGAACCCGCGCCCATCAAGGCACCCGTTCCATGAACTGCCCAACGTCACCCTCACCCCGCATATGTCGGGCTGGACCACGGGCACGATCGCCCGTCGGACCGCCACCGTGGCCGACAACGTGAACCGGCTGGCGCGGGGCGAGGATTTGATCAACGTGATCAGGAAGCCGCGGCCCTGACGCCCCGCATCGCCCGCCGGGCGTTCCGCGCCAGCAGCGGCATGACCGGCGCCTTGCCAAGCCGGAAGGACGTCCAGGCCCGGCTTACCGCGACTCCGTCGATCCGTCATCGACAAAGATGAATTCAAAGGTCGCGTCCTGCACACCGACAGTCGTGGCGTGCAGGCGGAACAGCACCTCGTCCAGCACGCTTTCCTCGCTCAGACAGGGGATCACGATGCTCACGACGGCGGTCTTGGCCACCGCGCGTGCCGCCCGGTCGTGCCGTCCTTCAGGGGCAGGTGCCCAATCGCGAAATTCGGAATTCAACGGCTGATCCTGCTGCTCCGGCTTCGCTCCGCCAAGGTTCTGCGGGAAGCCGGGGCCGGTCCGGTTGGGCACCGTCAGGGCGCCGCTTCCCGTGACATTTCGCGCAAGTGAACACCCAACAGCACGAGCCCGGGCCACAGCATGTAGGCCTCGATCTCGAGGTTTTCGCCGAACGACAACAGGATGATCGTCATCAGGATCCCCATCGGCAGCCGCCCGCGCGGGTGGCGCGCGGCATCGGCCATGACCACCAGCGTGTGAAGCGCGAGGGGCACCAGAAGTGCTGCGAACCCCACCAATCCCTTGACGAAGAGCAGCCCGTACCACGTGTGATGCGAGCCGATCGGCATGTATTCCACCGCGTGCGATCCGGGGTGCACGGTGCCGTGGCCGAACCACACCGCCTCGTTCTGCCAGCGCTCGGACGCGATGCGCTGCAGCGTTGCGCGCACGCGGGTGCTGTCGGCGCGCGCGCCCTTGAAGGTCGAGACGGCATCCTGCGCGAGCGCGATCAGCGTTGTGCCCAGCACCGCCATGGATGCGGTCAGCGCGGCGGTCGCCTGCCAGGCCCAGCCGCGCAGGATCAGGGGCATCAGGCGCGGTGTGATCGTGCAGGCGACAAGGCCCACAAGCCCCATGCGGGATTTCGATGCGAGGATCATGAGGATGCCCGCGCCGACACCCGCAAGCATCCATTTCCGGTCTTTCTCCTCCAGCGCGAAAAGCACCATGACGACGCCCAGCAGGGCGGCGAAGGGCGACCAGGGGGCGTAGAACTGCCACCGCGGCGTCCAGCTGGCCGGATCGAAGGTGAAGAGGTAGACGCTGAAATACTCTGGCCCCGGCCCGCCGATGGCTTTGAACGGCGAGGTGAAGATGCGTTCGGGCAGGCCGATATACGGGGCAACCAGCAACAAGGGTGCGAGCGCCAGCGTCCAGGCCCCGATCACGCATTGTCCGCGAATGAGGATCGACCGGCGGATCGGCAGAACCGCCCCCACCAGCGGAAACAGCGCCAGCAGGGCCCAGCCCTTGGCCCAGCCGATCGAGGATTTGATCGTCTGCTTGAGCCCCAGCCCCCAGTCGAGATGCCCAACCCAAAGCGCCACCAGCATCACGCACATGCCCAGGATCCAGAGCCAGATCAGCGGCGGCACCGAACCTGTGGCGCGCAGGTCGTGCCGAATCGCCGGGCCAAGGTAGAGCGACAGCGCCGCCATCCCGCCCAGGATCCAGGCCAGCACCGGGCCGACCACGTAAAGCGCGCCGATGGCGTAGAACGGCCATGTCCAGACCATGGCCTTGTAGGCCATGCGCTCTGCCGGGTTCTGCGGGATCATGCCGGGTCTTTCGGCGCGTTGATCAGCCGCCCGATGACGGCAGAGCGCATCCAGCCCAGCAAAAGGCCCAGCATCATCATCATCGTCGCCGCCCCGCCCGCCGCGATGGCCAGCTTGCGGTTGGGCGACGAGGGCCGGTCCGGCAGCGACGGATTTTCCAGCACCTGCACCAATGGATAAGAGGCGTAGACATCCGATTTCGTGGACTGGGTGCGGGCGATGGCACTGGCAAAGACGGCCTCTGCCACGGTGAAGTCGCGCTGCAGATCCTGCAACCGCGCGGCCGGCCCGGCCAGCGCCTGCTGACGTGCGCGTTCCTCCGCCAGCCGCGCCGACAGAGTCTCGTGCTCGCGTGCGGCCCCTGCGCGTTCGGCATCCATCCGCACCAGCTCCGCCAGCAGATCGGCGCGGGCGCCTTCGGGCGCCAGGTCGAGCTTTTGCAACTGGCCCGGGGTCAAGCCGGTCACGGCCTCGGCCCGCAGTAGCGCGGCGCCCGTGGCACCGGCATGGGCGGCGCGGGCGGCTTGCACCTTGGGATGCCCCTCTCCGAATTGCGATCGCGCCTTGGCAAGGTCGGCGGCATGCAGCGCGACCTCCTCCATCAAAGCGGCGTATTCGGCATCGGCAAAAAGCTTGAGCGTCGCGGCGGCCGCATCTGCCGGAATGCCGAGGCTTGCCTCGAGCGCGGCAACGCTTTGGGTCTTGTCCTGCAGGGCCGCCGCTAGGTCCTGAACGCGGCTGTCCAAAAGCCGCGTCGCCTCGACAATCGCGTCGTACTGGTCCGCTGAGACAAGCCCGGTTTCCTCTTGCAGCCGGGCAATGTCGGACCGGGTCGAGGCGACGGAGTTGCGATAGTCCGCGATGGCCGCCAGGCCGCTGTCCTCGCGGGTGGCCTGTTCATCGGCGCGCAACGCGTCAAGCTCGGCGAAAAAGGCCTCCAGCAGCGCTTCCCCACGGGCCTGCGCCTCTTCAGCGGTGCCGCCGGTGATTTCAAGGTGGATGAGGCTGGTCTGGTCCACGAGGTCGATCCGCGGTTTTCCAAAGGCTTTCCTGTCCAGCCCCATCGACCGTGCCGCCGCTTCGAGGATGCGGTCGGCCCCGATCAGCCGCTTGTAGGTCTCGGTCGGGCTGACGGAATTGCTGGAAAATGCCGAGTTGGCATAGGAAGACGCCTGCCCGATCCCATTGAGGTTCATCGAGGCTGACGCCCCCGATCCCGGCAGGATCAGCGAGGTGCCGGATTTGAACGTCAGCGGTGCCGTGCGCAGATAGCCGGTGATCGGCGCCCAGATCAGCGTACCGCCGACCAGCGCGAACGCCAGGTAGCGCGGAAAACGGCCCAGGTCGCCGATCCGCCCGCCCATCAGGATGCGGCGGAACGACAGGCGGCGCGTGCGGCGGGCAGGGGCGGTCCGGGTCGGAAAGGTCTCTTGCAGGGTCATCGGGCATCTCCTTTGCCCGTACCCTTATCGTGTTCGTCCTTGCCTGACCGCTGCGCGCATGGCCAGCGCGCCGGCGCATCCGCGCCCTGGCCTATCCGATGGGATAGTTCAGAACAGCGCCGCCTCGCGCGCGATCAGCGCGGCCTGGGTGCGGTTGGAAGCGCCGACCTTGCGATAAAGCGTTTTCATGTGCAGCTTGACCGTCGGTTCGGTGATGTCGAGATCGCGGGCGATCTCCTTGTTGGACTTGCCCTCGGTCAGGCCCTTCAAGACCTGCAATTCGCGCTGTGTGAGCTTGTCGGCCAGGGGATGCGACGGGGTGTCGTCGACCGCGGTCATGAAGTCGATAGGGGCATATTGCTCGCCCATGGCCATGAACTTGACCGCGTTGATCATGGATTTCGCGGGCAGCGTCTTGGGCACGAAGCCTGCGGCCCCGGCCTCGAGCGCCTTTTCGGCAATGTCGCGCGTCGCCTCGCCCGACAGCAGCGCCACGCGCTGGCCGTCCTTCAGCGCCATGGTCTGCTTGAGCCCCTCGAGACCGTTCATTCCGGGCATGTTGAGGTCGAGCAGGATCAGGTCGAACGGATCTTCCGTTTCGATCAGACGATGCGCGCCGGGCAGATCCGCCGCGGTGCTGGTGTCGATCCCGCCCTGAGCCTGCAGGAACAGGACCAGCGTATCCCGCAGCAGGTCGTGGTCATCGGCGATCAATACGCGCATCGCGGTCTCCTTCTTCGCCACCACAACTAAACCGTGATCATGGCTGATGCACGTCAAATATCCGCCGTGACCATGGCAGCCAACGGCGCATTCGGGCCTGACGCTCTCCGTTCGGATAGGTCCGCTGACCGCAGGGCATAGTCCTTCCCCCGATGTCCCGGACTCCTCACCGTCCGCTCCGTTGAGCGGCGCAATGTTTCTCGTCAGCTTGAGAGCAACTTCTGCAACCTCAAGGACTTAGCCCGATGAAACACGCTGCTTTCCCGACCCGCCTCGACCTTTCTGACGCGATCACGCCCCCCGCTTTGACCACGCAATATCTGCCCGCGCTGACACTCGATCTGGCCGATGCGACGCCGGATCAGGCGATCACCCATCTGCTGGCGCCGGGCCGCCGCCGGGCGTTCTTCATGAACGCGCATTGCTGCAACCTGCGCCGCCGCGATCCGGCCTATGCCCGCGCCGTGGCCGCGGCCGACGTTCTGCTGCCCGACGGGATCGGCGTCGAACTGGCCGCAAAGATGACCGGCCAGAAACTGACCGCCAACCTGAACGGTACCGACCTTGTGCCGATGCTGCTGGCCAAGGCGGCGCGGATGGGCAAATCGGTCTACCTCTTCGGCGGCACCCCGGGCACGGCAGAGGCCGCGGCCAGCCGCCTGATCCACACCATCCCGCATCTGCGCATTGCGGGCACCCGCGACGGGTTCGGCGGCGCAGCGGATGCCGAGGCGGTCATCGCCGACATCAACGACAGCGGCGCCGATATCGTGCTGGTCGCCCTGGGCGTGCCGATGCAGGAACTGTGGCTGCACCGCCATGCACACCGGCTCGACGCGTCCCTGACACTGGCCGTCGGCGCACTTTTCGACTTTCTCGCCGGGACGGTCGTGCGTGCACCGACGGCGGTGCGTCGGATCAAGATGGAATGGGTCTGGCGCCTGGCCCAGGAACCGCGGCGGCTGGCCAAGCGCTACCTCGTCGGGAATGCCGCCTTCCTGGCCCATGCCGCGCTGACCGCCGCCCGCCGCAGCTCTTTCGCCGATGTGCAGCGCCGGTTCCTCGACATCACCGTGTCGGCCAGCGCGCTTCTGCTGCTGTCGCCGCTGCTGGCGCTGACAGCGCTGGCGATCAAGGCCGACAGCCGCGGGCCGGTGTTCTTCAAGCAGACCCGCGTCGGGCGCAACGGCACCCCTTTCACCATGTTCAAGTTCCGCTCGATGACCACGGATGCCGAAACGCGGCGTGCCGAGGTGCTGGCCAGCTCTGACCGCGACGGCGTCTGCTTCAAGTCGCGCACCGATCCGCGCGTTACCCGCGTCGGGCGCATCATCCGCCGCTTTTCCATCGATGAGCTGCCGCAGATCCTGAACGTGCTGCGCGGCGAGATGGCGATCGTCGGCCCGCGCCCGGCCCTGCCGTGCGAGGTCGAAGCCTACCCCCGCCGCGCCATGGGCCGCCTTGCGGTCAAGCCGGGCATCACCGGCGTCTGGCAGGTGTCTGGCCGCGCCAACATCGGCTTTGACCAGATGGTCGAGATGGATCTGACCTATGCCTCTTCGCGCACGGTGCTTCTTGATCTCGTGCTGATCCTCAGAACCTTCGGCGCGGTCGTATCGGGCCGCGGCGCTTACTGACCCCTTTGCCTTGACCCGGAAAGGACCAGGACGATGACACATATCCGCACCGCCGTTTTTCCCGTCGCCGGTATGGGCACCCGCTTTCTGCCCGCTACCAAGTCGATCCCCAAGGAGATGCTGCCGCTCGTCGACCGCCCGCTGATCCAGTACGCGGTGGACGAGGCCCGCGCCGCCGGGATTGAACAGTTCGTTTTTGTCACCGCCGCGGGCAAGGGCGCGCTTGAGGATTATTTCGATACCGCCGCCGCGCTGGAACAGCGCCTTGCCGCCGCCGGGAAAACCTCTGCGCTGGCCGCGCTGGCGCGGACGCGGTTGCCCGAGGGCGCGCTGTCCTTCGTCCACCAGAACGCGCCACTGGGCCTGGGTCACGCGGTCAAGCTGGCGCGGCGGCTGGTGGGCAACGAACCCTTTGCCGTCCTGCTGCCCGACGACGTGATCCGCGCACCACAAGGCGCATTGGGCCAGATGGTCGCCGCCCATGCCAAGACCCGCGGCCACATGGTCGCGACGATGGACGTGCCGCGCGCCGACACTTCGTCCTACGGCATCCTCGACGTGGCGCGAACCGCCGGGCGGCTGACCACCGCGCGGGGGCTCGTGGAAAAACCGCAGCCCGACCAGGCCCCGTCGACCAGCGCCGTCGTTGGCCGCTACATCCTGGAGCCGTCGATCTTTGCCCGCCTTGCCGACCTTGGCCCGGGCGCAGGCGGCGAGGTGCAGTTGACCGATGCGATCAACGCCGATGTGCAAACGGTCGGCGTGACCGGCTACCGGTTCCAGGGCGAACGCTTTGACTGCGGGTCGGTCGCGGGCTTCGTGCAGGCGACGATGGCCTTCGCCCTTGACCGCCCGGAGATGCAGGAGGCCCTGAGCGGCTTTCTTGACGCGCGGGCGATTCCGCAACAGCGGGCGGCCTGACAGGCCGTCCTATCCGAACGGATAGGTCACTATCCATCTGACCTGATGTGCGGAGCGGGCGAATGTGTCATATGGGATCAACCTTGGAGAGGATGTTCCCATGTACCGTTCCCTGTTTCCCGCCCTGGCACTGGTCATCGCAACCGCGTTGCCTGCCCTGGCCCAGCCCCTTGCAGCGCCCGAAGGCGAGGTGATCCTCACCGTATCGGGCGCGCTGGAGGTCACCAACGTCGACGGCACCGCGCAGTTCGACCTCGAGATGCTCGAGGCGATGGACGCCACCACCTTTGAAACCACGACGATCTGGACCGAAGGCGCACACAGCTTTACCGGCGTGTCGCTCGCCAAGCTGGTCGAGCGTCTGGGGCTCGAGGGTGAAACCCTGCGCGCCACCGCGATCAACGATTACGCCGTGGAAATCCCGGTGTCTGACGCGGTCGATGGCGGCCCCATCCTGGCCTACAGGATGGATGGCGAAACGATGTCGGTGCGCGACAAGGGACCGCTCTGGGTCGTGTATCCCTATGATGCCAGCGCCGACTATCGCTCCGAAGTGACCTATTCGCGCAGCATATGGCAACTCGACCGCATCGAGGTGACGCAGTAAGCAGCGGTGGCCGGGGCCCGAGCCTTCGGCCCCGCACAACCGGATCGGCCCGCAATGATAGACCTCAAAGCCTCTCCCCTGCGTTTGCGGCTGTTGATCACGCTGCTGCTGGGGGCTGTGGGTCTGGGGGTGATCGTCTACCTTTCCACCGCTGTCGTACGCGATCTGCGGCTGCTCAACTCGGCTCGGTCCGACAACGTGCAATGGACCCTGTCGCAGGCCGAGGTGGAATTTCTCGAATACCACCTTCACCTCAGCACCGTGATCGGCGATCCCGCGCCCGACCTGCGAAGCATGCGCCGTGAGTTCGATATCTTCTACAGCCGGATCAATACGCTGCGGCAGGCGTCGATCTATGCGGCCCTGCGCAATGTGCCGGAATTTTCGCGCAACCTTCGGATCGTGCAGACCTTTCTCGACCGGACGGTCGACAGCATTGACGCCTCTGACGATGCGCTGACCGCCGCCCTGCCAGATCTGATCGAACGTGCCGAGGACGTACGGCCCAACGTCCGGCAGCTGGCCAATTCCGGGCTGAATTACTTTGCCGAGGATTCCGACCGCCGCCGCAGCAACATCGCCGTGACCCTGATGCAGATGGCCGCGGTGGTCACCTTCCTGCTGGTGACGCTGCTGCTGCTGGCGCTTTATCTGGCCTACCTCAACGCACAGAACGTGCGGCGCCGGGCCGAAATCGCACAGGCCAGCGAGCGGATGAAGATCGTGACAGGCACCGCGCTCGACGCCGTGGTGGTGAGCGATGCGAAGGGCTGCATCCTCGATTTCAACGCCGCCGCCGAACAGATCTTCGGCTATTCCGCCGAACAGGCCATCGGCGCTGAACTGGGCGCGCTGATCGTGCCCGACCACCACCGTGCCGCCCATGCGGCGGGGATGGAGCGGATGCGGCAAGACGGTGAAAAGCGGGTGGTCGGCAAGGGCCGGATCAAGCTTGAGGCCAAGCGCGCCAATGGAGAGATTTTCCCGGTCGAGTTTGCCATCCAGTCCGCCGAAACCGACGATGGCGAAATCTTCATCGCCTTCCTGCGGGACATTTCGCACCGGGTGAAGACCGAGGCCGATTTGGTCGCCGCCCGCGATCGGGCGCTGGCCGGCGAAAAGGCCAAGACCGATTTCCTGGCCACCATGAGCCACGAGATCCGCACGCCGCTCAACGGCCTTTTGGGCAACCTGTCACTGCTGCGCGACACCAAGCTGAGCGCCAAGCAGGCGCGCTATATCAAGAACATGGACACCTCGGGCAAGCTGTTGATGAGCCATATCTCGGACGTGCTGGACATCACCAAGTACGACGCCGGAAAGCTGCATCTGCGGCCCGTGGCGATGAACATCAGCACGCTGCTGCAGGACATCATCGACAATCAGAGCGGCGCGGCCTCGGCCAACGACACGACGCTGGAATGGGGCTGGATCGGCACACCTGCTGACTGGATCCACGCCGACCGCGAACGCATCCAGCACATCCTGATGAACGTGATCGGCAACGCGGTGAAATTCACCCATGAGGGGCGTGTCTCGGTCCAGGCAGAGGTTCTGCATATGGAGGGCGAACCGCCCGAACTGCAGATCTGCGTCAGCGATACCGGCATCGGCATGGACGATACGCTCAAATCGCAGGTGTTCGACGATTTCCTGACCGGCGACAGCTCTTATGATCGCGAGGTCGGCGGCACCGGCCTGGGCCTTGGGATCGCCCGGCGGTTCGTTCACGCGCTTGGCGGCAGCATCGAGGTCGAGAGTACGCCGGGCGAAGGCAGCACCTTCCTCATCAGCTTTCCCATCGCGCCCATCGATCCGCCGCAGACCGACACGCACCGTCGTGCACGCGCCGGGTCGATGCGGCCCAGCCGCATCCTGCTGGTCGAGGATAACGAGATCAATCGCGTCGTCGCCCGCGAGATGCTGGTCGCCGCCGGTCACGACGTGACCGAGGCCAGGAACGGGCAGATCGCCGTGGACCGGGCGCAGGCCGAGCATTTCGATCTCATTCTGATGGACATCAGCATGCCGGTGATGGACGGCCGCGCCGCCACGCGCCAGATCCGGGCAGGCGACGGCGCCTGCGCCAGGACGCCCATCGTGGCGCTGACGGCGAATGCCATGGCTGACGAACAGAAGGCGTTTCTGTCGGACGGGATGAACGACATCCTGACCAAGCCCCTGACCCGAGAGGGCCTGATCCAGGTGATCAGCAATCACCTGCACCCCGAAACCAAAAATCAGACCTTTGGCCGGGATGCGTCAAAGGCGGTTGCCAGCGCCTATCTGGACGATCTGCGTGAAACGGTCGGTGTCGACGCCCTGCGTCCGCTGCTCGATCGGTTCGTGGCCGAGGTTGACGAAACGCTGGCCTTCCTCAAGGAGCATCCCCGGCACACGCCGGACGAGATCGCCGCCCGCGCCCACCGGATGGCCGGCGGCGCCGCGCAGCTGGGGGCCGTCGAATTGCGCGCCGGGCTGATCGCGGTGGAAACGGCGGCCAAGGCAGGCGACCCGGACGACATGGCCAAAGCCATTGCGAAGCTGCCCGCCATCTGGTTCGTCACGCGCCCCCGGATGCAAGCCTAGCGCCGGGACGCCGTCTGCTGCCTACAGGGCCAGTGCTGACAGACCCAGAATCCCTAGCACCCGGCCGACTTCGCCGACATTGGTGACCGTGCTGTCGTAACAGGCGATTGAATCGCCGGGCAGCAGGAACGGATCGTAATCGTCCCGATCCGCGCGCCGCAGCAGGTCTTCGATATCGCGTTCGATCACGACCGACACCTCGGTGATCGGATTGCGGGAAAACAGCACCGCAGAGCGGTCCGCACTGGTCGCCCGCGCCCCGCCGACACAGTTGGTGTCGATCACGGCCTGCATGTAGCGCGTGCCGTAAGGCACTTCGCGGACCTCGCGCCCGATGGCCGAGGGGGCATTGCCCGTCGCGGGCTGTGTCAGGTTCGACAGGAACAGCGATACCCCCGGCGGGCTGATCGGGCTGGGCCGCATCAGCTCCTCCTGGAAACAGCCGCGGCTGGGCACCGACACCTCGTCACCCGTCAGCAGCATGATGTCGACGACGTTCTGCCCCTCGAACACCCCGCGCATGTCGAGCGTGTAAAGCGTTCCGGCCCGGCGCACCTCGATGGCAGAGATATCGGCATCCGGGCGCACGCCACCGACCGCCCGCAGCGCCGCGGAAAGGTTGCGCCCCTCGCTCGACGCGCCCAGGGCCCCTTGGCGACGGCTGTCGACCTGGTCGCCGGTGACGCCGCCGATTTCCACCGAATGCGGTTCGAACACCGCGCCGGACACGCCCACCGTGACCGAGGCGAAGTCGGCCACGCGGACAGAGATGCGCGGCCGTTCGACAAAGAAATCCCCGGCGATAAGCTGCCTGGAGATATCGGCCTCGATTTCGGAGGTAGAGCGGCCCTGCGCGCGGATCGGCGCCAGGAATGGCAGCTTGAGCGTGCCGTCGCGCGACACGACATAGTCGCCGCTGAACGTGTCGTCGTCGGCGATGCGGATATCGACCAGATCGTTCCGGCTCAGCCGCTCGCCGCGCAGCGATACCGCCGCGACACCGCCACCCTTGCCTCCGGCCCCGCCGCGCCAGGGGCGGCATTTGCTGGCGTTGATCTCGGCCGAGCGCAGGAACCGCGCCTGCCCCCGGCTGACATCGGGCGTGCGGTACTGCGCCTGATAGCCGTCGCCTGCCGCCACCGGTTCGAGGTTGTTGGGCGTGTCGTAGCTGGCGCAGTTCGCCAGGGCCAGAACGGCCAGCAGCGCCGAGCCGAATGTGAGGGTCTGGGGCATGCCTGCGCTCGCGTTTACCTGCGGTTGTGAAGGTTCTACGCATTTCCGCCCGCCCGGTCGAGTGCACCGTGGCATGGCGCCACCTATCCGAACGGATATGATGCAGTTCTGTTGCGCCCTTCCGCTCTCCGGTGGCGTCCGGGACAGCACGCACGACCCGCGGTTAGAACCGGTTCAGCAAACATGACTGGACCCGTACAATGACCGCCATCCTCAAGACATCGCGTATCGCGCAGAACCTCTTTGCCTATGGCGCGTCAGAGGTGGCGTCCAAGGCATCGCGCCTGCTGGTTGTCGTGGCGGTCGCCCGGTCGCTGGACCTCGCGCAGATCGGTGTCGCGGCGGCGGCGCTGGCGGCGTCCGACATCCTCAAGGCGCTGACCGAGAACGGCGTCGGGCAGCGCATCATCGCCGCACCCGAGGCAGAACTGCCGCAAACCTGCGCCACCGCGCACCGCATCTTCTGGGCCTGGTGCGTGGGGCTGTTTGTCGTGCAATCGGCGGTGGGGCTGACACTTTACGCGTCGGGTGCCAGCCTCGAGTTGCTGATGCTGATCTTGCTGCTCGCGGGCGAGTACCTGTTCATGCCTGCGGGCCTTGTGCAGACCGCCCTTGCGATGCGGGCGGGCAAACTGCGCCAGACCGCCGCCATCTCGGGCGCGCAGGTCGTGGGCGCGAACATGCTCTCGGCGGCGCTGGCCCTGCTCTGGCCCTCGGCGTTGGCGCTGATCCTGCCGCGCCTGCTGACCGCGCCGTTCTGGCTGGTCGCGATGCGCCGCCTGCATCCCTGGCGTCGGGACCTGTCGAACGGCTTTGCGCCGCTGCGCCCGTTCATCAGCTTCGGCTGGGCGGTGCTTGGGGTCGAACTCGTCAAGGCCATGCGCCTGCAGGCGGACAAGCTGATCGTCGGCACGCTGATGGGGGCCGAGGCGCTTGGGCTTTATTTCATGGCCTTCAATGCCGGGCTGGGGCTGGCGAATTCCTTCTCCACGGCCTTCGCGACCGTGCTCTTTCCGCATCTCTGCGCCAGCCCCGACAAGACCCAGGCCCTGCGTCAGAGCATCCTTCTGGCCATCGGCCTGATCACGCCGGCGGTGGTCCTGCAGGCGATCCTCGCGCCCGTTTACGTGCCGATCCTCTTTGGGGACGGCTGGCAGGGGCTGGACCAGATCGTGTCGATCCTCTGCCTGGTCGCGATCCCCACCACGCTTTGGTCCGCCACAGCCGGCTGGCTTCGGGCCACGGGCCGCGCGCAGCGCGAATTCTGGGTGACAGCCGCAATGACCGCAGCGCTCATGCTCAACACCGCAGCGCTTGCCCCCTTCGGTCTCATGGCCGTGGCCACCGGCTATGCCGTCGTCGCCACCGTGGTGATGCTGGACGCCTCGCTTCCCGCTCTTTCCCTGGCCTTTGGCCACCGTTTCGCAAAGGTCTGATCCCATGCCGACATTTTCGATCATCCTCCCCTGTTTCAACGCCGAGGCGACGATTGCCACGACGCTGGCCAGCCTCACCGCGCAAACCTTCACCGATTGGGAAGCGATCTGCGTCGACGACGGATCGACCGACGCCACGGTTTTCCTGATCCGCAGCGCGGCGCGGCGGGACGGCCGCATCCGGCTGGTCCGCAACAGCGCGAAAGGCCCCAGCGCGGCGCGGAACATGGCGGCGCTGAACGAGGCCACCGGCGATTTCCTGGCCTTCTGCGATGCCGACGACCTATGGGTTCCGGGCAAGCTGAACCGGCTGCGCGAGACGTTTGGCGACCGGAGCATCGACGCGGTCTATGGGCGCATCGGGTTCTTCAACACCGAACCGGGAGATACCGGCGTCACCTCGTCCGTGCCGCAGGGCGATCTGACAATCGACATGCTGCTGGGCGAAAACCCGGTCTGCACCATGTCCAACATCACCCTGCGCCGCGGCGTGTTCGAACGCACCGGCGGGTTTGATCCGGCTATGGTCCATAACGAGGATCTGGACTGGCTGATCCGGCTGGTCGGGCACGGGGCCCGCGTCGTCGGGGTCGACCAGTTGCACACCTGGTACCGCACCAGCCCCGGCGGGCTCTCCACCGATCTGGCGGCGATGGCAGAGGGGCGGGCGCAGGCGCTGCGCACCGCCGCCGGGCTGGGCGTGCGCCCGTCGCGGCGCAGCCACGCGATCCACTACCGCTACCTCGCCCGGCGTGCGCTGCGCACGGCACCCGGTCGTGGCGCGGCGCTGCGCCTGAGCCTCTCGGGCCTTCTGCACAGCCCGGCGGGTTTTCTCAGCCCCGTCCGCCGTGGCGGGCTGACCCTTGGCGGTGCGTTCGTTGCCCTGATGCTGCCGCGCGGTCTGCGCCAGTCCCTTTTTTCCTGAACCCGAAAGTCCGATCCCATGACCTTTGCCTCCATCATCGTTCCCGCCTTCAACGTCGCAGACACGCTCTGGGCCACCATGACCGCCCTGCTGCACCAGACCCACCCCGCCTACGAGGTGATCATCGTCGACGACGGATCCACCGATGCGACGCCGCAGATCGCCGCAGGCTTTGCCCGCGATCCCCGCGTCCGCATCGTCCGTCAGGCCAACCGGGGCCTTGCCGGGGCCCGCAACAGCGGCATCGCCGCCGCGCGCGGCACGGTCATCGGCTTTTGCGATGCCGACGACCTGTGGCTGCCGGAAAAGCTGGCCCTGCATGTCGCGCATCTCGACTCGCGTCCTGATGTCGGGATCAGCTACTGCGGCTCCGCGATCATGGATGACCAGGGTGCCCTGACCGGCCACGCGCAGCGCCCGCGCCTGACCGGCATCGACGCCGCGACGATCTTCAAGCGCAATCCGATCGGCAACGGATCGGCCCCCGTGCTGCGCCGCGCGGTGCTGGAGCAGATCGCCTTTCGCCCCCGGCACGAGACAGAGCGCGACTGGTATTTCGACGAAACCTTCCGTCAGTCCGAAGACATCGAATGCTGGCTGCGGATCGCGCTCAGCACCGACTGGACCTTTGAAGGCATCCCCGGGCTCTGGACCCAGTATCGGATCAATGCGGGGGGGCTGTCGGCCGCGACCGACCGACAGCTTGCCGCGTGGGAGCGGATGGTGACCAAGCTCACCCCGCTCAACCCGGCGTTCTTCCAGGTCAACACGCCGGTCGCCCGGGCCTACCAGCTGCGCTACCTCACCCGCCGCGCGATCAGCGATCTGGACCCCGTCCGCGCGCGGTGCCTGTCGCGTGACTGGCTGGCGCAGTCCGCAATGCCGATGATCGAAGAGCCGGTGAAATCCCTCGTCACCCTGGCCGCGACCGCGACCTTGTCGCTTTGCGGCACCGCCGTTCTGCGCCGGGTCATGGATCTTGCCCAGCGGCTGCGCACGGCGGAGGCGGTCTGATGCAACGGCTGAAAGTCGTCCATCTGGTCGATGACACGACGGCGGGCGGGGTCATGCGGGTGCTGGATCATATCCTGACCGCGCCCGCGCTGTCGCGCGATGCCGATCACGAACTGCGGGTGGTCGACCGCCGCGCGGGCCTGGCTGACGCCGTTCGGGCCGATGTCATCGTCTCGCATCTGGCGATCAGCTGGCGCCTGATGCCGATGCTGCTGAGCCTGCGCGCACGCCATCCACGCACCCCGTTGATGCATGTCGAGCACAGCTATACCCAGGGGTTCCTCGCCGCGAACGTCACCTACCGGCGCAGGTTCGCGGTGCTGCTGCGCAGCGCCTTCGGGCTCTTCAATCGGATCATAGCGGTCAGCCATGCCCAGGCCAGGTGGCTGACGCAAAGCGGTGCCGTTCCGGCCAAAAAGCTGACCGTCATCCAGTCCTGCGTCGATCTTTCCACGTTTCGCGCGGTACCGCCCGCCGATGGTCCGGTGAAGGTGCTTGGCGCGATCGGGCGGCTTGACCGGCAAAAGGGGTTCGACACGCTGATCCAGGCGTTTCGGCAGGTCAAAAGCGCGGACCTTGCGCTGCACATCTATGGCGAAGGCGCGGAAGAGGCCAGATTGCGCCACCTTGCCCTGGGCGATCCGCGCATCCGGTTCATGGGCTTCGCCTCAGACCCCGTGCGGGCGATGGCAGCCGTGGACGCGGTTGCGATGCCCTCCGTCTGGGAAGCCTACGGACTTGTCGCGATCGAGGCGCTTGCAGCGGGACGTCCGCTGCTCGTGAACGCGGTCGATGGCCTGCTGGACCACGTTGCACTTGGCGCGGTCGCTGTGCGCGACGGCGCCGTCGACGACTGGAGCGGCGCAGTGGCGACACTGATGGCGCATGGAAACACATCCGGGCCGACCAGGGCCGGTCATGAAACAGACCTTGAAGAGGTCTTCGCGACGCGGTGGCAGGACCTACTCTCGGCCATTCGACAAGGTGCCTGACGCGGACCTGTCGCTGACCTGCCATAGTGACGCCGCCATCATCTGCGTTCGCGTCCTACCCAAGCGGCCCGATGGTCGAGGGCGTCAACTCGCCAGTTGCTCGAACAGGCGGGCCACGGCCTCGGCACCCGGATCGACATGACCCTGCAGCTGGTCGGCGCTGATGTAGGACGCGCGCCCGGCCTTTGCGCGGGTGATCGTCGCTGTCACCTCGGCGCCCGTCCTCGCCGCGACCGCCGCTTCGGCAAGGCCCTTCGCCTCAAGCTCGTCCAGCGCCGGGCGCAGGGCGTCGACCATCGTGCGGTCTCCAAGCTCTGCCCCACCGATGCGCTGCATCCGGTCCAGCCCTTCCTTCAGCGCCGCGATCATGCCCAGCCCGCTCGAGGCGGCATCCCCCGCGGCGGTGAAAAAGATCGCCAGCAGCACACCGGACGATCCACCCATCGTCTGGGTCAGCTCCTGCCCGATGGCCCGGAAAAGCTGCGTGTGATCGGCCAGCGGCAGCCGGTCGAGCGCGCCGATCAGCGCGCGTGCGGCCCCCGCCAAGGTCGAGCCGGTATCGCCATCTCCCGACTTGGCGTCGAGCGCGTTCAGGTCCGACTCTGCATCAATCAGGATCTGGCAGCATCGTGTCAGGAAATCCGCCGTCGCCTTGTGTTCCGACGGGATCGGCTGGATCGGGCGCAACCCGTCGGGAAGTTCGACGGTGCGCACCGGCGTGATCGCCTTGCAGCCGGGCCAGGCCGACGGCACACACGGCGCGCTCAGCCAGTCCTCGTCATCGGCGTTCAGCGGGTATACCGACACCGAAAATCCCCGCATGTCGAGCGAGGTCATCATCGCTGCGGGGCCGACGACAAGCTTGAGGTTCCGGCCGATCGAGGACCTCACCAGATCATGCGCCAGGATCGACATCTCGAGTTCGGTCGTGCCGCCCAGATTGTTGAGCAGCACCACATGCGGGGCGTCGGCCATCACGGCGGCAAGCTTGGCCGTTACGGCGGCCATGGCCTGTTCAGCATTGTGATAATCGACTTGCTGCACGCCGGCCTCGCCATGGATGCCAAGGCCAAGCTCGGCCTTGCCCGCACCGATGCGCTGCTCTTTCGGAGAGCCGGGAACGGTGCAGGTATCGAGCGACATGCCAATGGATTTGGTGCCGTCGATGACCCGTTCGGCCACGGTGGTGATCTCGTCCAGCGACGCGCCGCTTTCGGCCATGGCCCCGGCGATCTTGTGCACGAAAAGCGTGCCGGCCACGCCGCGCGGCTGCGGCAGGTCGGGCAGCGCGATGTCGTCATCGACAACCACCATGTTGACCTTCAGCCCAAAGGCCCGGGCGCGTTCCGCCGCCAGCCCGAAATTCAGCCGGTCGCCGGTGTAGTTCTTGACGATCAACAGGCAGCCTGCCGGGCCGGTCACCGCCAGGATCCCGGCCAGAACCGCATCGACCGAAGGCGAGGCAAAGACATCGCCGCACACCGCCGCCGTCAGCATCCCCTGACCCACAAAGCCCGCATGGGCCGGTTCATGCCCCGACCCGCCGCCCGTCACCAGCGCGACCTTCGACTTGTCCCAGTCGCCGCGCAGCACCACGCGGATATGCGGATAGCCGTCAAGCCGCACAAGCGCGCCGCCCGACACCTGCAGCAGCCCGTCGATGGCCTCGGTGACGGTTGCGTCCTTTTCGTTGATGAATTGGGCCATGGTTTCCTCCCTCAAGCCAGTCGCGCGCCAGAGGCGTCGAAATAGAATGGGTTATTGGGGCGTATCCGAACGATATCACCCGATTTCAAACGCGTATGGGCATCCGTCACGGTCACGATGTCATGCGACCGATAGGTCAGGTGCAACCGGGTCTGGTCGCCCAGACGCTCGACCCGGCTGACCCGGCTTTCCTCGCCTTCGCCCTGCAGGATCTGTTCGGGGCGCAGGCCGATCTTGTCGGCGCCCGACGGCGCACCGGCAAAGGCATCGGCGGGCAGCACGTTGATGCGCGGCTGGCCCAGACGGCTGGCCGCGTAGACGCTGACCGGGTCTTCGTAGATGTCGCGCGGGGTGCCGAACTGCACCAGCCGCCCTTTGTCCAGCACCCCCACCTGGGTGGCCATGGTCATCGCTTCGATCTGGTCGTGCGTCACATACAGAAGCGTTGCGCCGCGATCCGCCTGGATCGATTTCAACTCGATCCGCAGGTCGGCGCGCAACTTGGCATCCAGCGAACTGAGCGGTTCGTCCATCAGATAGACGGCCGGGTCGCGCACCAGCGCCCGACCGATGGACACGCGCTGCATTTCGCCCCCCGAAAGCGCGGTCGCCTTGTTGTCAAGCTTGTGCGAGATCTGCAGCACTTCGGCGATTTCGCCGACCTTGCGGTCGATCGCCACTTGCGGCGTCTTCAGGATCGGGGATTTCAGCGGGAATTCGAGGTTCTGCCGCACCGTGAGATGCGGATAGAGGGAATACTGCTGGAATACCATCGCCACATCGCGCTGCGCGGGCGTCAGACCCGCCATGTCGCGCCCGCCGATCGTCACAGTCCCGCCGTCCGGCGCATCAAGGCCTGCGACCATGCGCAAAGTTGTGGTCTTTCCAGCGCCGGTGGGCCCCAACAGCACGACGAAAGAGCCGTCGGGAACGGTCATGCTGACATCCCCAAGCGCGGTGTCGGTGCCAAAGCGCTTGGTCACGCCCGAAAGGGTCACTTCAGCCATGGATCAACACTCCTTCGTTGGCGCGGGACCGCAGGGCCTGGCCTTGCGCATTCTCGAAAAGGGTGATGGTGCGGGCATCGAAGCTCAGGCCCGCCGACTGCCCGACCGCGATCTTGTCGCTGCTGGCGATCCGCGCCTTGATCTGGCCGTTTGCCGTATCGAGCGTGACGATCTGCGTCGTGCCCAGATATTCCGTCGCCATGATCCGGCCCCGGTAGGGCGCGGCATCGTCCAGCTTCACATGCTCGGGCCGCACCCCCAGAGTCAGCCTGCCCTGCGCACCATCGACGCTTTGCGGCACCCTGATCGCGATGTCGTTCAGGCGCACCTCGTCCTGGCCCGCTTCGATCTTGCCGTCGAAATCCAGGAAATTCATCGGCGGCGAGCCGATGAACTGCGCCACGAACTTGGTCGCGGGCCAGTCGTAGATGTCCTGCGGCACGCCGAACTGTTCGACAACGCCGTGGTTCATCACCACGATCTTGTCGCCCATCTGCATGGCCTCAAGCTGGTCGTGGGTGACGTAGACGGTTGTCGCGGCCATCCGGTCATGCAGGGCGCGCAGTTCTTCGGCCATGTGTTCGCGAAACTCGGCATCCAGCGCGCCCAGCGGTTCGTCCATGAAAAACGCCTTGGGGTCGCGGACGATGGCGCGGCCCAAGGCGACGCGCTGCCGGTCACCGCCCGAGAGCCCGCCCACGGGGCGATCCAGGATGTCGGTGATGCCGAGGATTTCCGCCACCTCATGCACCTTCGCCTTGCGCTGCGCCGATGGCATGCCCTGGCTTTTCAGCGGGTAGCTGATGTTGCCGCGCACGTTCATGTGCGGGTAAAGCGCGAACATCTGGAAGACAAAGGCGATGTCGCGCTGGCTGGCGGGTTTCTGCCCCACCTCCTCTCCGTCGATGAAGATCCGCCCGCTGGTCGGCAGTTCCAGCCCCGCCATCATCCGCAGCGTCGTCGTCTTGCCGCAGCCCGACGGGCCGAGCAGCATGAAGAACTCCCCGTCCTCGATGGTGAAGCTCGACGATTGCACGGCGGTGAACGCCCCGAAGTCCTTGCGCACGTTTTCGATCCTGATCTGTGCCATGGGTCACTCCGGGAAATGGCTGACGATGATGAACATCACCGTGCCGATGAGGGTTATCAGGAAGGACCAGCTGTAAAGCGTGATCGAAACCGGCTGCATCAGCATCACCACGCCCAGCGCGATGAGGATCGAGGCCAGCATTTCCCAAGGGCCGCGGCGCAACCGCAGCAGGCCGTTGATGAAGCTGCTCATTTGCGTACCGCTCCGAAGGTGATCCCGCGCAGCAGGTGCTTGCGCAGCAGGATGGTGAAGATCATGACAGGCACCAGAAAGATCGACGCCCCGGCCGCGACCGCGGGCCAGTCCTTGCCCGAGGTGCCGATGATCGTCGGGATGAACGGCGGCGCGGTCTGGGCGGTGCCGGATGTCAGCAGGACGGCAAAGGCATATTCGTTCCAGGCGAAGATCAGGCAGAAGATCGCGGTCGAGGCGATGCCGGTGGCCGCCTGCGGCAACACCACCTTGTAGAAGGCCTGGAACCGCGTGTAGCCGTCGATCAGCGCCGCCTCCTCGTATTCGATCGGGATCTCGTCGATGAACCCCTTGAGCAGCCAGACCGACAGCGACAGGTTCACGGCCGTGTAAAGCAGGATCATGCCAAGGTGCGTGTCGTTGAGGCCAAGCTGCCGGAACATAAGGAAAATCGGGATCGCCACGGCAATGGGCGGCATCATCCGGGTCGAGAGGATGAAGAACAGCAGGTCATCCTTCAGCGGCACCCGGAACCGGCTGAACGCATAGGCCGCGGCGGTGCCCAGGATCATGCACAGCGCGGTCGACCCGAACCCGATGATGACCGAGTTCAGGAACCGCTCGCCATAGCGCGACGGGCCGGTGATCACCGTGCCCTGATCGCGGGCGATCTGGTCGTACCAGGTCTGCGGCGGGCCCGCGGCATCAAGCATGTCCTGCGTCGCGCGGGTGCGTTCGGTGAAAAGGTTCACATAGCCTTCGAGCGACGGCTCGAACACGACCTTGGGGGGGTAGGCGATGGAGTCGGGGCCGGATTTGAAACCGGTTGCGATGATCCAGAGCAGCGGCGTGATGGTGATCAGCGCATAGCCGACGACAAGGATGCCCGCGAACCATTTGGTGCCCCTGGTGGGTTCCGTGACGGAAAAGCTCATCGTTCTTTCACCTTGTTGAGGGCCTTGACGTAGATCGAGGCGAGCCCGAAGACCGTGACGAACAGGATCACCGCATAGGCCGAGGAATAGCCCGTGCGCCACTTTTCAAAGGCTTCGCGTTTCAGGTCGATCGAGGTCAGCGTGGTGGTGTTTCCGGGCCCGCCGCCGGTGAGCTGTACGACAAGGTCGAACATCTTGAAATTCTCGATCCCGCGGAACAGCACCGCCAGCATCAGGAAGGGCAGCACCATCGGAACGGTGATCGTCCAGAACTGCCGCCACTTGCTGGCGCGGTCGCATTCCGCCGCCTCGTAGATGCTGTCGGGGATGGACCGCAGGCCCGCGAGGCAGATGAGCATGACAAAGGGTGTCCACATCCAGGTATCCGCGATCACGATGGCCCAGGGGGCAAGATGCACATCCCCGATCATCGAGAAGCTGGCCGGATCGGCCCCGGTGACAAAGGTGACGGCATAGTTGAAAAGGCCGATCTGCGGCTGGTAGAGGAACGTCCAGAAATTCCCCACCACGGCAGGCGACAGCATCATCGGAAAGACGATGATCGTGGTCCAGAGGTCGTTGCCCTTGAATTTCTTGTTGATCAGATAGGCCAGCGCAAAGCCGATGAGCACCTGCAGAACGATGGTCCAGATCAGGAAATGCGCGGTGGCCTGCATCGTCGCCCAGATATCCGGGTCCGACAGGATGCGTTCGTAGTTGCGCAGCCCGACCCATTCGACCTCGCGGTTCGGGCGGTTCACGCGGTAGTCGGTAAAGCTCAGCCGCACCGTCCAGATCAGCGGAAAGATATTCACCGCGAGCAGCAGAAAGATCGTCGGCGCCACAAAGATCCAGGCGATGGCGCGGTCCGACAGGCCGCGAATGCGGCGCGCCATACCCTTTGGCGTTGCCTGTGCGACCTTGTCGATAGCAGTGTCAGTCATGGTTCGGCCCCGTCACGCGCAGCAAGGCCCCGCGTCGAAGTGTGGAAAATGGGCCCTTGGCGACAGACAAGGGCCGCCAAGGGCGGAAGGGCCGTCAGGCAGCCCGACCAGGAGGGAGGTCAGATCTTGCCTTCATCCTCGAAGATTTCCGTCCAGTCCCGCACAAGGCCGTCCAGCGCCTCTTTCGCGGTGCCGTCACCGGCGACCACATAGTTGTGGACACGCTCCTGCATGGCCAGCAGCAGGTCGGCATAGGCGGGTTCGGCCCAGAAATCCTTTACGATCGCCATGCTGTCGAGGAAGGTCTGCGCATAGGGCTGGCTTTCGGCAAAGCCCGGGTCCTCGACCACGGCGCGCAGCGCGGAATAGCCGCCCAGTTCCCACCAGCGCGCCTGGATTTCGGGCTGCGCGAACCACTGGATGTATTCCAGCGCGGCGTCCTGCTTTTCGGAATAGGCGACAACGGAAATCCCCTGCCCGCCCAGCTGCGCGAACTGGCCCGCGGGGCCGGCCGGGTTCGGAAAGTAGCCCGAGCGGCCGCCGCCCACGTTCGGATCGGCCTCGACCCCCGGCCAGATGAAGGCAAAGTTCATCTGAAGCGCCACCTGGCCCGATTTGTAGGCGTCGATGTTTTCGCCCATGTACCAGTTGGACGACCCCGGCGGCGTCGCGGTGTCGTAAAGCTCCTTGTAGAATTCCAGACCTGCGACAGCGCCGTCGGAATTCACGTAGCCGTCGATGTCGTAGGGCTGATCCGGGTTCTCGTAGAGAAAACCGTAATTGTAGAGCGTGTTGGTCACGCCCATGGTGATCCCTTCGGAACCGCGCTCGGTATAGATTGCGGCACCATAGACGGTGGTGCCGTCGATATCGCGGCCCTGAAAGAATTGCGCGATGTCCTTGAGCTCTTCCAGCGTCGCGGGCACCTCGAGCGCGCGGCCGTATTCCGCCTGGAACGCCTCCTGAAGCTCCGGCCGCTCGAACCAGTCCTTGCGGTAGGTCCAGCCGACCACGTCGCCGAAGGCCGGCAGGGCATAGTAGTTCGGAGTGTTCTTGGGCCATTCGGCATAGCCGGTGACGGTCGCCGGGATGAAATCGGCCATGTCGATGCCGTTGGCGTTGAAGAAATCGTTCAGTTTCACGTAGTGGCCGTTTTCGGCACCGCCGCCGATCCACTGGCTGTCACCGATCATCAGATCGCACAGCTGCCCGCCCGAGTTCAGTTCGTTCAGCATCCGGTCCGCGAAGGATGTCCAGGGCACGAACTCGAAACTCATGGAATGGCCGGACTGCGCCTCGAAATCCTTGCTCAGCTCGACCAGCGCATTTGCGGGGTCCCATGCAGCCCAGCACAGCGTCAGGTCCTCAGCGGTGGCCGACGTGGCCGCCCCGCCCGCGATCAGCGCCGAAACGGCAGCAGACATCAGGTGTTTGGTCTTCATTTCAATACCCTCCCAGGTTCGCCGCCGCGGCCCTCCTGCCACGACTCGACTGATCCAAATTGGTAAATGAGGTGCGTGCCTCATATCAAGCAAAATCTGAGGTACGCACCTCATTTAGCTTGCGGAATGTTTTGAAGGATGTGAGAAAGGCATTGGAAAAAAGGAATAATCAGGAACGCCCCGCCCGATGCGCCCGACCACGAAAGACCTTGCGAAAGCCGCAGGCGTCAGCCTTGCCACGGTGGATCGCGTGCTCAACGGACGGTCGGGCGTGCGCAAGAAAACCATCGAGGCGGTCAACGACGCGATCGAGCGTATCGGGTTCGAACGCAATCAGATCGCCGCGACGCTCGCGCGGCAGCGCGCCTATCGCTTTGCTTTCATCCTACCCCGCCTGGGGGGCGAATTTCTTGACGCGATCATAGACCGGATCCGCGAATTCGAACGGATCGGTCGCGCCGAGATGATCGAAACCGAGGTCATCCGCATCGATGAGCGCGACCCGCACAAGGCGGCCCGGACATTGGGGCGGCTGTCGCCCGAGGATATCGACGGCGTCGCCATCATGGCCCCCGAAACCCCGCAGATCCGTGATGCGCTGCACCGGATGCGCGAACGCGGCATCCAGACCATCCCGTTCGTCGCCAACCAGCAGGAGGACGGTTTCGTCGGGATCAACAACCGCTCGGCCGGTGCGACGGCGGGCCGGTTGATGGGCCGGTTTCTGGGCGGCAAACCCGGGACCATCATCGCGCTGACCGAAACCACGCAGTCGCGTGACAGCCTGGAACGGCGACTTGGTTTCGATGCGATCATCAATCGCGACTATCCGGGCCTGCGCATCCTGCCGACGCTTGAAACCCACGGCGATCCAGGGCGCACGCAGCACGTTCTACGCAACGCGCTTGACGCTCATGACGACGTGGTCGGGCTGTATTTCATGGGGGCAGAGGCGCAGACCCCGATCGAAGTCGCCCGCCTGCTGAACGCGACGGCGGGCCGGGTCACCATCGTGCACGAACGCACCGCGTCGACGGAAAAGGCGCTGCATGACGGCATGATCGATGCGGTCATCCATCAGGACCCCGGACACCTGGTCAGAAGCGCCGTCCGCATCCTGCGGTCCAAATGTGAAAAGCGCACCATCCTCGCCTCGCAAGAGCGGATCCGGATCGAGATCCTGATTGCCGAAAACCTGTAAAGCGCCCATCGCTGGCGATTACCGGCACCAGCCACGGGTCGCGAAGCTTTCGCCCGACGACGCCTGACCGCTGCGTTTCTTGCCAATCAAAGCCTGTGTCTGAACCTGCCAAACGTGACTTCTCAACATGGTCCGCGCGCACCTGGCGAAGTGGGTGGCAGATGTGCCTGCGCGCGCCAACTGTGGTCGAAGGGGTTGACGAAACCGGTTTCGGAAGGTCTTATCCGTCAAAATGTCACGGGAGGGGCACATGAGTCGCAGGGTCACGCTGCGCGATCTCGCCAACGAGCTGGGGCTGTCCAAGGGCACCGTTTCGCGCGCCCTGAACGGGTATCGCGACATCAGCCCGGACACCGTGCGGCGCGTGCGCGAGGTGTCCGAGCGCATCGGCTATCGCCCGCTCGCCCTTGCGCAATCCATTCGCACCGGGCAGTCCCGATCCCTCGGCCTCGTGCTTCAGATGGAACAGCACGACGCCCAGCGCCCCTTTCTGGCCGAGTTCCTGCGCGGGATCACGCGCACCGTCTCGGCGCAGAACTGGACCCTCACCATGGCGACGGCGGAAAGCGAAGAGGAAGGTCTCGACACCTATCTTCGCCTCATCGCCGAACGAAAGGCGGATGGGTTCATCCTGCCGCGGACCCAGCGCCAGGACCCCAGAATCGCCCTGCTGCGCGATGCAGGCTGCCCCTTCGTTCTGTACGGACGGACAGAGGACAGCGCCGATTGCGCCTGGTTCGACATTCGCGGCGGGCGGGCCATGCAGCAGGCCGTCGCGCGGCTGGTCGGGTTCGGGCACCGGCGCATCGCCTTTGTCGGTGCCGACCCGATCTACACCTACGCCACCAAGCGGCTTGACGGCTACCAGCAGGGGATGGCCGAGGCCGGGTTGCCGCCCCGCGCCACCTGCGGCCATGTGACGGCGGCCGACGGCGGGCGCGCCCTGTGCGCGCTGCTCGACGGGGACGATCCGCCGACGGCGGTGATCTGCGCCACCGATCTGTTGGCGACCGGCGCGGTGCGTGCGGCCCAGGGGCGCGGTCTGGCCATGGGGCGGGATTTGTCGATCATCGGCTATGACGGCAGCCGCGAGGGCCAGAACCTCGACCCGCCCCTGACCAGTTTTGCGGTCGATCAGACCGCAGCGGGCGCACGGCTGGCAGAGTTGCTGATCGCCCGGATCGGCGGCGCCGATCCACAAGACCTGCGGGAAACGGCGGATGCCGTCCTGCGAGAGGGCGGAACCGATGGTCCGCCACGGACCGAATAATTCAATGGGAGGACCAAGATGAAGAGCAAGACACTGACCCGCGCCCTGATGGGCACCGCGCTGACGACGCTGATGGCGTTGCCGGCCGCGGCCGATATCCGCTTTTGGACGACCGAGGAACAGCCCGAGCGGCTTGAGCGGCAACAGCAACTCGCGGCCGATTTCGAAGCACAGTCGGGCATCGCGGTCGAGGTGATCCCCGTCACCGAAAGCGATCTTGGCACACGCGCGACCGCCGCGTTCGCCGCGGGCGACCTGCCCGACGTGATCTATCACACGCTGCAATATTCCCTGCCCTGGGTCGAGGCCGGGATCCTGGATGCCGAAATGGCGACCGAGGTGATCGAAAACCTGGGCCCCGATACCTTTGCCCCCGGCGCGCTGGAATTCGCCGCGACCGAGGATGGATACGCGGCCGTCCCGGTCGACGGCTGGACGCAGATGATCCTGTATCGCAAGGACCTGTTCGAGGAGAACGGGCTTGAGCCGCCAACGACCTACGCCGCCGTGACCGCGGCGATCGAGGCGCTGCACAACCCGCCCGAGATGTTCGGCTTTGTCGCCGCGACCAAGGTGGACGAGAATTTCATGAGCCAGGTGCTGGAGCATGTGTTCCTGGCCAACGGCGCAAGCCCGGTGGGCTCCGACGGCTTCACCGGCTTTGACGAGGCGGCGACGGTCGAAGTGCTGGAATTCTACAAGACGCTCGCCGAGGCTTCCCCGCCGGGTGAACTCTACTGGGACCAGTCCCGCACGCTCTATTTCGCGGGGGATGCGGCGATGATCATCTGGTCTCCCTTCATCCTCGATGAACTCGCGGGTCTGCGCGACAGCGCCCCGCCCACGATCAACGACGATCCGACCTCGACCGAACTGGCGTCGAAGACAGGGATCGTCACGAGCTTTGCCGGGCCGTCGAACCCCGACGGGGCCGCCTGGGCCGACGTGCGCTATTTCGGGATCACGGCGGATGCGGATTTCGACGAGGCGCAGGCCTTTGTCGAATTCTCCATGAGCGACGGCTACACCCAGACCCTGTCCATCGCGCCCGAAGGCAAGTTCCCGGTGCGCCGCGGCACGCAGGACAACCCTGAAGAGTTCATCGAGGCCTGGGCCGAACTGCCCGTCGGGGTGGATCGCAAGGCGCCGCTGGCCGAGCTTTACGACCCCGCGATGATCGACGAGATCGTCGCAGGGCTCGATACCGCGCAGCGGTGGGGCATCGCGGACGGACAGCTCGCGCTGGCCTCCAAGATCGTCAACAGCCAGGTGATCAACCGCGTCGTGCGCCAGTACATCGACGGCGAGATCGAGGCGAGCGCCGCCGTTCAGCAGATGAACGACGAACTGGCCAACATCGAGTGACGAGACGGGACGCGCGCGGGATCCGACCCGCGCGCATCCTCACCCAAGGGCAAAGGAGACAGGGATGACGGACGCCGTTCCACCAAAAGGCCGCGGTCCGCTGGCCCGGCGCGAGGCGCGGCTGGCCTGGAGCCTGCTGGCGCCGACGGTCGCCATCGTCTCGGCGGTTGTCGTCCTGCCCCTGCTCGCGATCTTCTGGATTTCATTCAAACCGGTGGGTCTGGCCGATCTGCGCCCGCCCGCCCCTGTCGTCCGTGAAAGCCTGCGCGGGGACGAAGAGGACCTGCGCGTGCAGTACCGGCTGCGCAACTCGTCTCAGGACATCGCCATTTCGGACGTGACGATCACCGACACCCTGCCGCCCGGCCTCTCTGTCCGGACCGCGGACGACCGGTGCGAGGTATCAGGGGCCGAGATTTTCTGCGACCTCGGAGAGCTGGAGCCCGGCGGCCGGGACGAGATCGAGCTTTTCGTGTCGGCCGAGGGCGACCCGGAGGCCTTTGAGGACGACGTCGAAGCCAGCGCCCCCGACGTCACCGGCACAGCGCCCAACATCCTTACGAATGCCGAATTCACGCTGGAAAATTTCGTCCGCATCTTTGACGGCGACGAATTCTGGGGCGTGCTGGGCGTGACGCTATTCTATGCAACGGTCGGCACAATCGGTGCGCTGGTCGTCGGCCTTTTCGCCGCGCTGCTGCTCGACCGGTCGTTCCGCGGCCAGGGCATCCTGCGCGGGCTTTACCTTTTCCCCTATGTCGCGCCGGTGATCGCGGTGGCCTTCACCTGGGTGATCCTGTTCGATCCGTTTTCGGGCTCGGCCAATGCGCTGCTGATCCGCATGGGCGTGACCGAAAACGCCATCAACTTCTTCGGTGACAGGCCACTGGCGCTGATCATGGTCACCGTGTTCGAGATCTGGCGCTACTTCCCGCTGTCGTTCCTCTTTATCCTCGCGCGGATGCAGTCGATCCCCGAGGACATGTACGAGGCGGCAGACATGGACGGTGCCTCGCCGTTCCAGAAGTTCTGGTTCCTGTCGTTGCCGCAGCTTCTGGGCATCCTGTCGGTGCTGTTCCTGCTGCGCTTTATCTGGACCTTCAACAAGTTCGACGACATCTTTCTTCTGACCGGTGGTAATGCGGGCACGCGGACGCTGACCGTCAATGTCTATGAACAGGCCTTCGCGGTGTCGAACATCGGCGCGGGCGCGGCGGTGGCGGTGGTGATCTTTGGCTGCCTGCTGCTCTTCTCGGTCTTCTTCTTCAAGGTCATCAGCCGGGAGGAAGGGCTATGAACGTGCTTCGCCACGGATACCTTACTGCCGCGATCCTCGGCATCCTCTGGACCTTTACGGTCGCCGTCACGGTTGCGGTCGCCATGTCGTTCCTGACCGGGGCGGCGTTCCGCCCGTCCCTGCTTTTCTCGGCGGTGGCGGGCGCGCTGGCAGGGGTGGCCTGCCTTTGGGGGCGGCCTGGCGCCGGGATCGCGGCACTTGGGCTGCTGGCCATCGGGCTGGTTGGCCTCGGGCCGGTCCAGACCGGTGAGGTGGGCCTGCTGTCGCGTGTGATCGGCCATGTACTTGCCGCCGCCGCCACGGTCGCGGGGCTGCACGGGTTTCTGCGCGGCCTGCCCAAGGGCGCTCTCACCCGGCACGAGTTCGAGGATGCCGTCATCCGCTTCCTGACCGGGTTCGGCTATGTCTTCTTTACCGCCATTGTCGCCATTCCGTTTTACGTGATGGTGATGACAAGCCTGAAGAACCAGCAGCAGCTGGTGCAGAACCCGCTCGACTTCAGCATCGATCTTTCGCGCGGCTGGGGCCTTTTCGACAGCTACGTGGAGCTGCTGACGGTGTTCAACTTCGCCTCCTACCTCTGGACAAGTTTCTACGTCGCGGTGCTGACCGTGCTTCTGACGCTCGCCTTTTCGATCCCCGGCGCCTATGCGGTGGCGCGGATGCGGTTTCGCGGGGCTGCGGTATTTTCGCGGGGGATCCTGCTGATCTACATGGTGCCGATGATCGTCTTGGCGCTGCCGATCTACATCGGCTACTCGATGATCGGCCTGCGAAACTCGGTCCTGGGGATCGTGCTGATCTATCCGGTCACCACCATTCCCGTCGCGCTCTACATGCTGCAGGGTTACTTTCGCGGACTGCCGGCCGAGGTGGAGGAAGCGGGGCTGATGGACGGGCTGTCGCGCCTCGCCGTGATCTGGAAGATCACCCTGCCGCTGTCCCTGCCCGCGCTCGCCTCGGTGTCGCTCTATGTCTTCATGATCGCCTGGAACGAATTCCTGCTCGCGTTCATGCTGCTCGACGATCCGTCGAAATTCACCCTGACACGCGGCATCGCCTCTCTCAACAGTTCCGAAATCCCGCGTCAGCACCTGATGGCCGGATCGGTCATTGCGACCGTGCCGATCATGGCGATCTTCCTCGGGCTCGAAAGGTTCATGACGCGCGGCCTGACCGCCGGTTCGGTGAAGGGATGACCCCAGTGAAAAGGACAGCGACATGACCGACACCGACCTTGACGCGATGGCCCGCGATATCCTGACCGCGAATGACCGGGGCGGCTACACGATCCCGACCGCAGGGCTTTATCCGTTCCAATGGAACTGGGACTCGGCCTTTGCCGCCTGGGGGTTTTCGACCTTCGACGCGGACCGCGCGTGGACCGAACTGGAAACCCTGTTCTCGGCCCAGTGGCCCGGCGGCATGGTCCCGCACATCATCTTTCACAAGCCGGATGACGGCTATTTCCCGGGGCCCGATGTCTGGGCAAGCGGAACGATGCCCGCCACCTCGGGCATTTCGCAACCGCCCGTGGCGGCGATCCTTGCCCGGCTGATCCATGATCGCGTCGGCGGCACGGTCCGGCTGCGCGCGCTTTATCCGAAACTTCTGGCCTGGCACCGCTGGTGGCGCGAAAGCCGGATGGCGCATGGCATCGCCTGCATAGCCCACCCGTGGGAATCCGGGCGCGACAATTGCCCGGACTGGGACCCGGGCATGGCCAATGTCGACACCACGGGTATCGGGCCTTACCAGCGCCGCGACACCGGCCACGTGGATGCCGCCATGCGCCCCGGCAAAGAGGATTACGACCGCTACCTGGCGATGGTGAAGTTCGGGCGGGACTGCGGCTGGGATCAGGCAAAGATCCGCGACGACGGCCCGTTCCTGATGGGCGATCCGGCGATCACCTTCATCCTGATCCGTGCCAATCGCGACCTTGCCGCCATCGCAGAGGACCTGGGCGAGGACGGCGCCGAGCCCGCCGCCTGGGCCGATGAGATGGAGGCCGCGCTGCCCTGGCTTTGGAGCGATGAGCTTCAGGCCTATGCAGCGCGCGACGTGCGCACCGGCACCTTCGCCAGCGCCATATCCTCGGGTGCGGCTCTAGGGCTGCTGGCCGGGGTTGAGAACGCGCAGATGGAAGAAAAGCTTGCCGCGATGTGGGACCGCGTCCGCTACGGCATCCCGTCGAACGATCCCGCAGCGCCCAGCTTTGAACCGCGCCGCTACTGGCGCGGGCCGACCTGGCCCGTGGTCAACGCGCTGATCGCCGTGGGTCTGACATCCGCCGGTCGCCATGCGGACGAGGCCCGCCTGCGCCGCGAAACCGCCGAGCTGATCCGCACCGGCGGGTTTTTCGAATATTTCGACCCGATGGACGGCACGGCCTGCGGCGGGGACAAATTCACATGGACGGCCGCCATCTGGCTGGCCTGGGCCAACAGGGAGGATGCGTGATGGGGGCGATCCAGCTCAACCAAATCGAAAAGTGGTTCGGGGAGGTGCAGGTCATCAAGGGCATCGACCTCGAGATCGCGGATGGCGAATTCGTCGTCTTCGTCGGCCCTTCGGGCTGCGGCAAGTCGACCCTTTTGCGGATGATCGGCGGGCTTGAGGAAATCAGCCGCGGCAACTTGGTGATCGACGGGCGCGACGTGACCTCGGATCCGCCGTCAAAGCGCGGCCTGTCGATGGTGTTCCAAAGCTACGCGCTCTATCCTCATATGTCGGTGCGCGACAACATGGGCTTTTCGCTAAAGACCGCTGGCGCGCCGAAATCGGAAATCACAGAAAAGGTGGATGACGCCGCGCGCATCCTGAAGCTTGGCGACTACCTCGACCGACGCCCCAAGGCGCTGTCGGGCGGACAGCGCCAGCGCGTGGCCATCGGGCGGTCGATCGTGCGCGACCCCACCGCGTTCCTTTTCGATGAGCCGCTGTCCAACCTCGATGCCGCATTGCGGGTCGAGATGCGCTATGAGATCGCGAAGTTGCACCAGACCCTGGGCCGCACGATGATCTATGTCACCCACGACCAGGTCGAGGCGATGACGCTGGCCGACCGGATCGTGGTGCTTGAATTCGGGACCATCGCGCAGGTCGGTACCCCGCGCGAACTGTACGAAAGGCCCGCGAATCTGTTCGTTGCCGAGTTCATCGGCTCGCCCGCGATGAACATCCTGCCCTGCGTTGCAAACGACGGCGGCCTTGCGCCGAAGGGGGGCCGCCCGATCCCCGGCAGCGCGGGGCGCTCCGGCGCCGTCAAGATCGGCGTGCGGCCCGAAGATCTGGATGCGGTCGCCCCAGGCGAAGGGATGATCGATGCCGAGGTCGAGGTCGTGGAATACCTTGGCGCCGACAGTTTCCTGATCCTCGCCACGCAGGAGGCGGGCCAGATCACCCTGCGCACGGACGGCACAACGCGGGCCAAACCGGGCGACAAGATGGGTCTTTCGCTGAATGGGACGCTCCACGCGTTCGACGCCTCGGGACAGGCTTTGCGCTGAGGCCACCGGAAGCGCTATGGCGGCCCAAGTGTCGGTCACTCACAGTCCGTCGCAACCAACGATAACGGCAACAACTCCTTTTCCTACCGGACAGGTCTGAAGATGCACGAGACCAGCACCGGGCTGGTAGGCTTCGCGTCGTCCCCTGCCGATCAATGCCCCGCGCCGCAGGTCCAGGGCTCGGCCCCTTCCGCATCGACAAAGACACGATAGACCGACCGGGTGGCCGTGATGAACATCCGCCGACCATCCCGCCCGCCGAAGCACAGGTTCGACACGGTTTCGGGGACCAGGATCTTGCCCAGCAACGTGCCGTCGGGCGCAAAGCAATGCACACCGTCCGCCGCGGATGACCACAGGTTGCCGGCCCGGTCACAGCGCATCCCGTCCGGCAGGCCTGCGTCGATGGTGGCAAAGACGCCACGGTCGATCAGACGGTCGCCCTGCACCGCGAACTGTCGGATCACCGACGGGACGGAGTCGTCATGGCTCGACCCGCTTTCGGCGATATAAAGAAGCCTTTCATCCGGCGAAAAGCACAGCCCGTTCGGCTGGATGAAATCGTCAACCACCACGGTCATCTCGCCCAAAGGCGAGATACGGAACACGTTCCGCGCGTCCTGCTCGGGCGCGCTGCGATAGCCCTCGAAATCCGAGATGATGCCATAGGTCGGATCGGTGAACCACACCGCCCCGTCCGAACTGACCACCACATCGTTGGGCGAATTCAGCCGTTTGCCCTGCCAGCGGTCGGCCAGCACCGTCAGCCGCCCATCGTGGTCGGTGCGCACCACGTCGCGCGGGCCGTGCCTGCAGCCGATCAGCCGCCCCTGCGTGTCGCGGGTGTTACCGTTGTTGAACCCGCTGTCTGCCCGGTACAGCGTCACGCCGGTCGTCTGGGACCACTGCATGATCCGGCGTGACGGGATGTCGGAAAACAGCAGCGCGTCGCGATCCCCGAACCAGACGGGGCCCTCGGTCCAGGTGAACCCTTCGGCGATACGCTCCAACCGCGACATCGGATGGACCAGCGCGCGAAACCGGTCGTCACAAACCTGCAGATGCGGGGGAAGGGTGATCATGGGCGGCTCCTTCGGGTGCTGGCGGCGATGACGATGGCGATGATGATGGCACCGGTGAGCACGCTTTTGACGCCCGCCCCCGCGCCATAGCTGTTGAGCATCGACACCACGAGAAACATGAACAGCGACGCGCCGATCACACCCGGCACGTTCGAATTCCCCCCGGCGATCGAACTGCCGCCGATCACGACGACGGCGATGGACATCAGCAGGTATTCCGCCCCCATGTTCAGCGCAGCGCCCCCGGAAAAGCTGCTGAGAAGAAAGCCCGCCAGCGCCGCGAACACGGCCACGGCGATATAGGTCGCCGCGCGCACCGCCTGCACCGGCACCCCCGCCAGCCGG
This sequence comes from Thalassococcus sp. BH17M4-6, assembly GCF_049323015.1. Taxonomy (NCBI): domain Bacteria; kingdom Pseudomonadati; phylum Pseudomonadota; class Alphaproteobacteria; order Rhodobacterales; family Roseobacteraceae; genus Thalassococcus; species Thalassococcus sp. BH17M4-6. The sequence goes on from NZ_JBMPGU010000003.1 coordinate 311,705, forward strand.
GCCGCGCGCAGGTTCTGACCGGACGAGAGCAACCAGCGCCCCCAGACGGCCCGTTCGAGCATCAGCCAGACCGCCACGGCCAGCGCCAGTGTCACCCATGCCACATTCGGCACGCCCAGCAGGCGGCCCGTAGCGAAATCCGCCAGCCCATCGGGCGGTTTGATCCGCAAACCGCGGTTCGACCAGATCGCCACCGATTGATAGATCAGCGATGCCGCCAGCGTGGCGATGATCGGCGGCAACCGCAGCAGCCAGATCAGTGCAAAATTCGCGCAGCCCACTGCCAGCCCGACCCCGAGTGCCACGATCAGCCCCAGCCACGCGGTACCGGGGTCCGAGCCCATCGCCTTGAGCGCAAGGGTGCCCGCCAGCGTCATGGTCGCGGGGATCGACAGATCGACATTGCCCGGCCCGAGCGTGATCACCAGCATCTGCCCCATGCCGACGATGGCCGCGAAAGCGCCGAAGCTGAGCGCCGCATAGGCCAGCTCTCCGGCCCCGCGCCCCGAGGTTAGAAACAGCGTCGCGCCGAAGGCCAGCGCCGCGGCGGCCCAGGCCCAGACCCAGGGTTTCACGTTCATGCCGCCGCCCCCTTGCGCGAAAACAGCAACCGCGCGGTCAACACCAGGATCAGGATCGCGCCCTGCGCGCCGATCTGCCAGTCCGGCGACAGGCGCAGGAACGACAGGAAGGACGCGGCAAGGGTGAGCGTCAATGCACCGATGACCGCGCCCACCGGGCTGACCTTGCCGCCGGTGAACTCTCCGCCGCCAAGGATCACGCCGGCGATGGACAAGAGCGTGTAACGCAGCGCGATATTCGCATCGGCCGAGGTCGTCAGACCCACCAGCGCCATGCCGGCGAGCACGCCAAAGAGCCCCGCCAGGCCGTAGGCTGTCGCCTTCAACATCGTCACGTTCCAGCCCGCCCGCGCGATGGAGCGCGCGTTGCCACCCACCCCGCGCAGCACGGTGCCCAACCGGGAACGGATCACCAGCACATGCGTCACCGCCGCGATCAGCACCGCCGCCAGCACAGCCATCGGCACAAGTGGCGGCTTGACCGTCATCAGCGTGCGGATCCATCCGGGCGCCGCTCCGCCCGGGGTCGGCAGGATAAAGAGCGCCAGCCCGCCCCAGACAAACGACATACCCAGCGTCACCACGATGGCGGGCAGCTCCAGCCTGTGGATCACCGCGCCCATCACGGCATAACTGGCGACCAGTCCGAGCAGGATCAGCAGCCCCAATAGCGGCGTGTCGTTGAGGTAGGTCGCCGTGATGCAGGCCGCGAGGCTGACGAAGGCGCCGAGCGACAGGTCGATGTCGTTGACCATGATGATCATCATCTGGGCAATCGTTGCCAGCGCGATCGGCACGGCCAGGTTGAAGAGCAGGTTCAGCCCGAAATAGCTCATCGCGCGCGGCTGCATCCAGAAGGTCGCGGCCAGCAGCACGGCCAGTGATACGACCGGCAGGATGATTCGATACCTGGACAGCATCACGACGCCTCCTGCATTTCGAACGAGGCTTCGAGAATACGTTCCTCGGTGATCTGGTCGCCCGTCAGTTCGGCGCTGATCTTGCCGTTGCGGAACACGAAGACGCGGTCGCACTGACAGACCTCTTCGGTCTCGGTCGAATACCACAGAAACGTCCGTCCCTTCGCGGCCTCGGCGCGGATCATGGCATAGACGTCCTGCTTGGTGCCGACATCCACGCCGCGCATCGGGTCGTCCATCACGACAATGGGCGCGTCCGACGCCAGCGCACGGGCGAACAGGACCTTTTGCTGGTTGCCGCCCGACAGCGACAGGATCGGGTTGGTCAGGTCGTCGGTACGGATGCCGATCCGCGCCTTCCAGTCCTCGGCCAGCTTTCGCTCGGCGGCACGGTCCACCAGCCCGCGCCCGAGAACGGAGATCGAGATATTGCGCAGGATCGACCAGAGCGGCAGCAGACCGTCGCGCGGCCTGTCGCCCGCAACGAAAACCGCCTTGGCACCCATGCCGCCGCACCAGTCCGAACTGAGCGACAGGTAAAGCCGCGCCAGCGCCGCTGCCTGCCCGTGACCGGCCAGCCCCGAAAGGCCCACCACCTCGCCACGCCGCGCCTGCAGGCCCTCGGCCCGCAGGATCACATTGCCCGGCGCGCTTCCGGCGGCGTGGCTGGCGGCCCCTTCGGTCGCGACGTGCCCCATGGCATCGACAAGCCCGGCCCGGGTGAATGCTGTGGCGGGTCGATCCGCGACAACCTTGCCATCCTTCAGAACGACGATGCGGCTCGACACCTCGAACACCTCGCCCAGCATATGAGAGATGAAGATCGCAGCACCGCCTTGCGCGCAAAAGGCGCGGATATGTGCCAGCAGCTGCCGCGCAATCCCTTCGTCCAGCGAACTGGTCGGCTCGTCCAGGATCACCAGCCGGGCCCGGCCTCCGCGCGGCGCGAATCCGATGGCGATTTCGACCATCTGCCGCTCCGCGATGCTCAGGCTGTCGACCTCGGCGTCGGGGGCGATTCCGTGACCCGGAAAGACCGTGTCCAGTGCGGCGCCGATCTCGGCCCGCGCGGGGCGGCGCCATCCCGCGCCCTTGAGCGCCGGATGGGCCATTGCCAGATTTTCCGCCACGGTCAGGTTCGGGCAGAGCGACAATTCCTGAAAGACCGAGCGCAGACCGCCTGCGCCGCCGGGAAAGTCGACAACGCCAGAGGACGGCCCGAAGGTGCCGTTGATCAGGTTCACCAGGGTCGATTTACCCGCGCCGTTGTGCCCGACAAGTCCAAGGCATTCGCCCGGCGCGACTGCCAGTGTCACGCCGTCAACCGCCCTGACCGGGCCGAAATGCTTGGCCGCATCGCGCAACGCGACCACGGCGCGCTTGTCTGTTTCGTTCATGTCGATCCCAGATGGCACGACGGCTCCGCGCGCGGTCCGGCGCGGAGCCATTGGTCACTTCGCGTCGGCAATGACGCCCTGCGCATCCTCGAGCGAATAGGACACGTTTGCCACGGACCCTTCGGGCGTGGTTTCAAGCGCTGCGTCCAGACCGTCCTGCGTGATCTTGAGGAACGGCACGGTCAGGTCCTTGGGCACCTCTTCACCAGCAAGGATCTGCTGCGCCACCCAGAACGCCAGCGATGCGACGCCCGGGGCGATCGACAGCGACATGGTCTCGTAGCCGTTGGCGTCGCGCTGTTCGGCCCACCATTTCAATTCGTCCTGCCGGTTGCCCAGAACGATCAGCGGGGTCGGACGGCCTGCGGCGTCAAACGCCTGCGCCGCGCCGTAGCCGTCGCCGCCCTGCGTGACCACGCCGACGATCTCGGGCAGCGACGGCAGAATACCCGCCACGGCCTTTTGCGCCACGTCCTGCGCCCAGTCGCCATGGACCGAGCCGACGATCTCGAACTGGCCGTGTTCGGCCACGCCTTCGTGGATGCCTTTGGAAATCTCGTCATCCACGAACACACCGGCAAGGCCGCGGATCTCGAGCAGATTGCCGCCGTCGGGCAGGCGGGTGGCGAGGTAGTTGACCTCCTCCCGGCCCATCGCAGCGAAATCGACCGCGATCCGCCAGGCGCAGGGTTCGGTGACGATCCCGTCAAAGCTGACGACCGTCACGCCTGCGTCACAGGCTTCCTTGACCGCCCCGTTCAGCGCCGACGGCGACGCCGCGTTCAGCACGATGGCGTCATAGCCCTGCAGAATCATGTTCTGAATCTGCGCGGCCTGTTCCGTCGCCTGGTTTTCGGACGTGGTAAAGGCATCCGCAGCGGCAACGATCCCGTCATCCACGGCCTGCGTCCCGGTGTCTTCAAAGGTTTGCAGCATCGCCTGCCGCCAGGAATTGCCGGCATAGTTGTTCGACAGGGCGATCCGCTTGTCTGATGTGGATCCAAGATGGCTTCCGGCCTGCACAGCCCCCGCCAGCAGGGCCAGCGTGGCTGCGCCCGTGAGTAAGGTCTTCATGGTTTCCTCCCTTTCGCGCCAGATTGCGCGCTCTCCATCCCCGGTCGAGTTCTGCCGTTCGGTGCCGGGACTGCGGCGGATGGTGCCGGGGGCCGGAGGACCTGTAAAGGCGTGCAGCCGCAGACTTGTTGCACGAACCCGCAACCGGGTTGCGGGTTCGGGTGTTTTCTTTTGGCCGATATGCGCGCAGACTTGCGGGATCGCGCAAAGCAGCCCGGACAAAGCTGCATGCGACGGAGGACACATGACACCGCAGACCGCGCCCCGTTTCACCCCCGATCCACCGGAGACCGCCCTGGCGCGGATCGCGGGCCGCCTGTCCGAAGAGACCGACATCGCCGCCGCCCTTGGCGCGGTCGAGGACGATATCGCCCGGCTCATTCCCTTCGTGCATTGCGACGTCTGCCTGCTCGACCGCCCCGGCTGGGTCGTCAGCCACGAGGTCGGCATTCGCACCCGCTGGTCCCGCGCCTCGGGCCGCGTCGATCATGCGCCGATCCGCGACCTGCTGCTGGGCCGGTGCGACCACATGCTGACCGAGGACGCCACCTGCGACCCGCGCTATACCTATCCCGGCGCGTCCTGCGAGCCGATCCTGAACCACAACCTGCGCAGCCGCGTGAACGTGCCGCTGCGGGTGATGGGGGATGTGATCGGCACGTTGAACCTTTCGGACGTCCGGATCGGGGTCTACGATAGCGCGACAGTCGCGCTGGCGCAGAAGATCGCCGACATTCTGGCGCCGTCCTTCCATATCCTGCATCTGGCCGAGCGCGCCCGCCGCACCGGCCGGGCGCCCGAAGCGGGCCGCGCCTCGGAAGAGGGGCTGCGCCGCGGCGCGCTGGAACTGACGCAGGCGCTGGAACAGGAACGCCAGCGCGTCGGGATGGACCTGCACGATCAGACGCTGGCCGATCTGTCGCGCTTGCTGCGCGAGGTCACGGCCGAACCGCCCCTGCCGCGCGATACCCTGGCCCGCCATCTGCGCGACACCATCACCGACCTGCGCCGCATCATCGACGAGGCGGTACCGACCTTGCTGGATCTCTTCGGCTTTGCCCATGCGGTGCGGGTGCATCTGGAACGCGCCGCCGGCAATGCGTCGATCGCGCTGACTGTCGTGGACCGGACCGAAGGCGCGCCCGATCTGCTGCCTCCGACCGTGCGCAGCGCGCTGTTCCACATCACCCAGGAGGCGATCAACAACGCCACCCGCCATGCCGACGCCAGCCGCGTCACCGTCACGATCGACAAGCCCACCGCCACCACGCTGAGCGTCAGCGTGCGCGACAACGGCTGCGGCATCCCCGCCAGCCCGGCACGGCAATCGGGCCTGATGCATATGCGGACCCGCGCCCGGCTGATTTCAGCCGGGCTCGAGATTGTGCCGGACCACGGTACGCTGGTGCGCGTCACGCTCCGGGTGCACGCATGAAGGTGCTGTTGGTCGAGGATGATCAGTTCCACGCCTCCTACATGGAGGATGTCCTGGTCGAGACCCTGCCCGAGGTCACGCAGATCTTTCACGCGCTGCACGGCAACGAGGCCGAACACGAGGCCCGCGCCATGGGCATAGAGGCGGTGGTCATGGACCTGCGGATGTCCCAGCGCAACGGGATCGAGGCGGCCCGCACGCTGTGGCAGGAACGCCCGGAGACCCGCATCCTGTTCTGGTCCAACTACGCGGACGAGGCGTATCTGCGCGGCATTTCGGCCATCGTGCCCGAGGACAGCGCCTATGGCTACCTGCTGAAAACCGCGCCTCGGGATCGTCTGAAACTGGCCCTGCGCGCGGTGCTGGTCGAGGGCCAGATCATGGTCGACCGCGAAATCCACCGCTTGCAACGGGCAAAGGCCTCGCCGCGCAATGCGCTGGACGACAGCGAATATGCCGTGCTGCTCGATCTGGCCATCGGCCTGCAGGACAAGCTGATCGCCGAACGGCGCGGCATGTCGCTGCGCACCGTGCAGAACCGGCTGTTGTCGCTTTATGAAAAGCTGGGCGTCGACGACGAGGCGGACCCCGGAACGCCGATCAACAAACGCGTCAGGGCGCTGAACCGGGCCCTGGTCATGCGGATGCTGAACATAGAAACCCTGGAGGCCGCACAGCGGGATTTCGACCATTGGCAGGCAGAGCGAGCCTGACCCACGGCAGGACTGCCCTTCGGATCGCCAGTTTTTCTACAGTTTCAGTCGCGTGTCGGGGAACTGCAGAAATTGATGTCAGCCGACGGACCAACAGCCTCTGCAGCATTTTGAGGGACCTTGGGACCGTCACTGCGAACATGGCCGTCTATCCCGATCCTTCACGACCGGTCGGCTTGCAGATGCCGCGCCGACCTGAGCGACAGCAAGATGGCGTCAAGCACCTCCAGATGCTCGACCGGATCATCCCCTTCCGAAACGGCCAGGGCGGACCGGTCGAACAGGGCGGACATCTGCTTTGTCAGTGCCTTTAGGGGGAGCTTTCTGATCTCCCCAGCGTCCATTGCCTCGGCCAGGCCCAATCGCAAGGTGTCTGCGGAGGTGCGTTGATCGATCTCGTCAAGCTCTGCGCGCCCCAGAACGGCCGGACCGTCACGAAGCATGATCCGAACGCGTCCCTTGTCGCTCATCGCCGCGAGAAAACCGCGGCTCCCTTTCCGCAGTGCATCGAGGGCCGAGCCCGGCGCCGACCCGGCCGCCCGGGTGATTTCCTCGGCGACCGCGCGATATTCCTCTGTGATGACAGCACGGAAGACCGCTGTCTTGTCCTCGAAGTGATGGTAGAGGGCACCGCGCGTGACACCTGCGGCCCGTACGATTTCGGGTGTGGAGGTTTCGGCATATCCCCTCTCGGCGAACAACGATCTGGCTGCGGTCAGCAATGCCGCGCAGGTTGCTTCCGTGCGGTCCTTGTTGGACCGGATCTTGGATTTTTCTTGCATACATACAGCCTGTATGTTTAAAAATCATTTACATACAGACAGTATGTATTTTCTCTGGAGGCGCAAGATGAAATGCACGCAATACTACCCCGTCATCCAAACGAACGAGGTACAGGCAACCAAGGCGTTCTATGTCGACCACTTCCGCTTCAAGGTCGCCTTCGACGCGGACTGGTACTGCCACCTGCAGTCGAGCGAGGATCCCAACGTCAACCTCGCGATCCTGAAAGGCGATCACGAAACCATCCCCGCCGAAGGGCGCGGGTCGACCGGGTGCCTGATCCTCAACTTCGAGGTTGAAGACGTTGACGCAGAGTACCGGCGAGCCGAAAACGCGGGTCTGCCAATCCTGAAGCCCCTGACGGACGAAGCCTTTGGTCAAAGACACTTCATCACCTGCGATCCGAACGGGGTCCTGCTCGATGTGATCAAACCTATTCCGCCCGTCGGTCAGTTCGTCGATCAATATGCCGCCGACGCGCTGCCCACCTGATAAATGCGGGGCGCGCGCGTGATGAAAACCCGGGTATCGCGGTGAACGGCTGCCACAAAAGCCGTTCACCCCCCCAAACAACACCGCCCCGTTGCGACCAACCCCCCCCGGAACCGGT